>CAJPQT010000011.1 GCA_905372865.1 uncultured Centipeda sp.
GCACGGGATTCTGAATCCCGCATGCGTTGGTTCGAGTCCAGCTACCCCTGCCATTCGTAAATTCGGAGCCGCAATTATTTGCGGCTCCTTTTGTATTTGTTGAAAAAATCATTGAAAACTATTCTTAATTTTGCTACGATATGGAGACAATTGATCTCATCGAAGGAGTTGTTACCATGAACGAAAAGAAACGCAGATGCGGCATCACGGACGTACTGCTGCTCGTGCTGAATCTTATCTTTTTTGTCGGCATACAGACAGTATTTGCGCCCTGTGAGGCGCGCCCCGACGGCTCGTGGATGACGTGCCACTGGGCGGGGCAGGCACTCATTGGGATTGCGGCGGCACTGCTCGCGATTGCAGTCATGCACCTTGTCATTCCGCGCGCACAGGTCAAGATCGGCCTCTCACTTGCCGTGATTCCGGTCTCCGTATTGGCATTCGCTGTGCCGGATCATCTCATCGATCTCTGCATGATGGAGACGATGCACTGCCATACGGTGATGGAGCCGGCGGTGACGGTACTCTCGCTGTTGAACGTGCTGCTTGCCGCTGCTGATATTTATGTCTATCAAAAAGGGGAGAACGGATGAACTTCGCATATCTGCTTGCTATGCGCACCTGCCGCAGGAATACGACGCGCTTCGCCGTACTTGCAGTGCTGGTATCAATTCTCGCACTCGTGATCTTCGGCGGCTCCGAGGTGCTGCTCGGACTTCAAGGGGGGCTCATGCGTTTTCAGCAGCGGCTTGGGGCAGATGTTGTGGTGCTGCCGAAGGAGGCAGGAGAGGCACAGGCGCTCGAGGGAGTGCTTGTACAGGGCGTGCCTGCGCATTTCTATATGGAGGCGCGTTATCTGGATGAACTGCGCGGAATGGCGGGCGTTGCCCAGGCAACACCACAGTTTTTTCTCGCCTCGGCGCATGCGGGGTGCTGCTCGGTGGCGGTGCAGCTGATCGGCTTTGACCCCGCGACCGATTTCACGATTCGCCCATGGATGCAGGAGAGCCGTGCTGCGGAGATGGGCTTCGGGGACATCCTCGTCGGCAGCGGTATATCGGTTCCTGCAGATGCGATGCTGACATTTTACAACACACCATGCCGCGTGGTCGGGCGACTAAGTCCGACGGGGACGGGGATGGATACGGCAGTCTATACGAATATGGAGACGATGCGTGCGATGATGGCAAATGCAGCATCGCTTGACTTCGATTATTTCCAAGGGATTCCCACGGGAAATGCCATCTCTGCCGTGATGATTCGGACAGGGGAGGGGTTCACGCCCGATGGGCTCGCGGCTGCCATCAATGAGAGCTATCCCGCACTCTCGGCAAAGCCGGCGCATGGGATGGTGCATCATGTGGAGGCAGGGCTCGGCGGCATTCTCGAAACGGTCGGTGTCCTAATTGCATTTGTCTGGGGGATTGCCGTTGTCGTTCTCGGCATCGGATTCCATCTGTCTGCACGGGAGCGGCGGCGTGAGTTCCTGATCCTGCGCATCGCGGGCGCAACACGTTCCTTCTTGCTGCGATTGATGCTGACGGAGGCGGTCATTACCTCGGCGGCAGGCGGAGCGGCAGGTATCGCCATCGGTGCGCTTGTTCTGCTGCCGTTTGCCGGTCTCATGAAGGAGGGGCTGATGCGCCCCTATCTCCTGCCGGATGTCGGAACGATCGCTATGCTCGCCGTGAATACACTCGCTGTGGCGATCCTGTCGGGGACCCTCTCAGCAGCGTGGACGGTGGGGCGCGTGACGAATACGCAGATCAGTGAGATGCTGCGGGAGGATGGATGATGGAACTTCGTGCGGAGAAAATCAGTCAGGACTTTTTGCGCTATAGTGCAAAGGATGGCTATTTCATAGCGGTGCAGGAGACGGATCTCCGCCTTGCGGCGGGGACTCTTACAGTGGTGACGGGGCGTTCGGGCAGCGGCAAGAGCACGCTGCTCCATATCCTAGGTGGGCTGATGAAGCCTGTGACGGGGCGCGTGCTCGTGGGTGATGTGGATCTCTATGCGATGGGGGAGGACGCACGTACTCGTCTGCGCAGCCGCTGTATCGGCATCGTGCCGCAGCGGCTGATGTCGCTCGCGGCGCTCACGGTGCGCGAGAACATCCTGCTGCCCGCACTGCTTGCGGGCAAGGCAGAAAAATTTGCCCCGCGTGCGGATGAACTGATGGAACACCTCGGTATCCGTAAGCTGGCGTCGGTTGCTCCGTCCGAACTCTCGGGCGGGGAACTCAGGCGCGTGACGATTGCACGCGCACTCGTGATGCAGCCGGGCATCCTTCTCGCGGATGAGCCGACGGGCGATCTCGATGAGGAGAATACGCAGAGCGTCCTCCGTCTCCTGCGCGAGACCGCCCATGCGGGCACTGCCGTCCTCCTCGTCACGCACGAGAGTGAAGCGCGAAACTACGCCGATACCTGCTATACAATGACGGTGGGGAAGTTGGAAAAAATCGCATAAGAAATCCCGAACGGTGACGAATCACTGTTCGGGATTTTTGCGCTTTAGTCCCTCAGAAGCATAAGTTCCTCGACGGGGAAGTTGAAATGCAATGTATCGCCGATGCCGGCTTCGTGTGCGTGCCACGTTGCTTTGTCGATTTCCCAGCGGATGGGCATCGCTCCATCTGCAAAGCGCAGCATGACGATGTAGGTAAAGGTGCTCTCGATGACCTCGGCGATGCGCGCAGGGAGCGCATCCACATCGTTCTCTGTTGTAAGCACAAGATAGTGCGCGCGGACGGCGATGTGCCGCACGTCCGTCGCCGCGTCCGCAACGCGGAGCGTGATGCCCCAGTCGATCGCCTCGACGTGGTGCTCGTCCACACTGTGAGCGGCAGAGATGTTCTTGCAGCCTGTGAGTGTGGTCGCAGCACACGTACGTGGATTTCGAAAGAGTTCGTGTTTATCCGTCGGCGGCGTGAGCTGCCCTCGATCGACGGTCGCGATCTCCTGTGCGATACGGAATGCTTCGTCGCGGTCATGTGTGACGAGGATCGCCGAGATGTCCTGCATGGTGAGGATCTCGCGCAGTGCCGTCTCGATCTGCCACTTGAGATGTGTGTCGAGAGCGGAGAGCGGCTCGTCGAGGAGCAGCACATCCGCGCCGCGTGCGAGGATACGTGCAAAGGCGACGCGCTGCTGCTGTCCTCCCGAGAGCCCTGCAGGATAGGCGCTTTCCAGCCCTTCCAGCGAGAACCGTGCGACGTTCTCTTTGAAGATACGCTCCTTTTCCTCACGCGTGCCGTCCAGCGCAAAGATGATGTTCTCGTGTACGGTCATGTTCGGAAAGAGGGCGTAGTTCTGAAAGAGGTAGCCGACGCTGCGCGCCTGCGGCGGGAGGTTGATGCCCTTTTCACTGTCAAAGAGGATGCGCTCGTTCAGGACAATCTGTCCGCAGTCGGGACGCTCGAGCCCCGCGATGCACTTGAGCGTCATGCTCTTGCCGCTGCCCGATGCGCCGAGGAGGGCGAGGGTCGTGTCCGTGAGCGTAAAGTTTGCCGCAAGAGTGAAGTCACGCAGGCGTTTTTCGATGTTGACGACGAGCTTCATTCACGCACCTCCCGTTTGAGGTACAGGTTCATCGCTCCGATAAAGAAGAGTGAGAACAGGGAGATGATGATCGCCCAGCGAAAGGCGAGGTCGTAGTCGTTCGCCTGTACCGCCGCATAGATGGCGGTGGACATGGTCTGCGTACGTCCCGGAATATTGCCCGCGAACATGATGGTTGCGCCGAACTCACCGAGTGCGCGGGCAAACGAAAGGACGAGCCCCGCGAGGATGCCGTGCCGTGCATTCGGCAGAATGATCCGCCAGAAGATGCGCCAGTTGCTGACGCTGAGGGTCTGTGCCGCATGGATCATGCTCTGGTCAATCGCCTCGAACGCGCCGCGTGCCGTGCGGTACATGAGCGGGAGGCTCACGATGACCGCCGCGATGACCGCCGCGCGCCAAGTAAAGACGAGCGGCAGGTCGATTGCCAGGAGAAAACTTCCAATCGTACTGCGCTTTCCGAAGAAGAGCAGGAGGAAGAATCCGACGACGGTCGGCGGCAGAACGAGCGGCAGGGTAATCACGGCGTCGGCGATCGTGCCCGCGAGGCGGCTGCGGATCTGCAGGACACCGTAGGCTAGAGCAATGCCGACGAAGAAGGTGATGACCGTCGCAAGACCCGCGACCTCAAGCGAGATGATGAGCGGGGATAGCGTTTCGTCCGTCATTATTTCACTTTGAAGCCGTATTTCTCAAAGACTTTCTTCGCAGCGTCCGTCTGGAGGAACGCGAGGAAATCCTTTGCTTCGTTCATGTTCTTCGCATCCTTGAGGACGGCGGCGGGGTAGACGATGGGCTTATGTGTACCCTCGGGAGCAACGGCGGCGACCTTTACCTTATCCGAGATGGCGGCATCGGTTGCGTAGACAACGCCGCAGTCCGCATCGCCCGTCTCGACCCACGCGAGCACTTGACGGACATCCGAGCCGTAGACGGCGCGCGCTTTGACATCATCGAGGATGCCGAGCTTTGTAAAGACTTCCTCACTGTACTGTCCGACGGGTACGCCCTTCGGCTCACCGAGGGCGATGTGCTTAACCTCTGGGTTCAGCACGGCCTTGAAGTCGGGCAGGTTCAGCTTGCTGTCCTTTGCCGTGATGAGAACCACGTCGTTGATGAGCAGATCGACGCGCGTGCCGTCCGCGAGGAGCTTCTTCTCATCGAGTGCATTCATTTGCTTCTGCGCAGCGGAGACGAAGACATCGGCAGCCCCGCCGTTCTCGATCGCCTGCTGGAGTGCGCCGCTGCTGCCGAAGTTGAAGACGAGTTTCGTATTCCCGTGCTCTTTCTCGTACATACCGCCGAGTTCCTTCATCGCGTCCGTGAGGCTCGCCGCCGCAGAGACCTGCAGTTCGACGGGACCCTCCTTCGGCGTGTCCATCTTGTTTGCGCTGTCGCCGCCGCCCACGCAGCCGGCAGTAAAGAGTGCCATGGCGGTGAGACCTGCCGTAAGTAAGTTCCTAAGTTTCATGATAGTATTCTCCTTTACAAAATAGAGTAGGCACGATCGTTTCCAAGTCGTACCCTGTGACGGAATCCGTCAGGCAAGGCATCGTAGCAACTTTGCCTTAGATAATCCTTGCTCGGAGTGTGTGTTGGAAAAGCTGACCTTTCCCCAAATCAGCGGACAAATGTGCCGCTCTTGCCGCCGGACTTGCGCTCGAGATGAATGTCTCCGATCTCCATGCGCTTGTCAATTGCCTTGCACATATCGTAGATTGTGAGGAGTGCAACGCTCACAGCGTGCAGTGCCTCCATCTCGACCCCCGTCTCGCCTGTGACCTTTACAGTCGCAGTCGCACGTACGGCGCGGCGCGGAATCTCCTCAAGAGCGAAGTCGAGCGTGCATTTGGCGAGCGGCAGCGGGTGGCAGAGCGGGATGGTGTCCGATGTGCGCTTTGCCGCCATGATCCCTGCGATGCGTGCAACGCCGAGTACGTCGCCCTTCGCCGCAGTGCCTCCCTCGATGGCGGCATAGACCGCATCGCTCACATAGATGCGTCCGCTTGCAATCGCCTCGCGGTGCGTCTTCTCCTTGCCGCTGACATCCACCATGATCGCGGCGCCGCCCTCATCGAAGTGCGTCAGTCCTGCGTTCGGCATGTATATTCCTCCTTTCTGACCGAATGTTTTAATCATAGCGTACCTTGCATTGAAAATCAATCGTTTGCGCGCAATCTTCTGTTACAGAAAAGAGGGACAAAGGGCGCAAAAAACCTTTCTCATTTACGAAAAATCATAGAGAAAATTTATTTTATGTGGTATAATCAATAAGAAGAATGTATAAATGAGAATGGTTTTTAGAGAAAGATTAATTCATCGCAAAACCGTTCTTGTTTGATCGTGAATGCGTGTTATATACTATGTGTTTTCAAAAATACATATCGATGGAACGGGAGGGACTATGCGGGAGGTTCGCGTTCAGGACGCAGTAGGGATGATGCTCTGCCACGACATCACGGAGATCGTGCGAGGGGAGCGAAAGGGAGCGCGATTCCGCAAGGGCGATGTGATCCGCGCGGAGGATGTTGAGGTGCTGCTGCGCATTGGCAAGGAGCATATTTACGTCTGGGAGGATGACGAGAATATGCTGCACGAGAACGATGCGGCAGCGATTCTGCGTGACCTCTGCCGGAGTGACTACATGACGGCGAGCGAGCCGAAGGAAGGCAAGATCGAGCTGACATCGACGGTGGACGGCGTGTTCGAGGTGCGCGAGGATGCACTCAATGCGGTGAACGACATCACGGATGTGATGATCGCGACGATCGCGCAGCACTATCCCGTAAAGGCGGGGACGAAGCTCGCAGGGATGCGCGTGATTCCGCTCGTCATTGACAAGAGCACGATGGAAAAGGTGCGTGAGACGGCAGGTTCCGAGCCGTTGCTGCGCATTCTGCCCTATCGAAAGATGAAGGTCGGCGTTGTGACGACGGGCTCGGAGGTCTTTCACGGACGCATCAAGGACACCTTTACGCCCGTCATTGACAGCAAACTGCGCGCGTTCGGACTGCAGGTAGACGAGCACCGTCTCTCAGATGACGGGACGGAGCATACGCGTGCGGCGATTGAGGAACTGCTTGCTCTCGGCATGGACATGGTACTCTGTACAGGCGGCATGAGCGTCGATCCCGACGACCGCACGCCGGCCGCGATTCGTGCGACGGGGGCACGCGTGGTGACGTACGGCGCACCCGTGCTGCCGGGTGCGATGTTCCTGCTTGCCTACTACGAGAAGGACGGGCGCAGCGTACCGATCATGGGGCTGCCGGGCTGCGTCATGTACTCGCCTGCGACGATCTTTGATATCATCATGCCGCGCGTCGTAGCGGGCAGTGAGTGGACGCGGCGCGAAATCACGCGCCTCGGCATCGGCGGGCTCTGCATGGAGTGCAAGGTGTGCCACTATCCCGTGTGTCCGTTCGGGAAGTGAGATGTGATATTTCGCACAGACATAGAGACGAATATTTTGTATAAAGATACGTGTATGAACATCAGGGAGGGGATGGCCACGATGCAGGACATCGAACTCGAACAGGCGGTAGAGGTGCTGCTTGCACATACGACACCAGTTGCGGAAACGGAGCGCGTTCCCCTGCTGGATGCTGTGGGACGTGTCGCGGCGGAGGACGTGCGTGCGGGGTTTGACAACCCGCCGTTCGACCGCTCGCCGCTCGACGGCTATACGTTCGCTGCAGCAAGTACGCGCGGCGCCTCGGCGGAGAATCCTGTAACGCTGCGCGTCGTCGGCGAGGAGTGCGCTGGTGATTTCTTCGATGGTGTTGTCGGCGTGGGTGAGTGCGTCCGCATCATGACGGGCGGCGCGATTCCAAAGGGCTGCGACTGTGTGGTGCGGCAGGAGGATGTACGCGAGGATGGGGAACGGATTCACGTTCCGTTCACGTCTGAGCCGTACGAGAACTACTGTTATGCGGGCGAGGACATCAAGAAGGGAACGGTACTCATTCGTCAGGGGCAGTGCATCCGCGCAGCGCATGTGGCTGTGCTCGCAAGCGAGGGCTATGGCGACGTTCTTGTCCGTCGGCGCGTGCGCGTCGCTGTCGCCAGTACGGGCGATGAACTGCTCCAACCGGGCGAGTCTCTTCGTCCCGGCAAGATCTATAACAGCAACCTTTACCTGCTCGCGGGGCGCCTGAAGGAGCTCGGCGCAGAGGTGACGGTGGTTGGCTCTGTGCCGGATGATGTGGAGCGGGCGGCATCGGTGATTGCCTCCTACGCGGACGAGGTGGATCTCTTTCTGACCTCGGGCGGCGTGTCCGTCGGCAAGAAGGACATCATGCATGGTGTTGTGCCGGCGCTCGGTGCGGAGCGTCTCTTCTGGCGCGTCTGCATGAAGCCGGGTGCGCCCGCGATTGCCTATACGCGCGGGAAGATGCTCGGCATCGCGCTCTCGGGCAATCCGTTCGCTGCATACGCGACGTTCGAGCTGATGGCGCGTGCGGCACTGGCGCACCTTGCGGGAGATACGGAGGTTACGCGCCCACGGCGGCGTGCCGTGCTCGCGGATGCATTTCCGAAGGAGTGCCTCGGTCGGCGTTTCCTACGCGCACGCATGGAGGCGGACGGGCGTGTCTCGCTGCCCGATCAACATGAGTCCGGATCCCTCTTTTCGGCGGCGGGCTGCGATGCGTTCGTGGATGTGCCGGCGGGGACAAAGCCGCTTGCGGCAGGGACAGAGGTAGAGGTTGTGATTCTCTGATGACTTCCCACGCGAACGCTTAGTTACGCAAACGGTCGCGTGCTCGTCCGCCTAAATACCTGCGGACTTCTTAAACGCGCTTCGCTTGAACGAAAGAAATCCGCAGGGGCGGGTCGCACGCTTTCCTCCGTTTGCTCCACTAGGGTTCGCTTAGGGAAATCATCACACCCTCGTCACATAATTGGATAGAGGATTATAGATAGAAGAAGGCTATTATGCAGGATCAGTTTCAGAGGAAAATTGAATATCTGCGCATTTCGGTGACGGACTGCTGCAATCTCCGTTGCCGCTATTGCATGCCCGCACACGGCGTGAAGAAGATGGCACATGCGGATATACTCACCTATGAGGAGATCCTGCGGAACGTGCGTGCACTTGCGGGGATGGGGATTCGCAAGGTGCGCCTGACGGGCGGCGAGCCGCTCGTGCGCCGCGACATCGTACATCTCGTGCGCGGGCTGAAGGAGACACCGGGCATCGAGACGGTTGCGATCACGACGAACGGTGTCCTGCTCGGTGCGATGCTGGACGAGCTCCTGGACGCGGGGCTGGATGCGGTAAACCTCAGCCTCGATACGCTCGACGGCGGCAAGTTCTTCTCCATCACACGCCGACCGTTCTTCGGTGCGGTGATGGAGACTCTGGAACGACTGACGCGGGAGCCGCGGATTGAGGTCAAGATGAACTGTGTGCCGATCGCGGGCGTGAACGATGATGAGATCACGGCACTCGCTGCCCTTGCACGCGATCATGCGATCAAGATGCGTTTTATCGAGCTCATGCCCATTGGCTGTGCCCGTACAGAGGGATATCGCGGCGTGCCGATGGACGAGGTACGCGCACGCCTGAAGAATGCGTTTGGTGCGCTGTTGCCCGTCGGAGAGGCAACGCACGGACGCGTCGTTCCGAAGGGCCCGGCCACGTACGTACAGCCCGCCGGATTCCGCGGGGCGCTCGGCTTTATCGACGCGATGGAGCATAAATTCTGTGATACGTGCAACCGCGTGCGCCTGACGGCAGAGGGGTTCTTAAAGCTCTGCCTTTACAGCAATGCGGGGCTCGATACACGTTCGTTGCTGCGCGGCGGAGCGACGGATGCACAGCTGGCGGATGCAATTGCGCACGCCGTCTGGAAGAAGCCCGAGGAACATTATTTCGAGATGGACACGGAGACGCGTGATCGTCGCGCCATGTATCAGGTAGGGGGTTAATATGGGAGAGATTCGAGCGCTCTGCATCAGTGAGAAGCGCGGGACACAGAAGCATGCAATGGATCGCGTCTTCTTTATGACGGAGTTCGGCATCGACGGCGATGCCCATGCGGGCGACTGGCATCGTCAGGTAAGCCTCCTCGGCCTTGGCGAGATTGACGACTTCCGCGCACGCGGCGCGGATGTGGATTTCGGGGCGTTTGGTGAGAATGTTGTTGCGGACGGCTTTCATTTTAAGGAGCTTCCTATCGGCACGCGGCTGCGCGTCGGGGATGTTTTTCTCGAGATCACGCAGATCGGCAAGGAGTGTCACAGCCACTGCCAAATCTACCATCAGGTCGGCGACTGCATCATGCCGCGCGAGGGTGTATTTGCACGCGTCCTGCATGGCGGCTGGGTGACGGTCGGGGACAAGATGGAGATCACGACGGAAAAGATTCCGCTCGATGCCGCTGTCATCACGGCGAGCGACAAGGGCGCACGTGGCGAACGCGAGGATGCGAGCGGTGCAGCGATTCGCGAGATGCTGACCGAGGCGGGGTATCATGTCGCGGGCTTCAACATCGTCCCTGATGAGAAGGAGGAGCTCGTGCGCGAGATGGAGCTCTGGGCACAGCGTGGCGTGGGCCTGATCCTCACGACAGGCGGTACGGGCTTCTCCGTGCGCGACGTGACCCCCGAGGCGACGCGTGAGGTCATCGAGCGCGAGACCCCGGGCATCCCTGAGGCGATGCGTGCGCTCTCTATGCAGGTGACGCCGCGTGCCATGCTCACGCGTGCGGCGGCAGGTATCAAAAAACGCACGCTGATTGTCAACCTGCCGGGCAGCGAGAAGGCGGTGCGCGAGTGCCTTGGTTTTATCCTGCCGCAGCTGCAGCATGGCATCGAGATCCTGCGCGGCGATACGGGCGAGTGCGCACGATGAATCTCTCCGATCTGACACTCATCGTGGCGGCGGGCGGCAAGAGTACACGCATGGGGCAGGACAAGCGCTTTCTGCCGCTGGACGGTGAGCCCCTCCTTGCACGCACGCTTCGCAAAGGGCGTGCGGCGGGCTTCCACAGCATTGTCCTCGCAGCAGAGGGGGCGCAGGAAGAGCTCACGACGCTTGCCGCAGAGTACGGAGCGATGCTCGTCACGGATGAAATCCCTGCACAGGGGCCTGCGGCGGCGATTGCAGCAGGTCTGTCGGCGGCGGAGACGGAGTGGTCGCTCGTCCTCTCGGGCGATATGCCCTTCTATGATTTTGAACTCGTGCGGACGCTCCTGCCGTATGCGGACGGTGACACGCAGGTCATTCTGCCGACGCTCAGCGGCTATTGGCAGCCGCTTGCGGCACTCTACCAACGGGATGCGGGCGCGGTATTTGCGACAGCGATTGCACGCGGCGATCGAAAGCTCGGCATCATCCTCAGGGAGCTTACCGTATGTGAAGTGCCGCTGACGGTGGATGCGGGGATGCTGTTTAACGTGAACACGCCCGCTGCCTATCGGCTTGCTCTCGGGCGGCTCGCGAACGAGCAGCGGACAAAGCCCGTCCTCTCCGTTGCCGCACCTGCCTCGGGCACGGGCAAGACGACATTTATTGAAAAGCTCATTCCACTCCTCGCACAGCGCGGCGTGCGTACGGCGGTCATCAAGAGTGACAGCCACGGATTTGACCTCGACACGGAGGGAAAGGATACGGCACGTTTCGCGGCGGCAGGTGCAGAGGCGGTTGCAGTCAGTTCGCCTACAGGATATTTTATCCAACAAAAAACAAAGACACGGAAGGATTTTCAGAATCTTATCGCGAAAATAGATACTCATAGTGTAGAACTATATATCTTAGAGAGCCGCGCGCACGGTGTTCTGCCGACATTCATGCTGGACCGCGGGATGGGGATACCGGAGTTGGATGAGCGCGTGGTCGCATACGTTACAAAAGGACGTACCGCAGAAACAGATCTTTTGACCTTTGGTCTTGACGATATGGATACCGCCGTCCGCCTTGCGCTCTTTCTGATGGGACGACCTCTTTACGGCGCAGACGGTACAATGTTTTTGACAATGTAATGATTGGAATGGAAAGACTGGGAAATGGAAATTCAGCGCAGTGATTTTATCGACGTACCCGTAACCCGCTATGTATCGGAGAAGAATGCGTTCGTCTCCGATCATAAATATACTTCCGAGGAGGTCTACTTCGATATTGACCTCAACGGAGAGAACTTCACCACGGCATTCTGCTCGCCCGTTGACTTCGAGGATCTTGTCATCGGGATGCTCGCCCAGATGGGGCGCATCCGTACGTATGACGATATCACAGAGCTGACGGTGGATGCCGAGCACCTCCGCGCCTCGGTCACAACAACGGAGGACGCGCAGCGTTGGGCGGAGGAAGCCGTCAAGAATCCCCGCTACTTCTCGGCACGCAAAATTTTGAAACTGCGTCCCGAAGAGATCTTTGAACGCCCGCGCGATGTGCGCTTCCACGCGAGCGACATTCTTGCGACGGCGGATGAGCTGCTCTCGCGCCTCTCCAAGACGCACGACACGACGAATGGCGTACACAGCGGGGTCATTTACGATCAGGAGAACAAGAAAATCCTCGTCTTCCGTGAGGATGTCGGCCGCCATAACGTCTTTGACAAGCTCTATGGCTGGGCACTCAAAAATCACGTGGAGATTACCGATAAAATCATCGTCTTCAGCGGACGCTGCTCCTCGGAGATGATGCTGAAACTCGGGCGCATGGGCATCGGGGCGGTTGCGGCGAAGTCCGTACCGACCACGCTCTCGCTCGATGTTGCCCGCAAGCTCGGCATTACGCTGTGCGCACGTATGGCACCCGGTTCGTTCTGTGTATACGCGAACCCTGAGCGCATTGTACTTTAGGTGAAAACAGGGGATGCCCCCGTTTTTCATAGATATGTTAATTAAGGTTTAGGAGAGCCTGTCGGCGGGTTTCCGCCGATATGAAAGGAGAATCACGATGAACCTTAGCAGACGTGACTTTTTGAAAGCCACCGGGCTAAGCGGCGTCGGGCTGGCACTTGCAAGTCTCGGTCTGGACGTCGGCAAAGTCGAGGCGGCGGCGAAAGAGTACAAGCTGACGGGCGGTCGCGAATTTACCTCCGTCTGCCACTTCTGCGGCTGTGGCTGCGGCACGCTCGGCTATGTCAAGGACGGCAAGCTGATCAATCTCGAAGGTGCGCCGGATGCCCCCGTCAATCGCGGTGGTCTCTGCCCGAAGGGGCTTGGCTACGGTTACATCCCGAACTCGGCAGAGCGTCCGAAGAGCCCGATGTACCGTGCGCCCGGCAGCGACCACTGGGTAGAGATCAGCTGGGAGGAAGCGATCGACCGCGCGGCGCGTGCCCTCAAGAAGGCGCGCGACGAGAACTGGATCGGTGAGGACGAGGTCAAGGGTCAGAAGTTCATGAGCAACCGTACGGATGCCATCGGCTTTATCGGCGGTTCGCAGGTCAACAATGAGGAGTGCTACCAGCTGATCAAGATGGCGCGCGGTCTCGGTGTTGTCTTCATCGACAACCAGACGCGCGTCTGCCATGCGACAACGCCGCCGGCACTCAGCGGCGCATTCGGACGCGGCGCCATGACCGGCTCGTGGTACAACCTCAAGCACGCGAAGCTGATCTGGATCGAAGGATCGAACATGGCGGAGTGCCATCCGATGGCGATGAAGAACGTCATGGAGGCAAAGGACAACGGTGCCATCGTTGTTCATGTCGACGTGCGCTACACCCGCACGTCGCGCGTCGCGGATCATTTCTTCCAGCTTCGTCCCGGCACAGATATCGCATTCCTCGGAGCACTTATCAATTATATTATTCAGAACAAGAAATACGATGCCGACTATCTGCGCCGCAACACGAACGCCTTCTGCCTCCTGCGCGACGACTTTGATTTCGATGCGGGCATCTTCTCCGGCTACGATGAAAAGACGCGCACGTACAACAGGGAATCGTGGGGCTACAAGCTCGATGCAAACGGCAAGCCGATGAAGGCATCGTCGATGGCGGCAGAGGGGACGGTCATGGATCACCTCGCACGCCATTTCTCGCGCTACACATTCGAGAAGGCGTCGGCGATCACGGGGATGCCCGTGGCGGACATCAAGAAGGCGGCGGAGATCTTCTCCTCGCATTCGCCGACCGTCATGATGTACGCACTCGGTATGACGCAGCACACGATCGGCGTGGAGAACATCCGCTGCTTTACGATCATCCAGCTGCTGATGGGCAACATCGGTGTCTCGGGCGGCGGCATTGACGCGATGCGCGGGCAGCCGAACGTCCAGTCCTCGACGGACTACGGCATCATGTTCCAGTACCTGCCCTCGTACCTCTCTTATCCGACGCACAAGACCAATACGCTCGCAAAGTGGACGCAGAGCAGCGGCACGTTCCGCGCGAAGTTCTTGAAGAACCTCCTCAAGGCATGGTTCGGCGATGCGGCGAATGCGTCAAACGATTACCTGTTCAACCTGCTGCCGATCCGCAACGGCACGCACAACGACTCCATGTATATCATGTTTGAAAAAGCGGTCGAGGGCATCATGAAGTGCATCTACGTCTGCGGACAGAACCCGCAGATGACGAATGCGAACCTCACCCTGATCAATGCGGGGCTCAAAGGGCTCGATTCGCTCATCGTGCAGGATGTCTTCATTAACGAGACGGCGGCGTTCTGGGAGCGCCCCGGTGACAATCCGGCGGATATCAAGACCGAGGTCATCTTCCTGCCGGCAGCCTCCTACCTCGAGCGCTGCGGCTCGTTGACGAACTCCATGCGCATGCTCCAGTGGCGCATGAAGGGACCGGATCCCGTCAATGACTCGCGTCCTGACTACTGGATCTGCGACAAGCTCTGGAAGCGCATCGTGGAACTCTACAAGGACTCGACCGCACCGAAGGACAACCCGATCAAGCTGCTCACATGGAACTACGGCGACCCTGAGGCAAACGGAGAGGCATACGTCGAGAACCTCATGAAGGAGTGCAACGGCTACGATCTGACGGACGGTCACCTTCTACGCGGTATCCGTGAAATCAAGGATGACGGCACGACGATGGCGGGGATGTGGATCTTCACGGGTGTGTTCGGTGACGGTGTCAATATGACAAAGCGGCGCGGTCAGGAGGATCGCGGCGGCATGGGCATCTACCCGAACTACGCATGGGTCTGGCCGGATAACATCCACATGCTCTACAACCGTGCCTCCTGCGATGAGAACGGCAAGCCGGTACGTCCCGGACAGAAGCTCGTCTGGTGGGATGAGGCAAAGGGGATGTGGGACGGCTATGACGTTCCCGACGTTGCCGACCGCACGCAGGGGCCGAATACGCCCGGCGGACAGAAGCCGTTCCGCATGAACGCCGAGGGCATTGCACGTCTCTTTGCCGCTGAGTACAGCGATGTGGAGAACGGCATGACGCGCGACCACTCTTATACGCCGGTGGACGGTCCGCTGCCCGAGTTCTACGAGCCGGTCGAAAGCCCGACGAAGAATATGATGAACGAGGGACAGAAGACCGAGTTCAACCCCTGCGTCATCTATCCGCGCATGCCGGAGTACCAGAAGATCGGCACGCCCGACGAGTATCCGTACGTCCTCTGCTCCTCAAGTCTGACAGAGCACTGGTGCTCGGGGACGATCACGCGCAACATCCCGTATCTCAACGAGCTGGTCAAGGAACCGTTCATCGAAATGCCGGAGCAGCTTGCTGTGAAACTCGGCATCCGCAACGGCGAGCTCGTTCGCGTCAGTACGGCACGTGCGAGCCTCGATGTAAAGGCGATGGTCACGAAGCGCGCACAGCCGCTCGAGATCAATGGTGTGCTGACGTATATGCTCTGGATTCCATACAACTGGGGCTTCAAGGGCCTCTCGAAGGGACCCTCGGGCAACTACCTCACCATTGACGCACTCGATCCGAACGTGCAGGAGCAGGAGTTCAAGGCCTGCCTTGCGAACGTCGAAAAGCTGTAACGTTCTCTGCGGCATGTCCGCCTAGGACGAACCGCAGCGAAGTACAGCAAAAGAGCTACGTCTGAAAAGACGGGGAGACCCCTTTTATGAAACCGAAAAAGACAGATCCGATGAAGCGTTTCCTCAAACAGCATCCATTCCTCGCGGAGACGGAGCGCATTCACCGCCTCGTCGACGAGGCGGTCGGTACGCCGGAGCCGATCCAGCTGCCGGAGCGTGCCGTCACGAAGACACTGACAGAGAAGCTGCCCATCCTGCAGCAGGAGACCTATCGCCGCCGCATGGTGCGTGCTGTCTACCTCATGCAGGAGGAGGTCTTCGCCCGCATTGTCGAGGCGGATGTCCCGCCGCTCATGCAGGAATCGGCACGTGAGTATCTCGCCGTGCTGAAGAAGCTGCGCAAGGCGGCAAAGGAAGAGTTTATCATCGCAGTACTCACGCAGGATAAGGAGGCGTTTGCGGCGCTGTGTGAACAGCACGCGCTCAACGAGGGCTTTATCCGCAGCACCATTTGGCGCATGATTGCAGCGCTCGTACCCGCAGAGCTGAAGGAGCCGGACGGGTGGAATCCTGACCGCGACAAGCCGCGTTTCCGTGAGAACTACTGCCCCGTCTGCGGACGGCAGCCCGTGCTCGCGGATCTGCGCAAGTATCGGGAAGGGCGTACACGCGACCTCGTCTGCGGCGGCTGCGGCACGCGCTGGCTCTATGCACGTGTCGGCTGTGTCTACTGCGGCAACGAGAATCTGGAGAAGATGCACACGCTCGAACCGACGGACAGCGATATTATGCGTCTCGATATCTGCGATGTGTGCGACAGCTACATCAAGACCTACCGCGGACCTGCGAATGGCAGCGATGCCGATGCGATCTATCGGCAGGACTGGGCAAGCGTCCATCTCGATCTCCTCGCCGAGGAGAAGGGGCTTCATAAAAAGGGCAACCCGATACTGGAATAAACGGCAATTAGGATAAGGAGAGGAGTAAGCGTCATGACACAGGAAATCGCAATGCTGCATGATATGTCGCGCTGCACTGCATGCCGCGGCTGTATGGTGGCATGCAAACAGTGGCACGACCTGCCGCCCGATATGGACACGCCGTTCGAAGGGCAGTACCAGTCGCACAGGGATCTCAGCTCACGCGTCTATACGCTCATCGAAATGAAGGAGCGTATAGACGACCAGGGGAAGTTCCGGTGGGACTTCTTCAAGAAGAACTGCTTCCACTGCGGCGACCCTGCCTGCGCAAAGGGGTGCCCCGAGAACGCCATCGATCGCAACCCGAATGGCACCGTTGTCATCAACGAAGAGAAATGCGTCGGCTGTCATTACTGTGAGCACAACTGCCCATGGCACATCCCCAAGATTGACGAGGTCCGTCACAAGTCCACAAAATGCGATCTCTGCTACGACCGCATCGCGCACGGCTTCGAGACGACGGGTGAGATTATGCAGCCCTCGTGTTCCAAGACCTGCACGGCACACGCGCTCGAGTTTGGCACGATCGAGGAGATGAAGCAGCTTGCGGCGGAGCGCTGCGCGAAGATCAAACCGAACTTCCCGAACGCGAACGTCTACTGCCCCGAGGGGGTTGGCGGTACGCACATGATCTACGTTCTGCCCGATAAGCCAGAGGTGTTCGGTCTCCCGGCGAACCCCGTGACACCGCTCTCGATTGACCTCTGGAAGGCAGGCCGTACCTTTACAAAACTCGCCATCGGCGGCGCTGCCGCCGGCATCGTCGGCGCTATGGTGCTCAGCAAGATGGTTAAATCGAGCGCCAAGAGTGCCGCGAAGGAACAGGAGAAGGGGTGAGCACAATGCTGATCAACAAGAAATTTGTTCCGCGCCATCAGAAGACATTTGCGCTCTGTCACTGGCTGAATGCATTTGCGTTCTTTATGCTCTTCCTCACGGCGCTGCCGCTGTATGCGGACACCTTCCGCTTCATGTACGATATCTTCGGCGACAAGACGCTCATGTACGCGCATCGTGTGTTCGGCGTCATGTTCATCGCAACTCCGATCATCGGCTTCTTCATCGCACGTGAGGGCTATCTGACGATGATCAAGGAAGTCTTCCGCTTCGGCAAGAAGGATATGGAGTTCATGCAGAAGTTCCCGATCGAATTGATGGGCAAGGATCCCCATATGCCGCCGCAGGGCTTCTACAACGGCGGTGAGAAGATGAACATCGCGCTTCAGCTTGCACTCGCCCTCGTCATCGCCTGCTCGGGTCTTGTGCTCTGGATGGGCGACAGCATCCTGCCCGCGACCGTTACGGCACTTGCCATCCCCGTGCACAGCATCGCGGCTGCGGTCTGCTTTGCTGCGGCACTCGGACACATCTACCTTGCGGCGGGTGTCAATCCCGACTCTCTGCACGGCATGAAGGACGGTACGATCAAGGCGTCCTACGCGGCACATCACCACGGCGCATGGGTGAACGAACTCATCGCGCAGGGGGTTGTCACGCGCGAGGAAATCAAGAAGGCGGAAAAGGAAGATCATCACTGATTTTTTCGCTTTGACAAAAGGCCGCCGCGGCGTATAGACGCTGCAGCGGCTTTTTTTTCATGCATATTTATGGTATGATGACACGGGAGCGATTTGACGGGGGGCGTGCAAAACAATGAAGAATCTTCGGGCAACGGTGCAGGGACGCATTGCACGCGTTGCCCTGCTCATGTTTGTCGGCATCATTGTGCTGACGTTTCGCTATGCCTATCTGCAGGTCATTCAGGGCGATGCGCTCGCACAGCGCATGCGTGACCAGAGCGGCTATGAGTTTCGCATCCAGTCCCTGCGCGGCGCGATCCTTGATCGCAATGGCAAGGAACTCGCCGTCAGCAGCATGACGAAATCCCTCTTTATCGACCCGAACCACGTCTATGAGGCGCACGATCCTGCGGAGATTGCTGCCAATATTGCGCCGCTCCTCGGGCTCACGGAGAGGGAGGTCCTCGATGATATCGCCGTCGGCGGCGGCTTCGTCTGGGTCAAGCGGCGGCTTGAGCACAGCGAGTACGAGGCGGTACGCGCTGTGATCCGCGAAAAGGGGTACAGCGATTGTCTCGGCTTTCAGAACGAGGCGAAGCGTTACTATCCGAACGATGCCCTTGCAGCAAATGTGCTCGGCTTTGTCGGCACGGACGATGAGGGGCTCGACGGGGTGGAACAGGCCCTCGACCCGCTGCTCAAAGGGGAGGTGCGCGAGGAACGTCTGACCGTCGATGGACAGCGGCGGCCGATTCTCGACTCCATCTTCTTCGGGCGGCGCACCTATCGCGGCGACTACTGCAAGACAGCTGTTCTCACGATTGACAGTACGATTCAGTTTATGGTGGAGCAGGAACTTGACCGTGCGATGGCGGAGAATACGCCCTCGTCCATTACGGCAATTGTCATGGATCCGAAGACGGGCGAGATCCTCGCGATGGCATCGCGTCCCTCGTACAACCCGAACCGCTTCTGGGAGTATCCGCGGGAGAATTGGAAGAACCGTGCCGTTTCCTTTATTTATGAGCCGGGCTCGACGTTCAAAGCGATCACTGCGGGGGCCGCGCTGCAGGAGGGCATTGTCACGCCGAATCAGGTCTTTTATGACCCCGGCTATGTCATTGTTTCGGAGCGTCGCATTCAGAACTGGAACAACGAGAGCTACGGTGCCGTTACCTTCACCGATATTGTAAAGAACTCACTCAACACGGGGTTTGCCCAGGTTGGCCTGTCGCTCGGTGCGGAAAAACTGATGCACTACACGCGGCTCTTCGGCTTTGGCGAGCAGACGGGCATTGACCTGCCCGGCGAGGAGGAGGGAATCCTCTTCAAAGCCGAGGATATGCGGGACTCGGATATTGCGACCACAGCAATCGGGCAGAGCATTGCCGTGACGCCGCTGCAGCTCGTGACGGCGATGTCTGCGATCGCGAACGGCGGGACGCTGATGCGGCCGCACATTGTGCGTGAGATCAAGAATCCGGACGGCTCCATCTATGAGGAGCGCAAGCCGCAGGAGATCCGCGAGACATTGCAGAAGACGGTGAACCGTACACTGATCGGGCTCCTCGAGCAGGTTGTTGCGACGGGCGGCGGAGCGAAGGCTGGTGTGCGCGGCTACCGCATCGCGGGCAAAACAGGAACGGCACAGAAGATCCGCCTCGATACCTCGGGCTATATGGAGGGGCGTTACATCGCTTCGTTCTGCGGCTTTGCGCCCGTGGAGGATCCGATCTTCACCGTGCTCGTCATGATCGACGACCCGCGCGGCGGAAACTTTTACGGCGGTCAGATTGCCGCGCCCGTTGCCTCGCGCATCTTCGCCCAGCTGCTGCGCTATGCGCACGTTGAGCCGTCGAGCAACCCGTTTACGCCCGTCGAAGAGCCGGAGACACCCGTGCGCAGCGCCACTGAGGAGAAGCGCATGGAGGCAGCTGCCGTGCCGCCCGAGGGCAAGGCCATCGTACCGGACTTCACGGGGCTCTCCATGCGTGAGGCGGCCCGTCTGGCGGAGCTGCGCGGGCTGTTCTTCGAGAGCGAGGGCACGGGTGCTGCTGTCGGGCAGAGCCTAAGCGTGAACGATATCGTTGAGCAGGGAACGCATGTGAAGGTTTACTTTGCGCCGACATAAATAATGGAATTTAAAATTGCAGCGTGAATCTCTGTTCATGCTGTAATTTTTTTTGCACAGCTATTGACACGACCTCTGAAAACAAGTAATATATAAACATATTTTTTCGATATGTTTACTATTTTACGTTAGGGTTACCAAAGGAGAATGGATCATGGCAAATATCTATCAGTCGGTGACGGAACTGATCGGACACACACCGCTGCTTGCGGCAAAGAGGTTTGCAGAGGCGCATGACCTTCCGGCAAATATTGTCGTGAAGCTTGAGTACTTCAATCCTGCCGGTTCGGTGAAGGATCGCATTGCGATTGCAATGATTGAGCAGGCGGAGAAGGACGGCAAGATTGCGCCGGGTGCGACGCTGATCGAGCCGACGAGCGGCAATACGGGCATCGGTATCGCTGCGGTTGCGGCGGCACGCGGTTATCACGCCATTCTTACGATGCCGGAGACGATGAGTGTCGAGCGGCGCAATCTGCTCAAGGCGTACGGCGCGGAGATTGTGCTGACGGAGGGCGCGCAGGGCATGAAGGGTGCGATTGCACGCGCCGAGCAGCTGCAGAAGGAGATCCCGAACTCCTTCATCCCGTCGCAGTTCGAGAATCCCGCAAACCCGGCGGTGCACGAACGTACGACGGGGCCTGAGATCTGGACGGACACGGATGGGGATGTAGCCGCGTTTGTCTCAGGTGTCGGTACGGGCGGAACGGTTTCGGGAGTAGGCCGCTATCTAAAGAGCAAAAATCCATCCATTCACGTCGTTGCCGTCGAGCCGGTAGATTCGCCCGTGCTCTCGGGCGGCAAGCCGGGACCGCACAAGATTCAAGGCATCGGTGCAGGCTTTATCCCCACGACTCTCGATACGAAGGTATACGACGAGGTCATTCAGGTGAAGAACGAGGATGCCTTTGCCTACGGTAGGGAGTTCGCACGCCGCGAGGGTGCACTGATCGGAATCTCCTCCGGGGCTGCGCTTGCGGCTGCGGTGCAGTTGGCACGCCGCCCTGAGTTCGCCGGCAAGAACATTGTTGTTCTGCTTCCCGACGGTGGCGACCGCTACCTCTCGACGGATCTGTTCCAGGATAAGTAAATATTGATTGCAGATAATCCATAGGGCCTCCTCTTAATGAGGAGGTCTATATTTTTGTGGTACAACACAAAAACGAGGAACAACGGCGAAAATGCGGTCGTTCCTCGTTTTTATGTCTCGCTTAGCCAAATGCCTTGGCGAGATTCTGAAGTCCCGTTTCGAGTGTCGCCCACGGGCAGGCGATGTTGATGCGCTGAAAGCCGCTGCCGCCCGCACCGAAGATGGGGCCGTCGTCGAGCCAGAGATGCGCCTCGCGGATGATCTTCTCGTTGAGTGTCTCATCCGAGAGTCCGTAGGAACGGAAGTCGAGCCAGAGGAGATAGGTTCCCTCGGGTTCGATGATCTGTACCTTCGGCACATGTGCCGCGAGGAAACTCTTGGTGCGTGCGTGATTCTCCTCAATGTAGGCGAGCAGCTGCGTGAGCCACTCTGCGCCGTGCTCGTAGGCTGCCTTTGCACCTGTAAGCCCAAGTGTGTTCGGCTCATCGTAGCCCGTACGGCTGAGTTCCTCCTTGAAGCGGCGGCGCAGCTGCGTATTTCGGATGAAGATGTTGGAGATCTGCAGCCCTGCGAGGTTAAAGGTCTTGCTCGGTGAGGTGCAGGTGACGGTGATCGCCGCTGCCTCCTCTGAGAGCGAGGCGAACGGTATGTGACGGAATCCCGGGCGGACGAACTCCTCGTGAATCTCGTCCGCGACGACGATGACGTTGTGGCGCAGGCAGACGGCGGCGATCTGTTCGAGTTCCGCACGTGTCCAGACGCGTCCGACAGGATTGTGCGGACTGCACAGAATGAAGAGTTTTACACGATGCTCGATGATCTTCTGCTCGAAGTCCGCGAAGTCGATTTCATAGCGTCCCTCGGTCAGACGCAGGGGATTGTCGACGATCACGCGCTCATTCTGTCGAATCATATTTGCAAAGGGGTAGTAGACGGGCTGCTGAATGAGTACGGCATCGCCTTTTATCGTAAAGGCACGGATGGCGGTCGCGATCGCGAAGACAACACCGGGCGTGAGGATGAGCTCGCGCCGCTCAACTGTCCAGTCATGGCGCGTGCGGAACCAGTTCTGAAGGACAGCGAAATAGTCGTCCTTCACCTGTGTATAGCCGAAGATGCCGTGCTCTGCGCGTACTTTGAGCGCGTCAATGACGGGGGCAGGGGCACGGAAGTCCATGTCCGCGACCCAGAACGGCAGGATATCCGCAGGGTAGCCGCGTTCGACGGCAAAGTCGTGTTTTAGACAGGAGGTGTTCCTGCGGTCGATGATTTCGTCAAAATTGATGGGCATATGAATCTCCTCGTATTCTCTATATGTGCAAGCACCACGCGAACGCCTCGTTACGCAAGTGATCGCGCGCTTATTCGCCTAAATACCTGCGGACTTCTTAAACGCGCTCCGCTTGAACGAAAGAAATCCGCAGGGGGCGAAACGCACACTTTACTCACTTGCTTCACTAGGGTTCGCTTAGGTGCTCTGCACTTTTGTCGATGCTTTGCTTAGCGCCTGTGCCAGATCCTCCTTCAGATCGTCCACGTCCTCAAGTCCGACGGAGAGACGCAGGAGACAGTCGTCCAGTCCCGTGCGCTCAATGAGATCCTTCGGCATCTCCGCGTGCGTCTGGACGATGGGATAGGTGAGGAGGCTCTCGACGCCGCCGAGGCTTTCGGCGAATGCAATGAGCTTTAGATGTGCGAGGACGTTCTGCGCGATGGCGGGCGTTTTCACCTTGAATGAGATCATGCCGCCGCAGCCCGTGCTCTGGGACTGATGGAGCGTGTACTGCGGGTGATCGGGGAGGCCTACATAGTAGACATCCGTGACCTCTGGCAGTGTGCGCAGCCACTGGGCGATGGTGAGCGCACTCTCCGCTTGACGCTCGACGCGCACGCCGAGTGTCTTTAGGCTGCGCAGCATGAGCCACGAGTCCATCGGAGAGAGGTTTGGCCCCTCGGATTTGACGAGCAGCTCGATCTCCTTCGCGAGGTCGGAGTCCGCATCCCGCACTGTGAGCGTGCCGCAGATCACGTCATTGTGACCGCAGAGATACTTTGTGCCGCTCTCTAGGACAATGTCTGCGCCAAGTTCGAGCGGCTTTTGGAAATGCGGTGAGAGGAAGGTGTTATCTACAGCGAGGAGAGCGTCATGCGCGTGTGCAATCTCTGCGAGAGCGCGGATGTCGGTGACGAACATCATAGGGTTTGAGGGGGTTTCAATGAAGACAAGCTTTGTCTCTTTCCGCATTCTTGCCCGAATGAGTGCTGTGTCGCGCATGTCGATGTACTCAAAGTTGATGCCGTAATGGTTGTAAATGTCGTTGGCAAGGCGCACGGTGCCGCCGTAGAGATCCTCGGGCAGGAGGACGTGATCGCCCGCCCTGCAGAGCGCAAAGACGAGGTTGACCGCCGCCATGCCGGAGGAGAGTGCCCATGCACGCCCGCCCCCTTCGAGAAGGGCGATCGCGCGCTCGAAATCGCAGCGCGTCGGGTTGGCGACGCGCCCGTAGTCGTAGCCCGTGCTCTCACGGAATGCGGGATGGCGGAACGTTGCAGACAAATAGACGGGCGTGGTGAGTGCCCCCGTCGCATCATACGTGTGGCAGCCATGTACCTCAGCAGAGAAATCCTTCATAAATATGTCCTCCCTCAGACCTATAATTTGAGATATATTTACAGTGTGATGTTGGGACACTCCTAAGCGAACCCTAGTGGAGCAAGGGAGTAAAGCGAGCGTTTCGCCCCCTGCGGATTTCTTTCGTTCAAGCGCAGCACGTTTAAGAAGTCCGCAGGTATTTAGGCGAATAAGCACGCGATCGCTTGCGTAACTAAGCGTTCGCGAGGAGTGTCCCATATCTCACCGATATATTTTCCTCATTATACGCGCCCGTTCCATTCCATGTCAACAAGAAAATATATAAAACATACTTGACAAGAATGTTATTTCTGTGTATGATGTGCACACAGTTGATTAAAACATATAAACAAATAATGTTTTGAAGAATGGAGTATCACATGGCAACAGGAAAAAAAGAACTGGTACTGAATGCAATGGATCACAAAGCGGTGGAGCGCGTACCCGCAGGCTTCTGGTTTCACTTCCTCGACGATGAGATCCATGCGGATGCCTACACGCATCCCGAGCTGGAGCAGAAGGTACTGGACGGTGAGATTCGCTACATCGAGGAGGCACAGCCCGACTTCGTGAAGATCATGACGGACGGCTTCTTCTCCTATCCGAACCCTGTCGTACAGAAGGCACGTACGGCTGCGGAGCTCGCGAAGGTGCAGCCGCTTCCCGACGATCACCCCTTCTTTACGCGGCAGGTCGCCTATGCAAAGGAGATCACGCGGCGTTACGGCAGCGACATCGCGACATTCTACAATCTCTTCTGCGCGGGCACGACGATCAAGTTCATGCAGCCGGGCACGCTTGCCGAGGATGAGGCATTTCTCGCACAGCTTGTGCGCGAGGACAAGGCGGCGGTCAAGGCGGCGTTCGATGTGATCTCGGCGGATCTGGCGAAACTCGCGCATCGTGTCATCACGGAGGCGGGCGTGACAGGCATTTACTTCAGCCTGCAGAACCTCGTCGGCGAGGGGGCAGACCGTGCAGTCTATGAGGAGGTGTTCGCACCGGGCGAAAAGGAGATCCTGCGCGTCGCGAACGCGGCAAGCCCCTACAATATCCTCCACATCTGCGGCTACGCAGGGCACCGCAACGAGCTCGACTGGTACAGAGACTACGACGCCAAGACGATCAACTGGGCGGCGGTTGTCGAGGGGGTATCTCTTGCGGAGGGGCGCAGGATTTTCCCGCAGCACGCGCTGCTTGGAGGATTCGGCAATCTGCCCGAGGATGTACTCTATCGCGGCACGCGTGCGGAGATCGAGGCGGAGACCGAGCGTATCCTCGCAGCGGCGGGTCGTACGGGCGTCCTGCTCGGGGCGGACTGCACCGTTCCGCGTGACATTGATTGGAAGCATTTTGACTGGGTTCGCGGCGCGGCAGGCGCACGATAAAAGGAGAAAATGACATGAATTTCAAAAAAATCGGCAAGGCAGCACTCACGGGCCTCCTCGCGGCGGCGCTTGCAGCAGGGCTCACCGGCTGCGGCAAGGACAGCGCGGACGGGACGAAGTCCGCAGACGGCAAGAAGACCATCACGGTCGCGCACACGAACTACTATGTGCCGTATGACTATGTGAATGAGCAGGGCGAGTCGGACGGCTTTGAGGTCGCCGTGATGAAGGAAGTCGCGAAGAAGCTGCCGCAGTATGAATTCAAGTTTGTACCGACCTCGGATGACGATCTCCTGATCGGCGTCGAGTCCGGTAAGTACAATGTGGGTACAAAGGGAATCTGGATCACGGATGCACGAAAGAAAAAGTATGTGTTCCCGAAGAACAACATCGGTGCGAGCGTGATCGGTCTTGCGATTCGCAAGGATACGGCGAATGAGATCAAGGATCTGCCGTCCTTTGCGAAGTTCAGCGGCAAGCTCGTCCCGATTGCGCCGCAGGATGCGCGCTATATGGTCATCGATTCCTACAATAAAGAGAACCCAGACAACCAGATCAAGCTGACCTCGTCCGAGGCTTTCCAGAATGCGGACGCATACAGCTGGGTCATGGAGGGGCGTTACGACGGCTATCTTGAGGTCGAGCTGAGCTACAAGAACAACATCGAGAAGGCGGATGCGCCCTATCATGCGTTCAGCGACAAGCTGACGTACATCCGCTACAAGGGGATTCCGACCTATCCGATCTTCAACAAGAAGGAACAGGCTTTTGCGGATGAATATGACAAGGCGATCGAGGAGCTGCGTGCCGAGGGCAAGATTGCGGAGCTTGAGCAGAAATATTTCGGGGAGAGCCTGTCGGCATACCTGAACTGATGAAAGGAGCCACACGGGATGGAAACACGGGCATTTGACATAGGAATGATCGCGCAGGTGCTGCCCGATCTTCTTGCGTATCTCGATGTGACCCTCCTCGTGGCTCTCGTCAGCATTGCACTCGGGTCTCTTCTTGGGGGACTTCTTGCGTGGGCAAATCTCGGCGGCAACGCGCTGCTCCGATGGGCGGCACTCACGTATGTGTATGTCATGCGCTGTACACCGTCGATTGTTCTGCTGTTCATCGTATTCTACGGTTTGCCAAGGCTCATGGAGGCGGCATTTCGGTACGACATGAATGACCTGCACCGTGCGGTCTTTGCCATCATCACATTTACACTACTCTTCGGCGCGTATATCTCGGAGGTGTTCCGCGCGGCGTACACAGCCGTTCCGCGCGGGCAATACGAGGCGGCAGTGAGCGCAGGGCTGACGCCGTTTCAGGCGTTCCGGCACGTGATCCTAGGACAGGCGGCACTCGTGGCGCTGCCGAACTTCGGCAATGCGACGATCAATCTGCTGAAGGAGGGTTCTCTCGCCTATACCATCGGACTGATCGATATGATCGGCAAGGGCAATCTCATCATCGCGCAGAATTTCGGCGCATACGGGATTGAGGTCTACCTCGCCGCGCTGCTCATCTACTGGGTGCTCGTGCTCCTGCTGGAGCAGGTCTTTGCTGCGGTGGAAAAGCACCTTGATGTCGGTACAAGTCTGCGCGCTGCAGATACGAAGGAAGCGACAGGGAGAGGAGGGGACACCGTTGGAACTGGATCTTGACTTTATGCAGGAAACCTTCCTGCTCGTGTGGCAGGGCGCGGGCGTGACGCTCTCTCTGACTGCACTCTCTCTCGTACTCGCCGCACCCGCGGCGTTCTACTTTGCCGTCCTGCGCGTGCGCGGGCGGCGTGTCGGCGGGACGATCGCACGCTTCTATGTCTCCTTTGTACGCGGTACTCCGTTGATCCTGCAGATTCTCCTGCTCTACAGTCTCCTGCCGAGCCTTGTCAATGCCGCGGTGAAGGATTTGGGGCTGGAGATCAACGTATTTGAGGCAGTCGATCCGTTTTATTACGCGGTCTTTATCTTTACACTGAATACGATTGCCCTCCTCGCCGAGGCATTTCGTGCGGCGCTGCTTGCGATCCCGAAGGGACAGCTTGAAGCAGGACTTGCGAGCGGGCTGAGCGCATTTCAGACCTATCTGCACGTTATCATCCCGCAGGCACTTGTCGTGGCACTGCCAAGCATCTGCAATATCACGGTCAATCTCATCAAGGGAACGTCACTCGCGTTCCTCATGACGGTCAAGGACATCATGGCGGTCGGCAAGATCGCTGCGTCCTATGGCTACAACTACATCGAGGCGTATCTCGATGTGTTCATCGTCTATCTCGTGCTCTGCACCATCGTTCAGCTGCTCTTTGCTGCGGCAGAACGGCGCGTCGGGGCATTCCGAAGTCTCTAGGAGGTGGAGTATGTTATTCGGGGTTCAGAACGTACGCAAAAATTTTGAGCAGACCGAGGTGCTGAAGGATGTCAGTCTGGCGGTGAACAAGGGGGATGTCGTCGTTATCCTGGGGCCCAGCGGCTCGGGAAAGACCACCTTCCTGCGCTGCCTCAACTTCCTCGAACGCGCCGACGGCGGCACGATGGACTTTCATGGGACGCAGCTCTCCCTTGCGGAGGCGAGTGACCGTGAAATTGCAGACGTGCGGAAAAAGACCGCATTCGTCTTTCAGAACTACAACCTCTTTGCGAACAAGACCGCGCTCGAGAATGTGACGCTCGGGCTGACCGTCGGGCGCGGCATCGCAAAGGATGAGGCGCATGAGATCGCAAGGGAGGCGCTACGGCGCGTCGGTATGGAGGCGCGTGCAGACTACTATCCCGCGCAGCTCTCGGGCGGACAGCAGCAGCGTGTCGGCATTGCGCGCGCCATTGCGGCAAAACCCGATGTCATCCTTTTCGATGAGCCCACCTCGGCACTCGACCCCGAACTCGTGGGCGAGGTCCTGCAGGTTATGAAGACACTCGCCGAGGAGGGAACGACCATGATCGTCGTCACCCATGAGATGAAGTTTGCACAGGAGGTTGCGACCCATGTCGTCTTTATGTCGGACGGTGTCATCGTTGAGGAGGGCAGCGCGAAGGAGATCTTTACCGCGCCGCGCGAGGAGCGCACGCGCCGCTTCCTCCGCCGTATCCTGCCCGAGGAGTATGAGCCGGCGGCACTGATCTGAGCGACGTTACGATAAAACATAAAACGGCGGCAGTCCGTGAGGTTTTCCTCGCGGGCTGCCGCCGTTTGCGTGCAGTGCTTCCTATGTATCGCTTGTATTCTTATTGGTCGGGATGACGACTGTGCTGCGGTCTGCGTGTTTCTTTGCAGCGGCAGTCTTTTGATACTCTCTGAGCGCGGCGAGTGCGGTCAGATCATCCGGCTGTGCTGCCGCAAGTGCTGCGCGTTCCTTCTCCTGTGCCTTCGTGATCTCCGCATCGCGGTCGGCACGCTCCTGCAGTGCCTGGCCGCGCAGCTTTCGGATGTACTCGTCCTTTGACGCCATTGTAGATTTCAGTTGATTGATTTGTCCCTCATAGAGTTTTACCGGTTCTTCTATTTCCTGAGCGATTGCAAATCCGTCCTTTACGAGTTTTTCGAGCGCATCCACCTTGCCGTGTAGCTCGCTCAGCTTGTCCTCGTCGGTCATGCCGGCACGTTTCAGATCGTTCGCCTGCTTCTGCAGCTTCGCCTTGTCCTCGTCTGTGAGGCCCTCATCCGTCTGAATGCGCTTCTCGATCTCCGCCGCCTGTGCCTTCTTTGCCTTCTTGTCGGCGATTTCCTTCTCGTTTGCCGCAAGTGCCAGCTCCGCGGGGGTCAGATCCTCTTCCATATCCGCGCTCTCGTTCAGGGATTTCCCCCTCGCACTGATATAGACCTCGACCGCGCGGCTCAGGATATCTGTCACCGTACTTTTCTTCTGCTCGGAAGTCTTTCCTGCCGCAGCAGAGCCGTCTCCATGCAGGAACGGGAGCTTGCCTGCATCCTGTGCGATACGCATTCCACCATCTCCAATCCGTGGGATACAATTCCTTCTAATAGCATTATCGGGATTTATGCTTACATATTAAGGAAGCACTGATAAATTCAGCCGCGCCGTCTTAGCACATCTTTTTCGCCCTGTCTTTGTCGACAAATCCTCCACATAGCTTTGGCTATGCGTCCGGTTTGTCTCCTTGACAGGACAAAAAATCTGTACCAATTCGACGGACCTCATTTTATCAGCGATTCCTTAAATACATTTGACAAAGTAGGTCATGCGTAGTACATTGTAATCAAAAAAGGAGGGATCACAATGAGTTTTTCGATCCGACTGACAGACACAGAGAAGGCACTCGCGGAGAGCTATGCGAAGCTGCACGCGATCTCCCTCGGCGAGGCATTCAAGCGGGCACTCTTTGAAAAGATCGAGGATGAGTACGATATCGCGCTTGCCGAGGAGGCGTATGCGGAGTATCTAAAAGACGGCAAGCAGGCGAAGCCGATTGAGGAGTTGTGGAAGGAACTAGATTTTGAAGATGTACGAAGTACAGACAACTGCCGCATTTGATCGGGATTTTAAGAGGCTTGATCGCTATACACAGCTCATCCTTCGTGGCTGGATTACGAAAAATCTTATCCACTGCGAGAATCCGCGTGCATTTGGCAAAGCACTCACAGCGAACCGAAAGGGACAGTGGCGTTACCGCATCGGCGACTATCGCTTGATCTGCGCCATCGAGGACGATCGCCTTGTCATCCTTGCACTTCCCATCGGGCATCGGCGGGAAATATACTAACAGCATGTAGAGCGATGGTATGCGTTATACATTCGTACCGTCGCCCACTTCAGCTGAAATGATCGTCGTCATACCCCTCGTTCCAGTCGTCCCAATCGTCATAGAGATTCTCTGCGGGCGGCAGATCATCCTCATGCCCATAGATATCCTCATCCTCGTACTGATCTTCCACAGGATAGTCCCATGTATCATCGGGATATTCGTCCGTCTGTGGTGGCACTTCGTCCGTGCGACTGTTGTCGTCCGTGTGTGGCAATATCCCTGCGGCACTGACATCGGGGATGAGGATGCCGAAGAGTTTTGCCGCGATGTATGTGCCAAACACGGCGATCAGCAGCTTTTTCCACCATGCAAGCGGCTTTGGTGGAGAGGCTGCTTTTATCTTTGGACGGCGTGATTGTGCGGGCATTTTCCTTGCCTCCACTTACGTCTGTGGCTCACCCCTCAATGGGGAAATAATCTGCCGGAACGGGTGCAAGGATGCCGACGAAGATAAAGTCCTCCGTGCCCGTATTCTTCATGCCGTGACACATGCCCTTCGCCGAGACGATGACATCGCCCTTTGTGATGGGACGCTCCTCATTGGGCGTGGGATAGAATATGCCCTCACCCTGTATGCAGATCCAGATATCATCCGCCTTGGCATGCCCGTGAGGCTTGATTTCCTGTCCTGGCTTTAATACCCAGACCACACCACTCGTCGACTCTGTACTGTAGATCGGTGTGCGTGTGGCGACGTCGCCCTCCTTTGCCACGTCGGCAAGACGATAGCGACGCGTCTCAAAGTTATTTGTAATCGATGTGCTCATGATGGATTCTCCTTCTATTTATTCGTTTGTAAAAATATTCTCTATATATATGACTCGTCGTTGGATATAGATATCCTGGCACAATTAAGAACGTGTCTGCTTGAAAGATGATATCCTCCAAGCAGACCCGCTCGTTCACTCAATATCAGCGGCCACAACCACAGCCGCCGCGTCTCTGATTTACGCACGCACCGCGTGATGTCTGTGTGCAGTCGCCGTCGTAGCAGTAACCTGCATTGCCGCCATAGCAGTACGCCGTGTTCTGACGCTGCGGCAGTTCGCATACCCCACCTTCGCAGCCATAGGCGAGTACCTGTGCACCTGTGGCGAGGATGAGCCCCGCAAACAGTCCTGCAATCATCTTTTTCATAACCATTTCCTCCCAAAATACAATGGATTTTCACCTCTATTCTATCATACTTGTCAAGCACAAGAAAAATATAATTGACATATGCCGAAAACTTTGCTAAGATTATAACTGTCATATGACAGAAAAGGAGGAGCTATGCCGCGACCAAAGAGATGTCGACGCATCGGTGTTTATCCGGATTTTTGGAGTTTTGCGCCGGAGGATGCGGAAGAGGAGACGGAGGAGTCCGTTATCCTCCAGCTGGATGAGCTCGAGACGATCCGTCAGATCGACTATGGGCGGCAGACGCAGGAGGAATGTGCCGCCGCGATGGGCGTGTCCCGTGCGACGGTGACGAGCATCTACGAGGCGGCGCGCTACAAGCTCGCGGAGGCAATCATCTGCGGGAAGCGCATCCGCATTGCGGGCGGCGCATATCGGATCGAACATCCGACAATCCTCGGGATTCAGAATAAAGGAGAGCATACAATGAGAATCGCAGTACCTTATGAAAATGAGAAGATTGAGCAGCATTTCGGCAGAGCAAAACAGTTCAAGTTCTATGATGTCGAGGACGGTACAGTGCAGTCCTCAGAGGTTGTGGATACGGTGGGTGAGGGGCATGGCGCACTTGCGAGCTTCCTCCACAACGCAAAAGCGGATGTTGTGATCTGTGGCGGCATCGGCGCGGGTGCACAGACGGCACTTGCAGAGGCGGGCATTACGCTTGTATCCGGCGTGAAGGGTAGCGCGGATGAGGTCGTGCAGCAGCATCTCGCGGGAACGCTTGAGCGAAGCGCGGATGAGGGCAAGTGCACGCACCGCCACCAGCATCAGCACGGCAAGGATCATGCACACGGGCATGGCTGCGGTCATGAGGGGCATGAAGGTCACGGCTGTGGACACGGCACACATGAGGGGCACGAAGGTCATAAAGGGCATGGTCCTCACGGTGGTCATGGCTCTCATGGCGGACATGGTGGACACGGTCCTCATGGCGGACACGGCGCACACTGAGCTTACACAATGGAAAGCACCGCTTCGGCGGTGTTTTTTTTGTTGGAATAAACATAGTTAAAAATTATATATAAAATATGATTATGAACTATACTGTTATAAAATACAAAAATATACTAGAATTGATTTCTGAAGAAAATATGAATAGGCATATTCTCAATAGCTTGATATAATTGAGAATATAGATGAGAACGAATATGCATACCTATAAGATTTCTATGGATGAATGAAAACGTGAATTTGATTCATAATTATTGTTTATGATTTTTGTAAAAACCTCTTGATTTTTTGAAAGGACTGTTATATTATATACATGAATCAAACAACAAAGATATTCACGTTGATATATAGGAGAGTATTCTTATGGAAAACGATATTGCAGTGATCTACTCCTCGCGTACGGGGAATACGAAAAAGGTCGCGGAGCGTCTGGCGGAAGCACTCGACGCATCCTGCCACAGTGTCAAGGACACGTCGGCAGTGCCAGAGAGTGCAACGCTCTGTGTTGGTACATGGATCGACCGTGGAACGGCGGATGCTGCGGCGAAGAAGTACATTGAGAGCCTGCGCGGGCGGCGCGTCTTCATCTATGGCACGCTTGGCGCGGAGCCGGATTCGGAGCACTGTGCGAAGTGCATCGAAAATATCCGTGGACTCTTTGACCCGTCCAATGAGATTCTGGGCGCGATTCTCGTGCAGGGCGCGATCGACCCGATGCTCATCGAGATGTTCAAGAGTATGCCGAAGGACAATGTGCATGCGTTCACCGAAGAGAATGCGGTGCGCTATGCGGCGGCAGCAAGTCACCCGGATGAAAATGATTTCGCGCAGGTCATTGCAGCGGCAAAGGAGGCATTGGCATGAATACGTTTGAGACGAAACTCGCAGCGCTCTCGGAGGAGGCTCGCGGCTGGCTGCTCGGTACGAAGTCGGAGAACCCGCTTGGTTGCGCCTTTACGAAGAAGCGCGTCGTGCATCCCGGCGCGGGTGGCAAGCGCATGATCGGGGACAAGGCGGAGCAGGCGCAGATCTGGGCGGAGCTGATGGCACAGGCCCCCGACCCTGCCGATGAGCGTGCGGTCTACATTCACATCCCGTTCTGCGATAAGAAATGCAGCTACTGCGGCTTCTTCCAGAATTTCACGCGCGAGGAGGCGGTGCATCACTATGTCGACATCCTCATCGACGAGATCGAGGCGGCGGCGGATACGCCGTATGTGACGGGCACGCCGTTTCAAGCCGTATTCTTCGGCGGCGGTACACCGACGGCGCTCAGTGATGCGGATCTCGCACGGCTCGTGCGTACGGTGCGCGAGCGTCTGCCGCTGACGAGCGACTGCGAGATCACGCTCGAGGGACGCATCCATGACCTCAGTGAGAGCAAGGTGGATGCTGCGATGCGCGCGGGCATCAACCGTTTCTCGCTTGGTGTGCAGTCCTTTGACACGCGCGTCCGTCAGTCAATCGGGCGCATCGATGACCGCGAGACGGTGATTGAGACGCTGCGCCGCATGGTGGAAAAGCAGGGCGCGGTCGTCATTGCAGACCTCATCTATGGGCTGCCCTATCAGTCGATGGAGATCTGGGAGAACGACGTGCGTACGCAGTTCGAGCTCGGCATTGCGGGCGGCGACCTCTATCAGCTCAACGTCTTCCCGGGCAGCGAGCTCGCACGCCGCATCGATGCGGGGGATCTGCCGATGCTCCCGACCACGGAGGAACAGGCGGAGTATTTCAAGCGCGGACTTGAGATTGTCGCGGAGTATCCGATGGCGCGCCGCATCGACACGACGCATTGGACAACGGACCACCGCGAGCGCAGCATCTACAATACACTTGCCAAGCGCGGCAACGACGTTCTCGCGTTCGGCTCGGGAGCGGGCGGCTTCATCGGTCAGATGATGTGGCGCAACCACGGTGCGCTCGCACCGTATGAGAAGATGGTGGAGGAGGGCACGAAGCCGTTCCAGTTCATGGGCGAGCAGGCGGACGAGCACCGCATGCACAGCGAGATCGGCGATCAGATCGAGCATGGCTATCTCTATGCGCCGTTCTTTGAGAAAAAATATGGTGTCGATCTCCTCACCGAACTCGAGCCACTCCTCGCCGCGTGGGCGGAGAATGGTCTCATTACGCGTACGGCAACGGGATTCCGTTTGACGCTTGCAGGTGAGTTCTGGCACGACAACCTCATTCAGGGCTTCCTCGAGGCGTATGCCCTCACGCAGGAGGACGAGGTGAAGCTCCGCAAGGAGAATGTCGCCCTGCAGGACATGATTCCGAAGTCCGTGCGCTCCATGCTTGAGGCGATGTTCCCCGATGGGATGCCGGAGCAGATGGCGGCGGCACTCTCGGGCAAGCCGACCCCCGAGCTCGAGAACCATCCACATATGCAAATGCTGCGGAATCTCATCGAAAAGGAACGTGAGAAGGAGCGTGCTGCAGACCGTTCCGACCTCGACCTCAATACCGTCATGCGCACGCAGTCGCGTGAACTTGGAAAAGCTGTGTAATATATTATAGGAAGCACTGATAAATTCAGCCACGCCATCTTGACGCATCTTTTTTGCCCGAACTTTGTCGGCAAATCCTCCACATAGCCCTTGCTATGCGTCCGGTTTGCCTCCTTGTTCGGACGAAAAAATCTACGCCAATCTGACGGACTTCATTTTATCAGCGATTCCTATAGATGAACAGCCCGTCGGGATGCGTTGGCATCTTGACGGGCTGTCTGTTATTGCGGTGTGAAGTACCCAAATGCGGCGGGGATGCTGTAGGTGTCGGCAAGCTCTGCACGGCGCACCCAGAGGAGAGAGGACGGCGCATCGGTTCTGTCCTCGGCTGCCATCAGCGGCGGCTCGTTCATAGCGGCGACCGTGACCGCCCAGCCCGTCAACTCCCACTCAATATGAGAGAAGATGTGACGTGCGGGCGGGAGTGGTGCGATGTCACACACATCGAAGCCCTCGGATTCGATGTGTGCGTGTACGGCGCGTTTGCTTAGTTTTCCTTCGAGATTCGGATATTCCCAAAGACCTGCGAGGAGCCCCCGTGCAGGTCTTTTTCGTATGGCGATGCGGTTGCCGCAGGAGAGGAGGAGGACGGTGCGTCTTTCTTTGCGGCGCGCCTTGAGAGCAGCCTTCACGGGATAGTCCTGCTCCGTGCCGCGATCATGCGCGAGACAGAACTGCGCGGCGGGGCATGTATGGCAGAGCGGCACTCCGTTCGGCAGACAGACGGTCGCACCGAGATCCATAAATGCCTCGTTGAGTAGTCCCGCATCGCGTCCCGTGGGATAGGAGGACGCAAGTGCCGCCTCAAGTGCGCGCTTCGATGTGTCCTTTGCAATGTCGATGGGATTCGCCGTGATGCGCGCGGCAACGCGCAGGAAGTTGCCGTCAACGGCGGGGCGCGGCTGTCCATAGGCAAACGATGCAATCGCGCTCGCCGTATAGCGTCCGATGCCAGGGAGGGCGAGCAGCGCGTCAACGTCCTTTGGCAGCTGTCCATCGTGCTTCTCGACGATTACCTCTGCCGCACGCTTGAGATTGCGGGCGCGGCTGTAGTAGCCGAGTCCCTGCCAGAGCTTCATCAGTGCATCGTCATCCACATTCGCGAGATCGCGGACGCTCGGCAGGGCTTCGAGAAAGCGCAGAAAGTAGCCGCGCACGACGGCGGCGCGGGTCTGCTGCAGCATGATCTCCGAGATCCAGACGTGATAGGGTGTCGGCTCGTCGCGCCACGGCAGGTCGCGCGTATCGGGCGCAGACTTTCGCCATGCGAGCAGAGTGGCGCAGAGGGCAGGGAAGACCGTGCTTCCCTCCCACGGTAAAATTTTCATGAAAGAGCTCTCCTTTTTACGAGATTTTACTAGCCTTACGTGAAACGCGGATGAAGAAGGTGGTCTTTTCTTTACAAAGTGCGCCCTTTGTACTATGATAAATTTATAGGATGTGGATGGAGGCTCTGTTGTGATTTATAACATCTGCAAAATCGATCTTGCACTTTATAGCGTTGTTGCCTCCAATATCGTTACGGATGAAGTTATTATTACGAGTGAGCGAATTGAGCATATACAAATGCGCCATGGGGGCGACTATGAGGAGTATGGAACTTATTTTACAGAAATATTGCAAAGTCCGGATTATATTCTGGAGAACAGACGCAATACGGCGGAAGTTTTGAAAGAAATATTGCACAACGGAAAGAAGTGCAAGCTGATTTTGCGCTTGCAGACCAGTAGCGACCCGAAGGGCTTCAAAAATGCCATTATCACGTTCCTGCACATACGGGACAGTGAATGGCGGCGGCTTCTTCGCAGCAAGAAAATTCTTTACAAAAGAGAGTAAAATATATAAAATAAAGATAGCATAATGGTAATTTGAGGTGGGAAATTTCGTCCAGCCCACGCGCCGATGGTGTGACAGGGGAAACCCGAGTAGATGCAGGAGAATTGGACGCCTGCCAAATTACTATTACAGAGAGCCGCCCGTCGTGGGCGGCTTTTGCTTTTGTTTCCTGTGTGTGATAGAATAACAGGAAATCAAGTGATACTTACAAATAATGGAGTGATTTCTGATGTTGGATATGAAATTTGTGCGCGAGAATTTGTCGGCGGTGCAGGAGATGCTAAAGAACCGCTGCAACGCGCTCGATCTCTCACCGTTTGCGGCACTGGATGAACGTCGGCGTGCGATCTTGCAGGACGTGGAGGAGAAGAAGGCACGGCGCAATGCCGTATCGAAGGAGATCGGCGTACGCAAGAAGGCGGGCGAGAGCGCGGATGATGTGGTCGCTGAGATGCGTGCGCTTGGCGATGAGATTACGGCGCTCGACGAGGAACTGCGCGATGTAGAGCTGAAGCTGCGTGAACTGCTGCTCCAGATCCCGAACATGCCGAAGGCGGACGTCCCAATCGGAAAGGACGATACAGAGAATCCCGAGGTGCGCCGTTGGGGCACGCCTCGTACATTTGATTTCGAACCGCAGGCACATTGGGACATCGGGGAGAAACTCGGCGTGCTTGATGCGGAGCGTGCGGCGAAGGTCACGGGGGCACGCTTTACGTTCTACAAGGGGCTCGGCGCACGGCTTGAACGCGCGTGCATCAACTTCATGATGGATATCCATGCGGAGAAGCACGGCTACACGGAGATGCTCGCGCCCTACATCGTGAACGAGGCAAGCATGGTCGGGACGGGACAGCTGCCGAAGTTCGCGGAGGATATGTTCAAGCTCGACGGGCTCGACTACTACCTCGTGCCGACGGCAGAGGTGCCAACGACGAACTACCACCGCGATGAGATTCTGGACGCGGAGCGGCTTCCGGAGTACTATACCTCCTATACGGCGTGCTTCCGTGCGGAGGCGGGCAGCGCGGGACGCGACACGCGCGGTCTGATCCGTCAGCACCAGTTCAACAAGGTGGAGCTGATTAAATTCGTCACGCCCGAGACAAGCTGGGATGAGCTCGAGACGATGGTGGAGGCGGCGGAGGACGTGCTGAAGACGCTCGAACTGCCGTATCGTGTCGTGCAGCTCTGCACGGGCGACATGAGCTTTACCTCGGCAAAGACCTATGACATCGAGGTCTGGATGCCCGCGCAGGACAAATACCGCGAGATCTCGTCCTGCTCGAACTGCACGGACTATCAGGCACGCCGTGCAAACATCAAGTATCGTCCGGAGCGTGGGGCAAAGCCCGCGTTCCTCCATACGCTGAATGGCTCGGGTGTTGCGGTCGGCCGCACGGTTGCGGCGATCCTCGAGAACTATCAGCAGGCGGACGGTTCTGTCGTTGTGCCGAAGGCACTTGTGCCGTATATGGGCGGCGTTACGGTCATTCGATGAAAAAGATTATTGTCGGCATCACGGGGGCAAGCGGCAGCGCATACGCCGTTCGCCTGATTGATGTCCTGCGCGAGCAGGGCATCGGGGTGCACGCCGTCATCACGGACAGCGGACAGCGCGTGCTGGACTACGAGTGCGGCGTGACAATGGAGGAACTTGCGCGGCGCGTTGATGTTCTCTACCCGAATACGGACGTGGGCGCGGCAATCGCAAGCGGCTCGTTCCGTATGGATGCGATGGTCGTCCTGCCCTGCTCGATGAAGACGGCGGGTGCAATCGCCCACGGCGTGACGGACGATCTTCTCACGCGTGCGGCGGATGTGACGCTCAAGGAGGGGCGGCGGCTGCTTCTCGTGCCGCGCGAGACACCCATGCACGAGATTCATCTCGAGAACCTGCTGCGGCTCGCACGTGCAGGGGCGGTCATCATGCCCGCTGCGCCCGGATTTTATCATCGACCGGAGACGCTGGATGATCTGGTGAATATGATGGTAGGCAAGATCCTCGACCGTCTCGACATCGAGGCGGAGCTCTTTACACGTTGGAGGTGACGGATATGACTTTTTTCAAAGCGAAAATGACGGCACTTGCGGCTGTGCTCGCGCTGAGCGCGGCGGGGACGGCAGCGGCTGCACCTGCAGAGGCGGACGGACATACGATGCAGATGCACATGGGAGATTCCTCGGTGCAGGACAAGAAAGCCGAGATCCAGATGGACTATCTGGAACATCGCGGACAGCGGCGTTACATTGACCTTTACAATCTACACGTTTTTCGCCAGTACAAGGAGATGCACGGGATGTCGCTCCACTGGGGGCTGACCGTCTCGCGTGCCGTCGGCTCGTGGGCGGAAAAGGACACGCCCGACGTGCGCCTCGACTCGTCTGCCGTCGGTGCAGGCCCTGCGTACATGGTGCGTTGGACGAAGCCGCTCGGCAGTAAATGGGAGGCATCGTTTGACGCGACAGGCGCGGTCCTCGTATACAACGACGTGCATCCTGCGCACACGCGCAACTACGGCTTTATGTGGCGCATCGGGCCGCGTATGACGTATAAGTTCAACGAGCGCAGCGCACTCAGCGTTGCCTATCTCGGGCATCATGTATCGAACGGACAGCGGACGAAGAATCCAGGCTACAACGGCATCGGGCTCTCGATCGGCTATCGATACGCATACTAAAGGACATACTGTGGCAAAGAAATTTTACGCCGTGAAGCGCGGGCGCAAAACGGGCATCTTTACCGTATGGGCGGAGTGCTCGGCACAGGTGCAGGGCTTTCAAGGCGCGGTGTATAAGGGTTTTATGACCGAAGCAGAAGCGCGTGACTGGCTGGATGGTGCGGCGGAGTCATCTGCGCCGCGTGCTGCAAAGAGCGGTACAGCGGCGAAAAAATCGTCCGCACCGCCCGTCGAAGAACCCGTTGATGCGGACTATATCATCCACACGGACGGTTCGTGTCTTCGCAATCCCGGCGGCGCGGGCGGCTGGGCTGCCATCATTGAGACGGCAGCAACAGGTGAGGTCAGAGAGTACAGCGGCGGCGACCCCGAGACGACGAACAACCGCATGGAACTGACGGCGGCACTGGAGGCAATGAACGCCGTGCCGGAGGGGGCACGCGTCGCACTCTATACCGACAGTCAGTACCTGAAGAATGCATTCACGAAGTTCTGGCTGCCCGCATGGAAGAAGCGCGGATGGAAGAAGGCGGACGGAGAACCCGTGCTCAATCAGGATCTCTGGATGCAGCTCGATGCTGCGTTTGCCGCACGGCGCGTACAGTTCCATTGGGTCAAGGGGCATGCGGGCAATCCGCGCAACGAACGCTGTGACGAGCTCGCGCGGAGCGAGGCGGAGAGATTTTCTCGTTGAGTTATAGATCGTATGTGGAATTGTTGCGATGCAGTGCTCCAAAGCAAACCCTAGTGGAACAAGCGGAGCAAAGGGCATGTTCTGCCCCCTGCGGATTTCTTTCGTTCAAGCGAAGCACGTTTAAGAAGTCCGCAGGTATTTAGGCAGATAAGTGCCCGACCGCTTGTGTAACGAGGCGTTTGCGTGGAGCACGCAGGTGACACCTTATATTTTTATCACGAAAGGAGGGAATCCATGCAGTGCATCTTTGAGGCAGTGGGACGCTTTGTCCTCACACATCTTGCGAACATCGGGCGCATCACCCTCCTCTACGCTGAGACCGTGCGGCAGGTCACACAGCGTCTGCGCGTGCGGAGCATTGTCTACCAGATGGCGCACCTCGGCGTGGACTCTCTCCTCATCGTCGGTCTTACCCTCCTTTTCACAGGCATTGTGCTGACCCTCCAAATCGCGCACGAGTTCATCCGATACGGAGCGCAGAGCACCATCGGCGCGGTCATCGCCATCGGCATTGGACGTGAGCTCGGCCCCGTCCTTGTCGGTGTCGTCTGCGCGGGGCGCGTGGGCGCAGCGATTACGGCCGAGGTCTCCACGATGAAGGTCACGGAGCAGATCGACGCGCTGCGCGTCATGGCGGTTAGCCCCGTGAACTACCTCATCGTGCCGCGTATGCTCGCGTGCATGATCGTCGTGCCCGTCCTCACCGTATTCGGCGACGTGATCGGCGTTCTCGGCGGCTACCTCACGGCGGTGCACTACTCTGGCATCTCACCATACACCTTTACACACTCCATCACACAGTTTGCAGAGATCTACGATATGACGGGCGGACTTATCAAGGCGATTTTCTTCGGCAACGTGATCGCCGTTCTCGGCTGCCACTACGGGCTGAATGCGCCAAGCGGCGCGGAGGGGGTCGGTAAGGCGACCATGCAGACCGTTGTCACCTCCATCATTGTCATTTTTATTCTGAACGCCGTCTTGACGTTCTTCTTGTTCTGAGGACACGCTATGATACGACTAAACAACGTCAAAAAGTGTTTCGGGGACAAGGAAGCACTCAAGGGGATCAGCCTCACCATCGAAAAGGGGGAGACCATCGCCATCATCGGCGGCTCGGGCTCGGGTAAATCGACCCTCCTGCGGCTCATGATTGGATTGGATCGTCCCACCTCGGGCGAGATCTACCTCGGCGGTGACAATATCGCTGTGATGAGTGAGGACGCACTTGACCGCGTGCGTCTGCGCATGGGTATGGTATTTCAGTACTCTGCACTCTTTGACTCGATGAGCGTCGGGGAGAACGTCGCTTTTGGTCTGCGGGAACATACGACAAAGAGCGAGGATGAGATTCAGCGCATTGTGGCGGAAAAACTTGTGCTCGTCGGACTGCCCGATGCGGCGGCGATGATGCCGCAGGAGCTTTCGGGCGGCATGAAAAAGCGCGTGGGGCTTGCGCGTGCGATTGCGACCGATCCCGAGATCATCTTCTATGATGAACCGAGCTCGGGACTTGACCCCATCATGACGGCGAAGATTGACGAACTGATTATTGATATGCAGCGAAAACTCGATGTGACCTCGATTGTCGTCACACACGATATGGCGAGTGCGAGCCGCATTGCCGACCGCATCGCCATGATTTATGAGGGGCAGCTCATCGCCGTCGATACGGCGGAGCGATTTCAGGATATCAAGGATGAGCGCGTACAGGCATTCTTTCGTACGCTGCACCATCGCAGGGAGGTTGGGGCATGAACGCAGAGGCAAAGGTCGGAGCATTTACACTCGGAGGGGCGGCACTCCTCGTCGCCGTCGTCATGTTCTTTGGCGGACTGCGCCTTGGCGGCAGTCAGGATTATATGCTCTATGCGGGGTTTGGCCGTGCAGTCGGACTGAATCCAGAGGCGCAGGTACTCCTTGCGGGCGTTCCCATCGGGCAGGTCGAGGAGATCGTCAGCGACGGCACGGGTGTCACTGTCTCTATGCGTATTCAGGACGGTGTGAAGATTCCACGCGGCTCGTCCATTACCATCGGGCAGCCGGGCATCATGGGGGATAAATTCGTCATCATCACACCCTCGTCCAATGTCGATTTTTACGCGAATGGGGATTATCTCTACGGCGAGAACGAGATGGGCATGGATACCATGTTTACAGAGCTGAACAAGATGATTATTCAAGTCGAGGCAATGCTCACCTCCATCAACAACATTGTCGGTGCCCCCGGCTTCCAGAGCTCGATGGTGCAGCTCGTTGTCAACATGGAGCAGATGACCGCCCACCTCGACGGTCTGACAGCGACCCTGGAGCAGATGGCGAACGAGAATCGCGGCGACCTGCACGCTATGCTCGCAAATATGAATGCGATGTCGGCGAATCTTGCACAGACCACGGCGAGCGTCGAGCGCATCATGGCGAATCTTGAGACCGTCGGCGCCGACCCGCAGACAGCGGAGAATCTCAGAAAGACGCTTGAAAACATCACCGCCTCCTCTGAGCGCATCCTGCACATCGCCGAGGGCATCGAGGCGGTCGCGGGGGACAAGCAGACACAGGAGGACGCGCGTGCCCTCATTCACAATGCACGTACGATGACAGACAAGGCGGGCGGGCTCATGGGGCGGCTGCAGAACGTCAAGGTTACGCCGAAAGTAGATGCGATGTACAGCGGCAAGGCGGATGACTGGCGTACGAATTTCAACCTTGATGTCGGCGAAAAACAGGGCATGTACGCGACGTTTGGCGTGGACGACATCGGCGGAGGCGACAAGTTTAATGCACAAGTCGGCAAGCGCGGCACAGCCTTCGGCGCGCGTGCGGGGGTTGTTGCTGGTGCAGCGGGGGTCGGCGTGGATGCCTATGCGGGTGAGAAATTCAAATTCTCCGCCGATGCCTACGATCCGAATGACTTTACACTGCGGCTGCGTGCCCAGTATCAGCTGAAGGACAGCACCTATCTCTTCGGCGAGTGGAACGATGTGAACGACAGCAAACACCGTGCGTTTTATACGGGGATACGGCAGGAGTTTTGATTGACGGACAGTAGAATATATGTATAATATAATTATGGATATACATTTTACATGGGATGAAGAAAAGAACCGTTCCAATCAAAAGAAACATGGCATTTCCTTTGAGGAAGCGGCGACCGTGTTCCATGATGATGATGCTCTTCTCAAATACGACGAAGCGCACTCTCTGGATGAAGAGCGGTTCGTTATGCTTGGAATGAGCAAAGCAAATCGTATGCTGGTTGTTTGTCATTGCTGCCGTACGGGAGGCGTGCTGCGTCTCATATCTGCACGAAAGGCAACCCGAAGAGAGGAAAGTCAGTATTGGGAGCGTCTTTAGGAGGGATACCATGAAAGAAGAATACGATTTTTCGGATGCGATAAAAAATCCATATTCCAAACGGCTCAAAAAACAAATCACAATCAACATTAACAATGAAACCGTGGCATATTTCAAGGCGCAGTCCGAGGAAGTCGGCATACCCTATCAGACACTCATCAACCTGTATCTGTCTGACTGTGCGGCGCACGGAAGAAAACTGAATCTATCATGGCAGTAAAATCAGCCTCATGAAACACCATTTTGTTTCATGAGGCTGTCATTCTATAGATATATGACAGCGGTATCGCTGCTTTTTTATTGATTAAACTGCGGCTTGCGCCCTTCCAAAAATGCCGTCACCGCCTCGCGGTGATCGGCAGATTTTCCTGCCTTTGCGAGATTCTCCGCTTCAAGGCGGCTGTACGCCATGTAGTCGCGGTAGAACACCTCATAGTAGAGCTGCTTTTGCATCGCGAGTGCGCCGAGTGGGCGGCGCAGCAGCTTCGCAGCAAAGGTATGCGTTTCCTCTGCGAGCTTCCCATCGGGGGCGAGCCGCGTCGCAAGCCCTAGACGCAGTGCCTCCTCACCGTAGACGGGAGCACTCAGCGCCATGAGCTCAATCGTCCGTGCAAGCCCGACGATCTGTTTCAAATGATAGATGCAGCCCGTATCACCGGGGAGCGCGACATTCGAGAACGCCGTAAGCAGACAGCTCTTCTCCGTCATGATGCGGAAGTCCGCACCGAGTGCAATCCCGCAGCCCGCACCTGCGGCAGCACCGTTCACCATTGCGATCACAAGCTTCGAGCACTTGCGCAGCGCGAGCGATGCCTGTCCCGTCAGGATGGAGAGATCATAGCTGATGAAGTCGAACGATGCCATCTCCTTGATATCACCGCCGGCGGAGAAGTTCTTGCCCGCGCCCGTGACGATGAGAACCTTCACCGCATCGTCTGCGTCACAGTGTTCCACCGCGCTGATCAGATCGCGGAACATCGGCGCATTCAGCGCATTGTTCGAGGCGGGACGGTCGATCGTAATCGTCGCAATGCCGTCCTGAACGGATAACTTGATATGCTCGTACATGGAAACCTCCTTGCGGTAGATGCTGTCCTTCAAACATAGGACAAGAAGTTTTCGAAAAATTATGTCTCACCTTATGGTACCGCAATTTTTCCCGCAGCACAAGCGGAAATTATCGTGCATAAATACCTTCTCCATTGTCGGAGGTGCACTCGAGGAGGCGGCGTTGTGTTCGCTGCGTATGCTCTGCTCCGGTCACCTAACAATAAATTTATTTGAAAAAAGCCTGTGGAACTGATACAATGAAAGTGTCTGTCAATACGATTTCATGGTATTGACTATCTTTGGAGCAGGCCTCCGTTCGGGTGATTCCTTGGCGGACGAGGAGGAAATGGTTTTGAAAAATAGGGGATGTTTTGCTGGACGCCTTGTACGGACGTTGGCTCTTACTGCTGCCGTTGGTCTTTTTGCGGCGCCTGTTTCGGCGGAGACGATGCAGGTGGATCTCGCGCGCTCGGTACAGATGGCACTCGAGAACAACCGCACGATCAAAGAGGCGCTGACGGATGTAGATGCAGCACATGCCTCGCTTGCACAGGCGAATCGCTCAATGGGGCCAACGCTGACATGGTTGACGACAGCGAACCGTGTCGGCGGCAAGGCTTACGAGAGCTCAGGGGTCAAATACAACTACGGCAATACGGGCACGATCTCGATGCCGGTCTATAGTGCGGCGCTCAATGCGCAGCGGAAGGCGGCCCGCTACGGGCTGAACGCGGCAGATTTTGCGCTCGAACAGACGAAACAGACGATCCGCCTGACGGCGACGGTGGATTATTTCAATATCCTGCAGGCGCGCAATCTGGTGAAGGTACGTGAAAATACGGTGGCGACACTGCAGACGCATCTTGCGGATGTGAATGCGCAATTCCGTGTCGGTACGGTTGCGCGCGCGGATGTGCTCGCCTCCGAGGTGGAGCTGGCGAATGCACAGCAGAATCTGACGACGGCGAAGAACAACTATGAGGTTGCCGTTGCGACGCTGAACAATGTGATTGGTGTACCGACTGATACGACGCTCACGATCAACGACGAGCTGCGCTATACGGACTATGTGCTCACACTCGAGGACTGCACGGACTACGGGCTTCTCTATCGCGCGGACGGTGCGGCCGCGTTCTATGCGGTGAAGCAGGCTGAGGCGGGGGTGCGTACGGCGCAGGCCGGCTACCATCCGACGGTGAATGCGTCGGCAACGCGTTCGATCGCAGGGGAACGTCCCTTCAAGGATGACCATGTGAGCAGCGATACATGGGCCGCGGGAATCAGTGCATCGTGGAATATCTTCGACAACGGTGTGACGGTAGCGCAGGTGGATGCGGCAAAGGCAAGGCTGCGCAAGGCAGAGGAGGCACTCGCTGCGACGGATGAGAAGATTCGCCTCGATGTGCATACGGCGTATCTGAATCTGCGTGCGGCGGAGCAGAACATCAAGACGTCGGAAACTGCAGTCAAGCAGGCGGAAGAGGACTATAATATCGCCCGTGTCCGCTACAATGCGGGCGTGGGGACGAATCTTGAGGTCATGCGCGCGTCGGACAACCTGACGACAGCGCGTATGAACTACTCGACAGCGCTCTATACGTATAATACGAGCAAGGCAAGCCTCGACAATGCGATGGGGGTGCCCGTCGATCTCGATACCGAGCGCTACCGTGCGGCAGAGGAAGTGGGAAAACGCGCCCCTGCTGCCCGTGCAGAGGCACAGCTGCACGATGATGCGATCTTTGAAACACCGAAGGGGGCCGAGGTGCGTCCCGCTCCTGCGCACGCACCGGTGGATGCCGCGATGATTGCGGCAGCGCGTGTGCAGGCGGCAAATGCTGCCTATGAGGCGAAGATGAACAAATAAGAGGTTTTCTATGAGACGGAGAGCGTATATCGGGATTGCTGCAGTCGCGGCAATCCTCGTCTGCGCAGCAGTGCTCATTCACATTGTGCGCGCTCAGGCGTTCATGACCGAGGCAGGTCGGATGGCTGAGAGTCTCGCAGCAGAGAAGTTGGGGACAACGGTGCACATCGGTGCAGTGGAGATCTGTTCTCTGCATGAACTGAAGCTGGATGATATTGTGATTTATGATAGGCAGGCGAAGGCTGTCCTCCGTGCCGATGAGGCGCGGGTGACGCTTCGTCTGCTTTCTTTGCTTTCAGCACCGGAAACCTCGGTTGATGAAATTCTGCTCACGGGTGCGCACGCGGAGATTGTGCAGCGTGCAGATGGAACGTGGAACTACAGTGATCTTGGCAGGGATGATGCGGAGCCGAGCAGTTTCGAGGGACGCATCCGTATGGAGGGGGCGACAGCGACCGTCACTGCAGGTGAGCGCACCTATGAACTGAACGGCATTACAGGTGCCGTAGATGTTGATCGCAGCGATGTGTCCTATGATCTCACGGGCGCGCTTGCAGGAGTTCCTCTGCATGTGCGCGGCACCTACGTCGGCGGGACACAGGAACTGTATCTGACAGCGGAGGATGCAGATCTCACACCGCTGCTCAAATTTCTGCCCGAGGGAGCCCTGCCCGAGGAGGTGCAGGTTCATCGTGTGCATGCGGGTCATGTGGGGCTGAAGCTCCGCCGCACAGACGGGGTGCTGACACTGGATGGACGTGTGGACAGCGCACAGGGAGCAGCGAATATTTACGGAACGGAGACACAGCTGAAAAGCTCTGCACTCACGTTTAACGAGCGCTCTCTCTTCCTCGCCGCCACAGCGGAGGCGGCGGGGCAGACAGCGCGTGTCGACGGCACAATCCGCTTCGACACGGATGTGCCCTATCTTGATCTCACTTTGCGTGCAAAGGATTTTGCCGTGGATCAAATTCTCCCGAGCAGCTCATACGTGGGGGCTGTGACGGCGGATGTGCATGTGACGGGGACGTTTGCGGCGCCGATGGCCGAGGGGCATCTCTCGGCGGCGGAGGGGGCCGTCGATGACGTATCTTTCCGCGCGGCATCCGCGGATGTTTCCTATGCGGATGGGACCATTTCGTTCCATGATCTGACGGCGGAGATCTTTGACGGCAAGCTCTCGGGCGCGGGTGTCTTTGACACAAGAGACCAATCCTATACGGCGCATCTCACGGCGGACGGCATTCGGCTCGCGGGGCTGCGTGCGCTTTCGGCAGCCATGCCCGAGGATCTCGACGGCACACTGCGCGCCGATTTTGGCATACACGGACAGGGGGCGGATGCACCTACGGTCTACGGCAGTGCAGAGATGCTCAACGGCAGCTATCGTATGATTCCCGTGGAACATGCGAATGCGTCCTTTATCCTCCGAGGGAGCGATCTGACGATTGACTTCCTCAGCATGAAGCTCCCCAATGGAACGGAGCTCGGCGTCGAGGGGAAGGTTATGGGCGGTTCTGCGCTCGACCTGCGTTTCTACGGTGCACATGCGGATCTCTCCCTGCTCAATCGCTTGGATGGGCGTCTCCATTTCTCGGGGCTGTCGGATTTCACGGGGCAGGTGCACGGCGACATGCACGATCCGCACGTTGAGATGAGCGTCTCGGCGATGAATGGGGATCTCCTGTATCAGCCGTTCGACAGTCTGCTCTTTCGTGCGGAGGGATCGCTCTCGGGCATCGGCATCCACGATTTCTCGATGGAGCGCGGTGGGCGTGAGGTATGGCTCGTGAATGGAACCATTGGTTTCGCGGGTGAGCGGCGCATCGACCTTCAGATCGATACGATGGGTGCACGCATGGAGGATGTGGCGGCGCTTGTCGCGCCGGATCAGCCGATTACGGGCAACATCGACAACATCATAAAGTTCACGGGGACGCTCGACAACCCGCACGCGGTCGGCTATGTTCACTTCTATCGCGGCAGCTATGCGGGCGCTATTCTCTCGGGTATGGACGGCGACTACTTCCTCGATAACGGCATCATCCGCGTGCAGGTGTTCCACATCTATTCGCCGATGGTGGATATGGTTCTGAACGGTACGATTAACACGCTCGGCCTCCTCGACTTCGATGCAGAGGTGCGTGATCTCGATATGAAGCGCTTCGAGCACAAACTGCCCTACGAGGTCTCCGGCCACGGCGTCTTTAACGGAAAGGTCGGCGGGACAATCTCCCGTCCGATTTTCCGTGGGGAGCTGAAAGCGGATACGATTGTGATGAACGGGGTAGAGCTGAGGGAGATCCACAGCTTTGCCCACTATGAAAACGGCATCATCGAGCTGGACGAGACGGGGTTCCGTCAGGGGACGGACGGTTCTGTGACGGCGCGCCTGCACTACGATACGGCGACGCGTGCGCTGCGCGGGACGATGAATATTGACCGGATGGATGTGCAGGCACTCCTTGCGCTCGCAAACCAGAAGGAGGATCGTCTCACCGGGCAGATCACGAGTGTGGTACGTCTGGGCGGCACGCTCGACAATCCGTCGATTTCGCTAACGGGCGAAATCGCGGAGGGGTCGCTTGCCTCCTATCCCGTGCGTGATGTTGCACTCGATGTCACACTCGCGGACCGCGTGTTGACCGTGCGAAAGCTCGCAGGTGAGCAGGGAGGCGGTTCGTTCTCCGCCGTCGGCACAGTGGATTTCGACGGCCTCGCGAATGTGGACGTCACAGGGACGGACATTGCTCTCGGGATCTTCACGCGCTTTGCGGGGGTGGAGGAGGATGTGACGGGGACGACATCGCTGACCCTGCACATCGGCGGTCATACGCAGAACCCGGAAGCCGATCTGAGGATGACGGCGAAGAATGGCGGCGCACGCGGGGCATCGTTCGATGAGCTGACAGGCGAGGCGCAGCTGCGCTCCTCCATCATCCATCTGAACAATCTCACGGTGACGAAGTATATCGACGGCATCGCTTATGCGGCGAGCGCCCATGGGACACTCCCCCTGCGTGCACTCACGGCAGAGCGCAGCGAAAATCTGAGTGCCTACGAGGAGATCAATCTGACGATCGCGCTTGACAATGCGGACCTCTCCTTGCTGCCGGTCTTCTCCGATCATGTGGAGTGGGCTCTTGGACGTACGGAGGGCAGCCTGAAGCTGCACGGAACCCTCGCCGCCCCGCGTCTGGACGGGACGGTGCGCGTTACGGGCGGTGCACTAAAGGTCAAGTATCTCGAGAATCCGGTGACGGATATGCAGATTCAGATCGATGCTCTTGGCGACAGCGTTGTCGTGCGTTCCTGTACGGGACGCATGGGGGCGGGCAGCTACATGATGACGGGGCACATGGAACTGAGCGGCGTAGAGCCGACGGACTATGACTTCTCGCTCGTGATGAATGATCTCGCGATCAAGACGACGTTCTTTGACGGACCGCTGAGCGGGTCGCTGCGTCTGACGGAGGATGAGTACTGGGGCGAGACGCTGCCGAAGCTCGCGGGTACGATCAACATCGACCGAGCCCTTGTCTCCATTCCGTCGATTCCCGATACGAACGACGAGCTCCCGCACATCATCCTCGATGTGGGGCTGACCGTGGACCGCCATGTACACTTCTTCAGCGCGAACCTCTATGATATCCATCCGTCGGGCTATGTGCATTTCGGCGGCACGACGCATCATCCCCGCACGACGGGCTCGATCGGCGTGCGGCGCGGCGACACGGTGAGCTACCTCCGAACGGTGTTCAAGATCCGCGAGGGAACAGCGACCTTCAACCAGATGGAGTCGTTCCTGCCGGAGATTGCATTCTATGCCGAGGCACGCCTCACGCATACGCGCGTGTTCCTCTCGGCGCATGGACCGCTCGACCATATGGATTTCCGCCTCGGTTCGAGCCCCGAGATGTCCCAGGAGGAGATCATCCGCATGCTCACCCTGCGCAGTGCCTATCGAAATGGTGAGGGCGGCATTACGGCGGCAGACATTCTCTCCATTGGCCTGCAGATGAGCATCCTCTCGGAGGTGGAAGACTCCGTGAAGAACTTCCTGCACCTCGATGTATTCCGCCTCTCGAGCGGAAGCGGTGCACTCTTTGAGACGAAGGACGATGAGGCGGTTCGCAAAAACGAGAATGAGTACAATATCGAGATCGGCAAATACTTCGGTGACCGTGTGCTCCTGCGCTATGTACATGGGCTCGGTGCGGCATCGGATCAATACCGCTACGGCATACAGTATGATTTCAGTGACAAATTTGGGATCTCGTATGACCGCGAGGGCTCTGACCAGCTCATCAGTATGGAGGCAAGGATAAGGTTCTAAAGGAGGTGCGCCGGTGTTTTCGGACTATGTAAAAAAACTTTCTGCCATGCAGAAACTGACGCCGACAGAAGAGGAGGAGCTCTGGCGCGCCTACAAGGAATGCGGCAATGAGGCGGCGCGGCAGCGGATCATCGAGTCGTATCAGCCGCTTGTCTTCCGTGAGGTCATGCCCTATCGTGCTCTGTCTGCTGTTATGGATGCGGTACAGGAGGGAACGGTAGGGTTGATCGAGGCGGTGGAGCGCTATGATCCTTCGCGTGGAGTTGCATTCAGTCTCTATGCGGTGCATCGTATACGCGGACGGATTCTGGACTTCCTCCGCTGCGAGGGGCAGGTCGATCTGCCCTGCCTCGAGGTCGAGACGGAGACGCATGAGACGGCGAAGGATCTGCTTGTCGATGTGTGTCCCTCCGTGGCAGAACTCGCGGAGCATCACGCTCTCGTCGGTGTGCTCGGTGCCGCAATGGAGCGCCTGCCCGCGCACGAGCGTCTCGTGCTCGAGGGCGTGACCATTGGCGGCGCGCGTGCACAGACGATGGCAGAGGCGCTCGGGGTGACATCCGCACAGATCTATCGGCTGCAAAAGAATGGGATCCGCCGCATTCGTGGGATGCTCTCTCGATTTATGCATCATTGGCAGAATTAACCATTTAGTACCACGTTTTAATTTTAACGGCTTGAATCCATACCATGGACTGTAGTATAATCTCGGGAAGGGGGATACGGCGATGGATACGGATCGCAGAGAGCGGGCGAAGTCCATTCGTGCGGCACGAGACTGGCTCGCGGGAGCGGAAAATGCGCTCGCGGGTGAGGATGATCTCGCGGGAGATCTGAAGCTCATGCTTGCACGTGCAGAGCTTGCACGTATTGCTGCGGATCGTCGTGCACGCCTCCGCCGTTGGGCAGCACGGCTTCTGCCGCCGCTGGCCGCAGTGGTGCTCCTCGGATGGTTCGCATGGCAGCATATGCCCGCTGAGGATATGATTCCGCACATGGGAGCACAGGAAGCGAATGTGCGGATGGAAACGCCCGCAGCTGTGCCTGCAGCGGAACCTTCGCAGCCTGCACAGGGGGAGGCACCGCTCTCAGCAGCGGTCCTTCCAACAGAGCCGCCCGCAGAGCGGGCAGCGCCGAAAGAACAGGATACAGCGGCGCAGGCCGCTGCTGCTGCACCTGTCCCCGTGCATACAGAGGACGCACGGTCTGCATCGCCTTCGCGTATGCCGAGTAGCGATCTGCAGCGTCTCATGCAGGTCGGCGGCAAAATTTTAAGAGAATAGTTGATCTGCCCCCGTATCATGCGGCGGGTTTGAAACAGCGCCCTTGTGCGCACGTCTAGGAGGTTTCGCCTTTGAACAGCAAGAAATACCAGAGACTCACACTCGCCGTTGCCCTTGGTATGGGGGCCTCTGCATTGGCTCTGCCGCATGGTTTCGCCGCAGAGGAGAATGCAGAGACCGCGGTTATGTCCGCTGCTGCGGCAGATGCACCCGCACCGCGTGATGCGGCGACAGATGCGGATGCTGCGGCTGCTCCGGCGCTGACGGCGACCGCTGCTCCCTCGACCTCGGATGAGCGTGCTGCCGCTTGGGCGGCCAAGCGTCCTGCCGAGAACGAGATCTCCAACTATCTTGCGGCACAGGTCGGCAAGACGATCGTGGAGATCAACTTCACCGGTGCGACGGAGGCAACGGAAAAGGCTGCGCGGGCAGCGCTTGCCATGCATGTGGGCGATGCCGTGACGGAAGAAGGCCTCGTGAAGGATCGTGACGCGATCTATGCAACGGGCTATTTCTACGATCTCTACCCGATGTTTGAGCAGATCCCCGAGGGGGTCGTCCTGACCTACAATGTGCTCGAGAACCCAGAGCTCAAGGAAGTGAAGATCGAGGGGAATACAGTCGAGTCAACGGAAACGCTGATGGGGCTCGTTACGGTCAAGAACGGTGAATTGCTGAACGCGCGCACCTTGCAGGAGAATGTGCAGGCGATCCAGGAGAAGTACCGCGCAGACGGCTATATTCTCGCGAAGATCACGGATCTCAACATCGCGCAGGACGGTACGCTGACGATCAAGATCAGCGAGGGTGTGCTCGAGGGCTACAAGGTCAAGGGCAACAAGAAGACGAAGGAGCATGTTATTCTCCGTGAAATGCGTCAGAAGGTCGGCGAGCCGTTCAACGCGAATCAGGCACGCCGCAGCATGCAGCGCGTTTATAACCTCGGCTTCTTCGAGGATGTCAATGTCAAGATGAATCCCGGTGTCGAGCCGAATGCGGTCATCATGGAGCTCGATGTCAAGGAGAAGCGTACGGGCTCATTCGGCATCGGTGCGGGCTATTCGAGTTCGGACGGCATGGTCGGCACGGTGAGTGTCAGCGATACGAATTTCCGCGGCATGGGCGATACGATCAGCATCAGCTACGAGATGAGCGGCGATGATACGGATGCGCGCGGCTATACGTTTATGTATCGCCGTCCGTGGCTCGACAAGAAGGAGACGGCGGGCACGCTTCGTGTCTACAATCGCACGTACGAGTACGATGACTACGATGAGAACGGCAACCACAAGGAATCCTTTATGCGCAAATACTCCGGCGGTGAGTTTACGCTGAGCCGTCCCATGAGCGAGTATTCGACGAACTTTGTCACACTGCGCAACCGCAAGGATAAATACGTCAAGCATACGGAGATTGGAAATGCGGGGGACCGCAGCAGGAACAGCGGGTGGATCCACGATAATTTTGGTACGACCCGCAGCATCACACTCGAGCATGTGACGGATACGCGCGACAATATTTACGAACCGACGACGGGGGCACGCGCCTCTCTCTCGGCGGAGTTCGCGGGCTTCGGCGGTGATTTCTCCTATCAGAAGTACATCGCAGGAGATGCACACTATCTCAAAGCGGGACGCGCACAGGTCTTTGTCATTCGCGGTCAGTACGGTATCAGTAAGGGGACGATCTCCGAGTACAGTCAGTTCCGCGTCGGCGGGCAGGATACCATCCGCGGCTATCGTGAGGATCAGTTCCGTGGGACACGCATGGCTCTCGCCTCGCTCGAGTACCGTTTCCCGATCGTGTCCAAGGTGACGGGCGCGCTCTTTACAGACTACGGCGGAGCATGGACGAGCGGCTTTATGCCAGAGCATCTGCACGGGAGCGTGGGTATCGGCCTCGGCCTCAACACGCCGATCGGGCCGTTGCGTCTTGACTACGGCCGTGGCTCGCAGGGCGGCCGCGTGCACTTCCGCGTCGGCGGCACGTTCTGATGAAAGCGGCGCATCTCTTTGTGTGCGCCCGCACATTCGTGCTTCTCTTCTTTGCCGTTTTGGGGCTGTACGCCCATACATGTGCCGCAGCGTCCTCCCGTGTGGAGGAGACTGCGGCTATTGTCATGGGAAAGCAGCAGATTCCCTCCATCGTGCGTGCACGCATGGAGCACACCGTTGCCGCAATCGCGGCAGAGCGCATGGAAGGACGCGCAGTGGCGGACATTTCGGCGGCGGAGGAGGCGGAGATCATCGGCACGGTCTTTGATCGGCTGCTCGTCGGCTATACGGTGACGGGGGTTGTGGTGCGCCCCGCGCAGCGTACCGAGGTGGAGATCTGCCTTGCACCGTGGACGGATACCATTCGGAGTGTTCAGGTGGATACGACGATCGAGGGGATGCCGCCCGCAGTAGAGGAACTCGTGCGCAGTGATCTTGCAGATGTCAGCACCGTCTTTTCGGATGCGCTCGCAGGGCTGCCCGTCGCGGCGGCGGACTGGGCGACAGGCGCGCTGAAACGCAGTCTGGCCTCATATATGGATACGCACTTGCCGGAGTTTCGCGCGGACTACGATATTGATGTTGATGAAGCTGCGCGCGTACATCTGACGGTCTATCCGCGTCTGCCCGTCGTGCGGACGGTCGATCTCTCCATGCGTTCGGACACCGTTCCGAACGTTGCACTGCTCTCGCGGCGTGCAGCAATGGAGGCAGCGGTGAATCACCTCGTCGGTGTGCCGGTCGACTTCGTCGCACGCCACCGCACCGTATTTGAGCAGCAGCTCGCGGACGGACTGGACACAACGGCGGAGTTTCGTCGGCTGCATCTCACGTCGCGCGTGACGATCACACCGGCAGAGCGCATGGCGGTCATGAGCCGGACAGATACGACGCGCTATCGTCTGCGCCTGACGGGCTGGGCCGACATCGGCCGTGCGGGAGAGCAGCCCGGCGGCGAGCGGCGTGATCTGCATGTGCGCCTGCACGCGGGACAGATGATAAGTGCGCGCGATGAGGTCTATGTGGAGACGGATGCAGCGCCCGAGGATGTGCGGTTTGATTGGCGTGTGGGCTATGCGCGCGCCCTGTTTCCCCGTTTGACAGGGGAACTGCGCTATGATCTGCGCGAGGACCGGCTGTCACTGGCGGGGCATTATGAGCTCCATCCGCGCTGGCTCCTGCGCTATGAGAAGTGGACGGGTACGGGCGCATGGGAGTGGGAGCTGCGGTACAAGCTGCATGACTTCATGAGCATTGCGGGCATGGTGGACCGCAATGACGCATGGCTGCGCCTGATCGGACATTTTTGAGGAGAGGAGGGATGAGGACGGTGAAGCGGATCTCGATCGTGGTTCCGGTCTACAACGAGGAGGAGAATATCGCGCATTTCGTGCAGTCTGTGACTGCGGTCATGGAGCAGCTTCCATACACGTATGAGATGCTCTTTATCGACGACGGCTCACGCGACCGCAGTCGAGAGATCCTGCTGGAACTTGGCACACGCGATCCGCGCGTGCAGTCGATCTTTCTGGCGCGCAATTCTGGGCATCAGCTCGCGCTTACCTGCGGCATCGACCATGCGGACGGAGATGCGGTCATCACCATGGACGGCGATCTGCAGCATCCGCCGGAACTCCTGCCGGTTCTGCTTGCAAAATGGGAGGAAGGTTATGATATCGTCCAGACGGTGCGCCTCACGACGGAGGGCGCATCGCTCTTCAAACGGCTGACCTCGAAATACTATTACCGACTGCTCAATGCCCTCTCGGATGTGGAGATCCAGGAGGGCGGATCGGACTTTCGCCTGATGGACCGCAAAGCCGTGCTCGCTCTGCGCCGCTATCGGGAGCACGCGCGCTTTATCCGCGGCATCGTCGGTGCGATGGGCTTTCGCAGGACAACGGTGGAGTTCGTGGCGCATGAGCGCTTTGCGGGACAGTCAAAATTCTCCCTGCACAAGATGATCTCGTTTGCACTGGACGGCATCCTCGCCTACTCGGTGCAGCCTCTGCGCGTGGCGTTCTATGCAGGAGTGCTGTCTGCGCTGCTGGCCGTTCTGCTCTTCCTCCACGTCCTCTTTGAGACGCTGAGCGGGGCGACGGTACCAGGGTGGTCGACGATCGTGGTGTGCAGCCTTTTCTTCGGCGGCATGCAGATGATGCTGCTCGGCATCTGCGGTGAGTATATCGCACGCATTCTGCAAGAGGTGAAAAATCGGCCGCTCTATTTGATCGCGTGCGATAATCGCCATCGGAGCGGACAGCGGGAGGAGGAAAGCGAATGAATGAGCGGCTCACCGGTGCAGCGGCGATTCTATGCCTCGTGACGCTGTATTTCTGGGGCAACGGCACCCTTCCCGTGACGGCACCCGTCGAGGTGAACTACGCGCAGACGGCGAGGGAAATGCTGGCGGCGGGGGACTGGATCTCGCCGCAGATCTATGGAAACTACTGGTACGATAAGCCGATCTTCTTTTACTGGGAACTCCTTGCGGCATTCTCCGTGTTCGGTGTGACGGATTTTGCCGCGCGCTTCTTCCCGGCGCTGTTCGCGGCGGCGGGCCTCCTCCTGACCTACTGCTTTGCGCGGCGCATCTACGACGAACGCACGGCGTTCTGGTCGGTGCTCATCCTCGGGACGAGCGTACTCTATGCCGTTCTCGCAAAGCTTATCCTCACGGACATGAGCCTCTTTGTCTTCTTCGGCGGGACGCTTGCGGCCTTTCTGATCGGCTACTATGAGCAGAGGCGGGGGTATTTCTACATCGCTTACGTCTGTGCGGGGCTGGCCGTCCTCACAAAGGGACCGGTCGGCTTTCTCCTGCCGGGGCTTGTCATCCTCGTGTTCCTGCTCGTGCGCCGCGATCTCTGCGCACTTGGACGGATTTGTCTCCCGACGGGACTGCTCGTCTTTGCGGCGGTCTGCGCACCGTGGTACATCTATATGTATCTTACGCACGGGGCGGACTTCGTGAACACCTTCCTCGGCATTCACAATGTCCTGCGCGCGACGGTGTCCGAGCATGCGAAATGGGATGTCTGGTACTTCTATCTTGGCATCTACTTCCTCGGGATGTTTCCGTGGAGTTTTGCCCTGCCGCTCGCGCTCTATCGCGCGTGGCGCGTGCGGCCCTTCATCGACGTGCGCACGCAGTTTTTGTTGGCATGGGCGATTGTCGTGCCCGTGTTCTTTCAGCTTATGGCGACCAAATATCCGACATACAGCTTCCCCGCATTCCTGCCGACGGCGATTCTGACGGCGCGTCTCCTCACGCATAACCCCCGTGTACTGAGGAACGGAGCAGTCCTCGGCATGGGGCTCTACCTCGCTGTGGTCGTTGTCGTGTCGAACTACTCCGATCGTGACGGGCACTTCAGCGGAAAGGGGGCGTCAGCACTCCTCTCTCAGACAATGCGCGCGGAAGATCTCCTTGTCTGCTATGGCGACTACACGGCGACGATACCTTACTATACGGGGCATCCGATGTATGCACTCGCGACACGTGAGGAGATAGCGCAGCGTGCGCCGAAGGAGATGAGCTGGAACAGCAAGAACGTCATGCCGTTCCTGCCCATCGACGCGCTGCCTGCGGACAGAACCGTGTATCTCGTCGTGGAGCGGCACGCATTCGATGCATTCGAGGAGAATTTTGCGGGACAGAACTGGGAGGAACTCGGCACGCTGCCCACAGAAGGCCGGGCGAAGCTGCGCGTCTACCGTCGTGCAGTGCATCCGTGAGCACTTCTTTTTTAGCGATATGGTTGAATACGCACGCAGAATGGTGTATGATAAAAGTGTATTTTGGAGGGTTCTACGAAGAAAGAGGGATTGTCATGATGAAAGTCAGCAAAATTGGGCTTGTCGCTGCGGCCTTCGCAGCTTCGTCGATGCTGATCGCAGGCTGCGGCGGCGCAAAGACAGCGGACCGTGCACCGATGCCCGGCGCGCTGCAGGGGGAGCGGGATGCACAGAATGTCATCACGAAGGAGAACTTTGATACACTCCCGTCGAATCTGAGCCTCAGTGATCTGGAAGGCATGTATGGCAAGGCGACATTCATGCAACAGAGCATTGTGGATGGTGTCTACAGCTCCATCTATCGTTTTCAGGATGGACCCAAGATCGTGGACGTGACCTTCGCACATGAGAACTGGCTGAACAATCCGCTCAGCTGCCCGAAGATCGTGGACATGGAGTTTTCTGAGATGCCGATGGTTGGTTACCGTGTTGTAAAATAATATTGAACTGCGCGACGCTCTTTGTTATAATAGGAGCATTCGGTCGGTTGGTCGACCGACAGGTCTGACAGAAAAGGAGATTTATTCATGATCAAATTGCAGCAGAAGCAGGTTAAGATTATCAGCATCCTCATCGCCGTTGTCTTCGTCGGCTCGGTAGTTGCACTTGCGCTTACACAGAGCGGCTCGGGCATTGCCTCGGCGGCGACCTCCTCCGTCGGCGTGGTGGACTATCGTCAGGTCGGCAGCCAGCACCCGCAGCTCGCGGCGGCAAACGCCGAGATGCAGAAGGCATCGCAGGATGCACAGGCGGACTTCGAGGCGAAATCGGCGAACATGAACGATCAGGAAAAGTCGGACTACTACCAGCAGACGATGCAGCGCCTCCAGCAGAAGAACGAGGAGCTGATGGAGCCCATCGAGAAGAGCATTCAGGATGCTGTCAAGAGCGTAGCTGAAAAGAAGGGGCTCTCGGTTGTCATCGAGAAGGGTGCAGTCGTTTATGGCGGGCAGGACATCACGCAGGATGTCGTCAAGCAGCTGAGCAAGTAATTCGCAGAAAATGCGCATATGTACCGGGCAGAGCGCTGCTCGGTACATTTTTGTAAACGGATGAATCCTTGGGGGTGCGCCGGTGGGAAGACTATGGCAGACAAAGCGCAGGGAGATTTTTGCAGGCAGTGTATGCCTCCTCATCGTTCTTGTTGCAGTGATTTTCTTCCTGCCGAAGCGCGAGAGCCCTGCGGAGAAGAGCGATATTGCCGTCATGCGGATGGAGGAGGTGCTTGCAGCACATCCGTCCTATGGGCACCTCTGTGCCCTGCGTGCCGAGGAACAGACACTCAGACTGCTGGTGCGTGATCTTCCTGCACAGCCCGATCTCACGCCTCCGGAGACGGATTCCGCACCGTTTGAGGATTCTGTCTGGCAGAAGAATGCGCAGGTCGTCCTCTCGACGCGCGTAGAGCTCGAGCGTGAGCAGAAACGTCTGACCGAGGTTTATCGCAAGCAGACGGAGGAAGACTACGAGGCGCGCAGGAAAGCGATTGATGACGAGTATCTGAATGCCATTCTGAACATCAACCTCAAGATTGACAATCAGCGTGCGATGCACGGCCCACAGGTTTCGGAAGAGGAGCTCGTCCGTGAACGCGCACGATGGGAAGCCGAGCGCGACGCACTAAAGCAGGAGCGCGGCGAGCGGCAGATGGCGCTCTATCGGCAGTGGCAGGAGGAGATCCGCGCGCGCGTTGCCGCACGGATCGAGCCGCAGCAGGCGGCGTGGACCCAGCGTGCACACGCGGTTATCGACGCGCAGAAGGCGGAGGCGGAGCGCCTAAAAAATGAGGTCGGGGAGCGCAGTGCAAAGGAGATGGAGCGTGCACGCGCCGCGCAGGAAGAAAAGTCGGAACGCGCCGCCCGTATCATGCGGCTCACCTCTGTGCATGCGGAGGCAGAGGCCCTCACGGCGGAGATCCTGCGCGACGTGCGCAGCCGCGCGGCCAAGATCGCCATCCAATACCATCTCGCCCTTGTGCTCGCCTCCCCTGCGTCGGATCAAACAACGCTGCTGTCGGATACCGAGGCGTTTGCTGTGCCGTACTATGTGCCGATCATCAGCAGTACGGCACGCGATGTGACGGCAGAGATGATACGCGAGATGCAGAGCATCGCGGTAAAATAAGATCCCCCCGCTTCTTTATGGATTGAAAGGACTTTATGCAGATGAATTATTTCAGCAAGGCAGCAGCCGCCGTTCTTCTCACCGCAAGCGCACTCGCTGCCGGCTGCGGACAGGTGCACGTCGCCACGTTGAACGTTGCACGCGTGCAGGAGGAGGCCCCTCAGATCAAGTCGGTGATCACCGAAGCCAACGAAAAGCTCATGGAGGCGCAGCAGGAGGCACAGGCGAAGTTCGCGTCCAACCCGAACATGACGGCAGAGGAGGCACAGCAGCTGCAGATGGAGACCCAGCGCAAACTGGCGGGGCTGAACCAGATGTACAGCATCCAGCTCGAACAGAAGCTGAATGTTGCGGTACAGGACATTGCGAAGGAGAAGCATCTGGACGTTGTGATGCAGGACGGTGCACAGCCTTATCCAAGTGTACTCGTGGGCAGCACGGATATCACCGATGAAGTGATCGGCAAACTCCAATAAAGGGGCAGGAAGCATGGAAAAGACAGTCAATGAGATCGCAGAACTCATCGGCGGTGCAGTCAGCGGTGATGGTACGCGCGTGATCCGGCGTCTTGCCGCGCTCGATGAGGCGGGGGCAGGGAGCCTTGCCTTTGCGGTACCGCCCCACATGGAGGAGGCGCGGGCGGCAAAGGCGGAGGCTCTGCTTCTGCCGACGGGAACGGAGGGCTTTGACGGCACGGTCATCTTCGTCGAGGATCCGAAGGCCGCCTTTGCCAAACTGCTGACCATCTATACCCCGCCGACGGAGCATGCCGTCGGGGTGAGCGATGAGGCCTATATCGGAGCCGATGTTCGGCTCGGGGCGGGCGTAACCATTCTGCCCTTTGCCTATATCGACGACCATGCCGTGATCGGTGCGGGCGTGACCGTCTATCCCCATGCCTATATCGGACAGTACAGTGAGATCGGCGACCACACGGTCATCTATCCGAGTGCGACCGTGCGCGAACACTGCCGCGTCGGAGCACGCTGTACGATCCACAGCTGCGCCGTGATCGGTGCAGATGGCTTCGGCTTTACGACCGAAGCGGGGGTGCATACAAAGGTGCCGCAGGTCGGCGGCGTTGTCATCGAGGATGATGTGGAGATCGGCGCACATGTCGGCATCGACCGTGCAACCCTTGGTGCGACCGTCATCGGAAAGGGCACGAAGATCGACAACCTTGTGCACATCGGACACAACTGCAATATCGGTGCGAACTGTCTCATCGTCGCCCAGACAGGCATCTCCGGCTCGACAAAGGTGGGACACAATGTCACGTTCGGCGGACAGGTCGGTACGGTCGGGCACATCAACATCGGGGCGAATTCGGTCTACGCGGCACGCTCCGGCATCATCGGTGATATGCCCGAGGGCGTTTTCTGCGCAGGATTCCCCGTGCAGCCCCATGCGGAATGGCTGCGTGTACAGGCGGCCATTCGCCGTCTGCCGGAGATGGTAAAAAAAATAAAAGCCCTCGAAAAAGAGATCGAGGGGCTGCGTGGGAAGGACTGAGATGCTCTCCTACTATGCGATGAAGGTGCTCAGCCGCCTTGTTTGCCTCCTGCCGCACGGCGCTGCGATGGTGTTCGGTGAGTGTGTTGCGCGGCTTGCATGGATCTTTGTTCCGGCAAAACGCAAAACGCTCGCAAGGGAGCAGATCATGCGATGTCTCGATGTTCCTGCGGCGGAGGCCGCGCGCATCGCACGCGCGAGTGCGATGCGCTTTGGCCCCATGCTGATGGAGGTACTCCGCTTTCCTGTCATGAAGCAGCGTATGCATGACTACGTTACGATCACGGGTGCCATGGATGAGGTGTGCGCAGCAGTCGCCGGCGGACATGGTGCGGTCTTTGCCACCTCGCACAGCGGCAACTGGGAGCTCATGGGCGGCGCATTCGCCTGTGCGGGGCTTCCCATCGTCGGCGTGGCAAAGAGGCAGAGCTCGGCGGGGATGGATCGTTTCATCAACGAATACCGTACTCTTGTCGGCATGCACATCACCTATCGTTCGGGTGTGCGCGAGATGTTTCGCATGATTGATGAGGGCTGGATCATTGGTCTTATCAGCGATCAGGATCCGTCGCTGCGCGACGGCGTCATCATCGACTTCTTTGGGCAGCGGACGAACGCGTTTACAGGAGCCGCTGCGATTGCGCGGCGCTGCGGCGTGCCGATCTTCCCCGTCTATATCCATCGTGCGCCGAACGGGCATCATACCCTGACCGTCGAGCCCGGCATCCTGGTCGAAAAAACGGACGACCGCGCGGCAGATGTAAAGCGTGTGACACAGATCATCAACAAACGCATTGAGGAATGGATCCGAACCTACCCCGAGGACTGGTTCTGGCTGCACGATCGTTGGAAATCCGTGCGGGAGGAATCGATGTGAAAAGGGTGTGTTGTACGAGGCCGTTGGCTTCCTACAACACACCCTTTTATGGTGCCGCAGTCAATCGTAGCGCATGAGGGCGTCAATGGAGATGGTGCCGCTCTGTGCGGATACCTCCTGCTGCGGCGTATTGTCTGCCGTATCTGCAGAGGGGGCGGCCTCCTGCGTGAGAGGGGCACGCGCAGCGATGCTGCCGAGAATGGCACTGGCTGCGGGCGCGTTTTCATCCGTCGGCGCAGGCGCGGCATTCAGTGACTCGAGAGGTGTGAATGCCACCTCCAAGGTGTCGCCGGTGCGGATCGGACTTGTAAAGTCCGCTTTGTTCCCATTGACGAGGATGGTGAAGGTGACGCGGCTGGTCGCGGGCGGCGGCGTGAAGCCGACTGCGAGCAGTGCCTCGCTCACGTTCGCGCTGCCCATGCCCTTTTGATAGACGATCACGGCACCGTCCTCGACCACGGTGCCGGCGGTTGCCTCATGTCCGTTGATCGAGAGGGAGAACCCGGAGGCGGGCACGCGGTGCTCCCTGCCCTCATAGGTGATGGTCGCGTAGGAAGCCGTAGAGAGATCAAGCACGGATTCAACGGTTGGAATGGCGGTTTCTTCGTACTCGATGACATCGCCCTCGTGCAGTACGGTGGAGAGCGGTGCGGGAGCATCGTTCAGTGTGATCCGTGGCTGGGTGGAGAAGCGGCGTGCTTCGCCGTTGAGCGTATAAGAGATGCGCCGTCCTGTGGGCGGGAGGTTTGCTGCGCGCAGCACCTCACCCAATGTGCGCTCACGACGCGAGACGATCACGTCGCCATCGCGCAGGATGGGATCTCCCTCGGGTGCGATCTCGTTGACGAGAATACTCGCAGTAACGGTCGTCTCCTCGCCGTTGAGGGAGACCATATAGCTGTCAATCGTGCCGATGATCTCACTGAGGCGCACCTCGGGCTGCGTGCCGTTCTCACCTGCGACGAGCTTGATGCGGCAGTCGTCGTGGATGGGCGAGTCGAGGCTCGCACTCTTACCGTCGATTGTGATCTGTGCGAGCGTGCCCATCGTGCCGGGAAAGCTGCGCCGTTCACCGTTCACCGTGATCATGAGCCCCATGCCGGGACGTCCGTTGTACTTTCTGAGACTGATGCCGGCGGCAAGCAGGGCATCGGAGACGTTGAGCTCACGGAAGTTGAAGAGGCTGTACTCGATGTCGTTGATCCAGACGGCCAGGAAATGCAGCGTATTGATGGACGCGATCTTCAAAATACCGAGCGGCGTGACCGCATCGGGGGCGTGGAGCTCTGCGGGGAGTTCCGCAACGCCGTCCACCTCCTCGGGCTGCCGCACCGCGACGCGTGCCGCGGGAATGCCGAGTGCCGTTGCGACGAGCTCGGGCATCATGGGCGTGAGTGCGCCGCCGCCGACAAGCATGACCGCCTGCGGCGGCTCGCCGTTGAGTTCTAAGATCTGCTTTGCGATCGCATTTGCCAGGTTCTCAACCCCCGGGCGGATGGCAGTGACGACCTGCTCGGCGGTGAGTGAGAGCTTCATGCCGAGAATGTCCGTGAACGAGACATCCTGTCCGTCCGCCGCCTTGCGTTTGATGCCCTCCGCGATGTTGAAGTCGAGGAGGTACTCGCGTGAGATTGCCTCCGTGATCTCATCGCCCGCCATCGGCACCATGCCGTAGGCGATGACCGAACCGCCGCGCGTGATGGCGACATCCGAGGTGCCTGCACCGATGTCGACGAGGACGAGGTTCAGATGGCGCATCGTGGGCGGAATGAGCACGTTGATGCCTGCGATCGGCTCAAGGGTGAGTGCACGCATCTCTAGGTGTGTCTCGCGCAGCGCGGACTGCATGGAGTCCACGACCTGACGCGGGAGAAAGGTCGCGATGACCGTTGCCTGTGCATGCCTGCCGCGCTGACCGACGAGCGTCTTGAGCTCATTGCCGTCGAGAGTATAGCGGATCGTGCTGTAGCCGACGCAGTAGTAACGCGTCGGATCGTCGACCGTATGGGAGTGCGCGAGCTTTCGCTGTGCTGCCTGTACACCTGCGAAGTCGAGGTCGCGCTGCTGTGCGGGCGTGATCGTGCCCGTGATGTCCTGATCCGCCTCGGCGGTCATGGTGTAGAGTGCGCGCCCCGCCGCTGCGACCGCCGCACTGTTCAGTGCGCCTGTGCGTTCGGTGAGGCGGCGCTTGACCTCGCGGATGATGGCGGCGACCTGCGGCACGTCGTGAATCTGTCCGTCGAGCATGGCACGCGTCTTGTGTTCCAAGCGCTCGGTGGCGAGGATGTGGAGGAGCCCCTCCCGCTGCTCGGCGACAATGCCGATGACGCTGCGCGTGCCGATGTCGAGCGCGAAGACGAGTTCCGTTGGGCGCTCGCGGCGCGGTGCGGCCTGCACGGCACCCGCATCGCTCTTCTTGGGGCGGCCGCGCTTTTTTGCCGACGTGTCCTCCGGCTCCTCCTGCACGCGTTTTTTCGGGCGGCCGCGCTTCTTCGCGGGTGTGTCTGTGTGTATTTCTTCGTTTGTCTTATCCAGATCCGGCATTTCGATCTCCCTTGAAAACTAACGTATACTATTTTACTTATTCGTTTCTTTTTAGAAAAATCCTGCCGTGCACCGCATACAAAAAGGTCAGAACGGAGCCGCCGCGCGGGCAGTTCCACTCTGACCACAAGAGAGGGGTCTGAAATGCCGTATGACTTATATGTCTATACCTGCGTAAAGCAGGTGGGTACCCTAAGTCCGGCTGGCGCGTTCACCGAAGCGCATCGCGTTTACCGGAATCAATTCGGGTTCCCTAAAAGATCTGTAGGTTAGACATTGCTAAGGCATACGCACATCTAAGGCGCACCTTCTTGGCATTATGATAGCATAAAAAAAAATCAGCCGCAAGACTTGACAAATTGAGGAGCAACAATTTGTTTCAACAATTTGAAATCTGTCTTTTCGGAAAACTTCATCGAAATATGTTCCCCCTCTTTTCCTTGAGAAAATCCCGTGCTATAATATACGTGAGAATATGGAAAGTTCTAACTTACAGGGAAAGCTGGTGCGATGGAGATGGCAAATGTTCGTGACGCGGTGAATGCAGTCATCACCGCAATAATGGCGCAGAAGGATTACCTCACGGCGGTGGATGCGAAGACCGGCGACGGGGATCACGGTCTGAACATGGCGCGCGGGTTTACGGCGGCGGAGGAGCGCCTCGCGGAACTGCCTGCCGATGCACCGGTTGAGGATGTTCTCCACCACATTGGGCGCGCATTTATCGAGAATGTCGGCGGAGCAGCAGGCCCCCTCTACGGCATTGCATTTGTGCGTGCCGGCGAAGCGGTGAATCATCAAACACGGCTCGATGTACACAGCTTCGAAAGGCTCTTTACCGCAGGGATCGATGCGATCCAGCGGCGCGGACATGCCGAACGCGGTGACAAAACCATGCTCGATACGCTCATCCCGATCCGCGATGCATTTCGAACGGAGAATGCGGACGGGAAGAGCCTGCGCGAGTGCCTTGAGGATGCCTTGAACGCAGGTCGTGCGGGTGCGGAGTACACAAAGACAATTGCAGCGCGACGGGGACGCGCTGCGCTCATCGGTGAACGCAGCATCGGCATCGAGGATCCGGGTGCGATGAGCTCGCTTATTATGTTCCGCGCTCTGTGCAGTTATCTGCGCGGCTGAAAAGGATTGGAGACTGGGGGAAATACGTTGACAACTACGGAGATACGCACCCGTTTTGCACCGAGCCCGACGGGCTATATGCACATCGGGAATCTGCGCACGGCGCTCTACGCCTATCTGTTTGCGCGTGCAAATGACGGGACATTTATCCTGCGGATTGAGGATACCGACCGGAATCGCTACGTTGCGGATGCGGTGGACTTCATCCGCCGCACGCTGGATGCGGCGAAGATCGTGCCGGACGAGGGCCCCGATGAGATCGGCGGAGATTACGGCCCCTATGTGCAGAGCGAACGGATGGCGATCTACAAGGAATACGCCGAGCAGCTCGTGGCGAGCGGGCACGCCTACCGCTGCTTCTGCAATCATTCGGAGGAGGCGGAACCCGAAGACGGAGCGAAGTCGTTCGGCGGCTATCCGCGTACCTGCCGTGACCTCAGCGCGGAAGAGGTGGAGGAACATCTTGCACGCGGCGAGGAGTATGTCATCCGCCAGAAGATGCCGCTTGTCGGAGAGACGACGTTCTATGATGTGCTCCACGGCAATGTCACGATTCCGAATACGGAGCTTGAGGATCAGGTGCTCCTCAAGCGCGACGGCATGCCGACGTACAACTTTGCAAATGTCATTGATGACCACCTCATGAGGGTGTCGCATATCATCCGTGGGACGGAGTTCATCACCTCCACGCCGAAGCATGTCCTCCTCTACGAGGCGTTCGGCTGGGAGGCCCCCGTGTTCGTCCACCTCGCACCCGTCATGGGGCGCGACGACGCGACGGGCAAAACGAGCAAGCTCTCGAAGCGCCACGGCGCGACGAGCTTCGACGATCTCGTGAAGATGGGCTATCCCGCCGAGGCAATTGTGAACTATGTCGCACTGCTCGGCTGGAATCCGAAGACGACGAATCAGGAAATCTTCTCGATGGATGAGCTGATCGAATCATTCTCGCTCGAGGGGCTTTCGAAGTCGCCCGCCGTCTTTGACTATGACAAGCTGGGCTGGATGAGCGGGGAGTACTTCAAGGCGATGACGGATGAGGAATTCGCCGAAGCAGCACGTTCCTATGCGGGGGAACTGCCCGCACATCTCACAGAGCAGTGGAGAGCGATTGCACGCCTCCTGCGTACACGCGTCACGAAGCTCTCCGACGTGCACCCCGCGATCGCGTTCCTCATAGAGACACCGCCCTTTGATGCCGCACTCTACGAGAACAAACGCAACAAGGTGACCGTCAACGCGGCAAAGGAACTCCTGCCCGTGCTCATTGAGATTCTTGCAGCGCTGCCTGCAGAGCGGTGGGAGAATGATCTGCTCTACGCACTGCTTGAGGAGTGCATTGAGCGCGAAGGTTGGAAGAAAGGCACGGTCATGTGGATCCTGCGCATTGCCGCAGCGGGGCAGGCGGTCACGCCGGGCGGCGCGACGGAGATCCTTGCCATCCTCGGCAGGGAGGCGGGGCTTGCACGCCTGAAAGCCGCACTGGCACAGCTTTCGGCATGATGTATGACGTAAAAAAGTGCTTGCGTTTTTCCTGATTCCATGATATAGTATCTCCTGTTGACATATGTGGCGCCTTCGTCAAGTGGTTAAGACACCGCCCTCTCACGGCGGGTTCATGGGTTCGAATCCCATAGGCGTCACCAACGGTAATAGATAGGAGCTGCTGTGCAGCTCCTTTTGTGTTTATGGGGGAAGGGTGCAGTGCTGCTGTGCCCAAGGGGAGAATGCTATGCTTTTTTTATCCATGCTCCTCATGGGGGGCATCATTGGCTTTGTCGGTGCAGGCGGGAGCGGCGTCATCATCACACTGCTCGTGGTGGGCTTCGGCGTTCCGATTCATCAGGCGCTCGCCGTCGCGCTCGGCTCGATGGCATTCACCACGCTCTCGGGTGCGGTCAGCCACTACCGCGAGCGCGAGGTCGTGCCGCTGACGGGCGCTGTACTGGGTACGGGTGGGCTCGTTGGAGCGCTCATCGGTGCCGTCCTCTCAAACCACATCGAGGCACCGAATCTGAGCCTCTTTACGGGGGTGATGCTGCTCTCCAGCGCGTTCCTCCTCTATCTGCGCATCTATCAGCCGGAATGGCTCGGACGGCAGATCAACGTGCGCGAGGAACTCCTGACGGGGCGGCGGCTCTATCTCTACGGGCTGCCCGTCGGCTTTCTCTGCGGCGTGCTCTCGGGTGCGTTCGGCATCGGCTCTGCGGCGTACATCCAGATCGCACTCATGGTGGTCTTTGGCGTACCGCTTCTGCAGGCGATTGGGACAACGATGATGATTATTGTCCCAATCTCGATCAGCGGCGGCATCGGCTATATCCTCTACGGGCAGCTCGAGCCGTGGCTCTTTATCCAGACCCTCGTTGCGCTCTCCGTCGGCTCGTTCTTTGGGGCGAAGCTGACACATCTCGCTCCCCTGCCCGTGCTGCGGTTCTGGATTGTCGCGCTGCCGACGGTCGGCGGTATGATCATGGTGTTCTTTCGATAGATTGCCGTACTTGCGGCAGAGAGATTGGGGGGGAAATCTATGGGAAAGATCTTGGCGGCGCTATTGTTCATCGTGATGGGATTTGCCATCGCAGGCTGTGGCGGGGACACAGCGGATGAGCGGAAGGAGCAGGCAGAGTATCGGCGCATCACCGCCGATGAGGCACAGGTGCTCATGCAGCAGACGCAGGACTATCTGATTCTCGACGTACGCTCACCGGAGGAGTTTGCGCAGGGGCATATCCCGCACGCGATCAATATTCCGATGGAGCGGTTCGGCGAGGCACCGCCGAAGGAACTGCCCGACCGGAATCAGACGATCTTCGTCTACTGTGTCAAGGGCGTTCGCAGTATGAACGTCGCCAATCGCCTCGCCCACATGGGGTATAAGAATATTGTCGAGATGGGAGGCATTCAGGATTGGCACGGTGCGATTGAGAAATAATTTATTTTGAATGTGAGGTATCTATGCGCAAATTATTTATGGTTCTTTGTTTGATTGTGTTGACGCTTGGGATCTGTGGCTGCGGCAGTGCGCAGTCTTCCGAGACAAACGGAGGAAAGGGGCAAAGCATGGCAGCATTTCAGCGTGTGAGCTCGGATGAGGCGGCGAAGATGATGGCGGCGGAGCAGGGGTATCTGCTCGTGGATGTGCGGACGGCGAAGGAATACGCAGATGGACATATCCCAAACGCCATCAACATTCCGAACGAGTCGATCAATACGACCCCGCCGAAGGAACTGCCCGACAAGGCGCAGAAGATCTTCGTCTACTGCCGCAGCGGGGCACGCAGCCAGCAGGCGGCGCAGAAGCTCGCCAACATGGGGTATACGAACATCGTCGAGATGGGCGGCATCAACAACTGGCACGGGGATGTTGTGAAGTAAACGCAAGAAGTCTGGTACAAGATAAAAGGGCTGTTGCATGTTGATTTCATGCAACAGCCTCAATGTTTAACGATTTAAATTCGAGTCGAAGCTTCTTTATCCAAAATAACAATGACATTTGGGTGGTCTCGTAAGATACTTGCTGGGCAACTCGTTGTTTTTTCTCCTTTCAGCATACCGTAAACTGCATCTGCCTTGTTCTTTCCTGTTGCAAGCAACAGGATTTTTTTTGTACGCATGATAGAGGCAATCCCCATTGTAATCGCGTGTGTTGGTACTCTTGTAATATCACCATCAAAGAATCTCGCATTATCTTTTCTGGTTTGTTCCAAAAGCTTCGTGATATGTGTCTCGCTATCAAAGGATACCCCAGGTTCATTAAAACCGATGTGCCCGTCCGAGCCGATGCCAAGTACCTGAAGATCAATAATATTTTTTTTGAGAGCAGCCTCATAGACGCGACAGTTCTCCTCGATATCGCCTAAACCTGCAGGAATGTGTACATTCTCGCTCGAAATATCGATGTACTTGAATAGATTTTTATGCATAAATGTCCAATAAGAGGCGGGATGATCTTTTTCAAGTCCGACATATTCGTCCAGATTAAAAGTACGAACATTCTTATACGAAGTGCCGTTGTCTCTAAAATCTCTAATCATTTCCTTGTACAAGCCCAAGGGACTGTCACCGGTCGCGAGTCCTAGTGTTGCGTGTGGATTTGCAGTTATGACAGCCTTTAAGACCTCAAAAGCAGCCATGGATAAATCTTCATAGGTATCTTTTTTGATCACTTTTAACATAGTTTCATAATCCTTACACACGAGTTTCTACATAATCGGTATAATCATCGTTCGCGGGTCTATTTGGGTCTAGCCCATTTGTTTCGGGGATGTAGACGGAAATGGCTTGTATCGCTGCTGTCATCAAGAATATAGAGGAAGTGTCGGCGTAATCACTGATGTTGATAACAGCATCGTCTTTTTTAGGGGGTTGTGCGTTTACCATCAAAACGTCGATAGCTTTGCTTTTCAGATAAGCAAAAGTCTTATTCATCAAGTCGCAGTCAATCTTTGTATTGAGTAGAATAACATGAGATTTCGGATTCAAGGAGCGGTGCATTCCGTGCGAAAACTCCTCGATATCATTGAACATTGTCGGTATGCAGTAAGTTTCCATGACTTTCAATTGGCCCTCCATAGCCGTAGCGAAATTCATGCCGTTGCCAACCATATAGATGTTGTCGATTTCCTTACCATAGTTATTCTTGGTGCACCATGCGACAGTATCTTCTATGACGGAATCAATTTCATCAATCTGCTTTTGCAATTCACTGTACTGTGCGGCTTTTTCAGCAGGTGTCATTTTTCCGCGCAAGAAACCGATTTCCAATCCAAAAATCAGGAGTGTTAAAATGGTGGCACTGTATCCCTTCGTCTTGGCATTGCTGTTTTCTTCACCACATTCCAGGTAAAAAGTTAAATCTGTTTTTTGAGTGATCGGGGAATTTTTTTCATTTGTAATACCAATCAATTTGAACCCTAGGCTATTCGCATAATCCAGTGCCTCTAGTATGCCGCGGCTTGTTCCCGTCTGAGAGATTCCCAACACCAATGTATTTGACACGTTTTCCAACGGGAGGGCAAGAGCGTTATAGCGAAATGCGGAGGGTGTATAAACATAGACGCGAACCCCTGCCTGTCTCATAATGAATGGAGCCGCAGCATGCGCTGCATTATAAGAGCTGCCGTGCGCAACGATATACAGAGCCTCAATCTTATCCAAATGCAAAATCGACGTTTTTACATTGCTGCTCCTCAAAAGACTACTTAGCAGCTCCTTTTCCTCATGCATATAATTCCACATTATGCTCTTAGCCATATCGATACTCCTTCCGCCCATTAAAAATCGTCATCATCGGCAGCAAATTTTACATCAAAGATACCTATACTATTCTTACCGCTGTTTACCGCATTTGCGGCAATTATTTTGGCCGTTGCAAATTCATTATCTTTTGCGAGTATGCTTTCCATCAGCATGCCTAGATTCGTGCCATATACCACTTGGATATGGTCGGCGTTCAGCGCTTCCGTAATGGCTGTATTAAAAGGGGTACCGCTAAGTAAATCGCAAAAGATGATAATCTCTTTGCAATGTGAAAGACTATGAATGGCGTTTCTCATATTTGTTTCAATTTCAGTTTTGGTATCATTCTCTGGAAAATCAACAGCGATACAGTTTTGCTGTTCTCCCATGATGAGCTTAAGTGCCGCCATCATTCCAGTTGCGAACCCGCCATGCCCGCTGACAATGAATCCGATCAATTTAGACCTCCTTTTCGTCACGTATCATGCGACAAACTTATCCTATCTGAAAAGCTTTGTTGCATCTATTTTTGTATCGACAGGTGTATACTGAATGGACAGCTGCACACCTTTATCTGCCAACCAGTTAAACGCCGCACACTCTTCCGGAGAGACAAATATATTCTTATGAATATGTTTGGCGTTCGCCTTTGTAGACATATTCCCGATTGTAATGTGATCGACAAGATAGCCATTGTCCGCTAAATCTACAAAAGGTTGAGGTGTCCTACACAGGAGCATAACCCTTACGCCCTCATCAATCTTGCGATTTAATTTTTCGGCGGCTTTTGCAGCACCGAAGATAGAGAGCTTACACTGTGCTGGGCAGCCAAACTTCAACGCATTTTTACGAATCTCATCGTTTACGATCTCATCGTCCACAATCAAAATCCTTTCCACCTTGAACTGTGGCACCCAGTAGCCTACGACTTGTCCGTGAATCAAACGGTCGTCAATTCTCACCTCAACAATAGCCATTACAAACTCCTCCCTAAATTCTGCAGTTCCTTCATGGAAAGTGAACTTCTGTGCTTTTGTGATGCAGCAAGACAGTGTATCGGAATTCTATGTGTTGCTATAACAATATCCCCTAATGGGGGCGTTCAAGGAATCGCTGATAAATTTATCTCTATCATCTTGGCAGATCCTTTTCCTGAACGATGTCAGCATATCCACCGTGTAGCTCTTGCTATATGTCCGGTTTTTCTGCTCGTTTGGACGGAAAATTTACACCAAGCCAGTAGCCTTCATTTTATCAGCGCTTCCCTAACTTCTTGGGAATATCATTAAGCAACGAGGCCAAGAACACCCAGAATAAAACCCACGACTACAACGATTAAAATTGCGTGAATCGCCTTGTTTCCTTTCCGTAAGAAGGCGAAAAGACTCAACGTTGTTGCCAAAGGGAGCAAACATGGCATGATGTCGTCTAAGTACTTCTGTAGAGAGATCTCGTTGTCTGAGACCACGAAAGTTGCGGGACAGCTAATCGGTACCCAGAGCGCAATCAAACAGCCGATCGCCGCTACGCCGACAATTCCAGCACAGTGTGTAAAGAGCTTCATCTTGCCGGTTCTTTCCATCTCAGAAAGCAATGTACTTCCCTTATGGTAGCCCAAGTCCAGAGTGATCCAACGTGTTAGAAAGTTCGGTATGTTGAAAAGCAATAAGAGGATAATCGGAGCTAAAACACTGCCCTGTTGTGCGAAACCGACTGCAATGGCGCAGGCCAATATGCGAAAAATTCCCCAGAAGAATGTATCGCCGATGCCGCTCAAAGGCCCCATCAGTGATACCTTGACCGCATTAATGGAAGATGGGTCGAAATTTTTATCCTTCTTTGCCATTTGCTCCATAGCGATTGCAATGCCCATGACAAATGGTGAGGGGGCAACGGTCATGTTAAACGCTACCATATGTCGATGACAGGCATTTTTCAACCCCTGTATGTCATCTTTGTAGATTTTTTTCAGTATAGGAAAGATCGCGTACAGGAAGCCCAATGCCTCCATACGTTCGTAGTTCATCGACCCGAGTAGTGTGAAGGATCTCCAAAAAACTCCTCGAAAATCTTTTTTGGTGATGCCGTATTCTTCGTTCATAACATCGCTTGCCATCTTAATCATCCTCCCACTCATCACCTGCATTTGAAGCAGGGGTTACAACGGAATTGTCGGCCGACGAACGAATCCAGAAAATGATCATGGCAATCGCAAAAGCACAAGAAACAATTCCAATCATGTTCAAATCTTTTCCGACAAATGCCGCAGGGACGAAACCTAGGATAAAATATGGGGCCAAACTTCTTTCCATGATAATATTCAAAAGAAGTGCGAAACCTACGCAAGGAAGCATGACTGATACGGCTTTGAGGCCGTTGTTTGCCCAATCCGGCAAGGAGCTGACAATGATGTTGATTGCATCGTTTCCAAAGTACATTGCCACGGTTGTAAGTACGAAATACATCGTAAAGTCGCAAATTCCGACGAGGTAATGATAGAATGAAATGGAGCCGAATTTTTCATGATCAATATCAGCTTCGACTTTTGCCATAAATCCTGAATAACCAGTCATGAGCAATGATGCCAAGAACTGCATCAGGATGGAAACTGGAATACCGAACATGATTGCAGTTTCGATTCCAGCGCCCGAGACAATCGCAGCTGCTGCACCGATTGCGCCGCCAGTACCAATGTCAAGCTGCGCTGTAGGCCCTATATTGACTGCGCCCATCCACATCAGCTGAAGTTGTGCACCGATAATCAAGCCTTTCTCAACATCACCGAGAATCAGTCCGACCAAGAATCCAGTGACAATGGGTTCGCGAAGCTTTGATTCGCCGAACCAGCCTCCCTCGATCTTCGTCAGTGCGGCCACACACCCGATTAATACAGCCTGTAATAACGTCATGATCTCTCCTCCTTCAACAAGTGGTACACCATATATACCACTTGTTGATAAAATACCACATAAATCAGAATTTATCAAGTGATTTCTTGCTATTTTTAGACTATTTTCCATATATTGTTTTTTAGGTGCTGTATCGTATAACAAACAGAGGCTGTTGTACAAGGGCAAAATAGTTTTCGCATCATAGCCATCTTCATAGAATAGAGCAATCTCAAAACGACAGAGGAAACGTCTCTCAGAACAGTGAAAAAATGGGACACGAATAAAGACGGCTTATGTATCCGTGCATGTTCGTCTCCCCTTTTCGTTGTTATTTTACTTACTGTACTCTTATTTTAGGTTGGCAGCCGATCTTTGAATATGCTGGCTGCTGTATTTTTACACAAAAATAAGGCTGCTGTACGTTTGTTTCGTGCAACAGCCCCTTTCAAATCAAATTTCTTGAAGGTGCTACATTTTACGAGAGATTCTAAAATTTTGCTGCATGTCGAAAATACTTCTAACAAACACTTTATTCACCCAAATAAATGTTTGTGACGAATTTAAATTTTGTATATTGAGGATGATGAAATGAAATCGTATACTCGACGAGCTTCTGCTGATCGCTGTATCCGTAATAATTAAATAATAGAAACTTTTTCCCCTTTGGTACCTTCATGATTTCCATGTATTCGTCCGGTAGTGGCGCGATTCGCAAGTAGGAAGTCATTGTTTGAGGGCGGTACCCTCGATCCTGCATATACGCGTACAGGGATCCTTTCTGAAAATCGAAACATTCTGCATCGTTAAACAAACTGCATGGGAGATAATGTTTTTGCATGGCATAAGGAGTATCATTTATCAGAGCCATTCGGATGATTTCATAAACGCTATTCTCGTTTGGAAAAGCGATCTTCACTTCATCTTTCGGTTTAACTCTCTGCATTGACAGTACAACTCTTGACGATCTCATTCCCTTTTGGCGGATCTGCATGGTTAAAGATAAGATATCGTTCTGGTCTCCCAAAAAAATTGCATCGTTGTTTTTTGGCAGACTCTTTACATATGTTCCGCTGCCACGTATGGATTCCAAAACCCCTTCATTCTCCAAAAACTTTAGTGCCTTCCGAACCGTCATACGACTTATGTTATATTTTTTGGACATATCGCGTTCGGATTCGAGCTTATCACCAACAGCAAGCTCTCCCGAAAGTATTTTTCTTTTTATACTGTCCATCAATTGTCGGTATATTGACTTTATCATAATCTTGAAGCGCTCCTAAATCTGTAGAATTCCAAGTCGCTGGATATCTCGAAATACTCGAACGGCCTGTTATCCTCCTTTATACTTACGCCCTTGATCAACATGATTTCTTGGTCATTCTCGTTTAGCTGTAAAAGCTTGCGTTCTTCGTCATCGGCTTCAACAATCAATATTTCCTGTTCCGACCGAAGCTTACGGATGCCTTTATGCTTATATACCTCAGAAAAAAACGAGATGTTATTAAAATCTATAGTTTCCATGCCACGCACCTCGTCGAGGTTAAAATAATTATTTTCAACAGAACGCGGTTCTCCTTCAACAATGCGCAACCTCTTTAGATAGAATAGCTTGCTCGCCAAGGGGAGCTCAAGTTGTGTAGCGATGTAAGAATTTGCTTCAATGATTTTTTGCTCCAACACCTTGTTTATCAAAGCTAGATTTTGAGCTCGTATAATATCTGTAATGGAGCAGCATTTGTCAAACTCTCGTATAATATATGGTCTATCTTCCATTTTGTAACCCTCAAAAAAATAATTACAACAATAGAGTATAAGTGTATACCAATTCGGTATGATAAGCAAGCTTTCTGACATATAAGCAAAATAGAAATTTTCGTATTCGTGTACTTAGAATAGCATATCAATTGAGATGACAGAGACGTTTTGAAGGCGCGAGGCGAAGGAATTCAGTCTCTTGATCGTCTCCATCAACGCACGGAAACAATCTCTTTGCGGAGAACAAAATCATCTTTAACGAGTGCAAGAAAAAGATATGTGAAGAGGGGTGAAGTTAGGTAGGGGGGATCAATCAGCTGTTGTTCATGTTAAGAAGCTCCCCAAATTCATATAACCTCGAGAGGTTCCCTATATATGTTTTCTGACGAGATGTTCTCCATCTTTCCGATACTGTCGGACGAGGTATGTCAGCTTGATTGAACAGAAAATCCCCCGCAGCAGAACAACATCTCTGCTGCGGGGGATACCTTTTTGCCTCTCGGCCTTGTTGAATTTAATAGCAAGGCTCACTTCCAGACGGATTCTGCGATCTCTTTGATGAAGCGCAGCTTGTTCCACTGCTCTTCCTCCGTCAGGATGTTGCCCTCCTCGGTCGAGGAGAAGCCGCACTGTGGGCTGAGACAGAGCTGATCGAGCGGGACGTGCTTTGCCGCCTCATGGATGCGTGCGACAATGTCCTCGCGCTTTTCGAGCGTACCCGATTTCGAGGTAACCAGTCCGAGTACGACGCGCTGATCCTGGATGTGATCGAGCGGGGCAAATCCGCCCGCGCGGTCGGAGTCGTATTCGAGAAAGAAGCCGTCGACTCTGCAGCCGCCGAAGAGAATCTCCGCGACGGGCTCGTAGCCGCCTGAGGAGAACCATGTCGAGCGGAAATTGCCGCGGCAGATGTGCATGGTGATCGTCATGTCCGCGGGCTTTGCCTCCAGTGCACGGTTGATCATCGCGACGTAGGCGCGCTCGATGCGGTCGAGGTCGAAGCCGCGCGCCTCGTACGCTGCACGCTTCTCCGGATCACAGAACTCGCCCCAGGATGTGTCATCGAGCTGCAGATAGCGGCAGCCCGCCTCGTAGAAAGAACGGATTGCCTTCTGATAGGCGAGTGCGATGTCCTCAAAGAGCGCATCCTCATTCTCGTAGCGCGGAATCGGCGCGTAGTCCGTCGCACGCACGCAGCAGATGAGGTGCAGCATACTGGGCGAGGGGATTGTCATCTTTGCGACGGCATCCCCTGCGAGATCGTTCAAAAACCGGAAGTGGTCGAGGAACGGATGCGCTCCGAAGTCCACCTTGTCCACAATTTTTACCGTTGCCGCCTTTGGCTGTGCGCCCTTGAACGCGACCGACCAATGCGCGGCACCGATCTCCTCCACGCCGCCGAGTGCCGCGAGAAAGTCGAGGTGCCAGTAGCGGCGGCGGAACTCCCCGTCTGTGACGGCACAGAGCCCGACTTCCTTTTCCTTTGCGACGAGATCGCGAATCGCCGCGTCCTCTGCCCGGCGCAGATCTTCTGCTGTGGCATTCCCGTTTGCAAATGCCTCACGCATCTTCATGAGAGCAGCGGGGCGCAGAAAACTTCCGACGATATCATAGCGGAATGGTGCCTTTGTATTGCTCATTGAAATTCCCCCTGTTGTATTATTCTATTTGCGTTATTATAACATAGAATCTCATTTTGGAAATGTTTCTCAAGTCACAAATACCACAGAAAAAGCAGCTTGTCCGAAAACAAGCTGCTTTTTGGTGAAACGTAAATATCAGAACTTGGCAACCGGATCGAGTGCCGCGACTTCGCCTGTGGCGGTCATCTCGATGCTTGTGCCCTCGGGCAGTCCTGTGAAGATCACAAGGCAGGCATCGGATTTCGCATGTTCACGAATGTAGTCGATGTCGAACTCCATGAGCTTGTCGCCCTTCTTCACCTGCTGCCCCGACTCGACAAAGACCTCGAAGCCCTGTCCGCCGAGCGCGACCGTATCCACACCGATGTGGAGCAGGTACTCCGTGCCGTCCGCGCTCTTCATGCCGATGGCGTGCTTCGTGTCAAAGACAAAGACCACCTCACCGTCGGCGGGCGCAAGCACCTCGCCTTTGCTTGGATAGATAAAGAAGCCGTCGCCCATCATCTTGCTCGCAAACGCCTCGTCGGGTGCCTCCGTGATCGGATGCACTGTGCCCGTAACGGGGCTGCAAAGGGTGTGCTGCTCACCTGCGGGGGCCGCTGCCGCTGTTTCTGCAGCGGCGAGATGTTTCTCGACGGGAGCTGCGGCAGGGGCATCGTCCTCCGGCTCGACCTCGGGTGCTGTCTCAAGATAGGTCTCAAGGTTCGACTTGATGACGGCGACCTGCGGCCCGTAGATGACCTGCACGCCCGTGCCCTTTACGATCACGCCGACCGCGCCCGTCGCCTTGAGCAGTTTTTCGTTTACAAGAGAGGAATCTGCGACCGAGCACCGCAGACGCGTTGCGCAACAGTCGACGGACGTGATGTTGCGCTTGCTGCCAAGCCCGCGTGCAATCGCTGCGCTCTTTGCGTCACCCGACGCACCGCCGTCCGAGCCGGCCGCACCCTCACGTGCCTTGTAGTCCGCCTTTGTGAAGAGCTTCGTCTCCTCGTCGTCGTCCTCGCGGCCCGGCGTCTTGAAGCCGAAGTGCTGAATCATCCAGCGGAAGATGAAGTAGTAGAGGAAGAAGTAGATCACGCCGACGGGGATGACGTACATCCAGTTCGTCTTTGCCTCACCCTGAAGGATACCGAAGATGAAGAAATCGAGAAGACCGCCGGAGAACGTAAGTCCAACGGCGATGTTCAGCATGTGTGCAATCATGTACGCCGCGCCCGCGAGTACGACCTGCACCGCAAAGAGCGCGGGTGCAACGAAGAGGAACGAGAACTCGATCGGCTCCGTGATGCCCGTGAGCATACAGGTGAGTGCCGCCGAGAGGAGCAGACCGCCCGCGACCTTCTTCTTTTCGGGACGCGCACAGTGGTACATGGCGAGTGCCGCGCCCGGCAGACCGAAGATCATAAAGATGAACTCGCCCGAGAAATACCGCGTCGCGTCTGCGCTGAAATGCGCGACGTTCGGCGAGGCGAGCTGCGCGAAGAAGATGTTCTGACCGCCCTGGATGAGCTGACCGTCGATCATCATCGAGCCGCCGACGCCCGTCTGCCAGAACGGCAGA
>CAJPQT010000012.1 GCA_905372865.1 uncultured Centipeda sp.
TTCGTCCGAACAAGGAGGCAAACCGGACGCATAGCCAAAGCTATGTGGAGGATCGAGGGCACAGTGCGGGCAAAAAAGATGCGTCAAGATGGCGGTGCTGAATTTATCAGTGCTTCCTTTAGCGTCCAAAGGCGTGGAGGGATTGCAGAAAGAGGGACAATGTGCTATACTCAAAAATGAAATCCGCGCCGCACTTAGAGCCGCAACCTTGGCGAAGGTTTTTAGAACGCATCATCGACGCAAAAAGGAGGGGAAACACATCCGCGCCGCAAAGTGCCATTTTGAACCAGGCACAGCAAGGCTTCCAGCCGCAAGGATTTTAAAACCACATCCCCGCAAGGGGACGGAAACTTTGGCCATTTCATTTTCTCCCCCAACACTTTTCGATATTTTAAAACCACATCCCCGCAAGGGGACGGAAACACACAGCCCAAGCCTCCCCCGTTGCTGACCTGTCCAAGAAGCAAGTCCGTAGGACGAAGCTGATTGGGCAACAGGTCGTATGGGAAAACGGCCCAAGAACACGAGCGTTAGCGATGTGTGATTGGCTGACGTTGACCGCTCGCCACGGGGGCGGGGAATAGAGCATTATCCCCGCAAGGAGATGGATTCTCTCAACCTTCAACAAACTGTTGTTGAAGGTTTTTTGTGTCTGCAAAAATCACGGTTGACAAAACAGCGTTCTCATGATATCTTACGCTATTCCCCTGACAGGGAATCTCGAAATACAGGAGTGGAGTGCGGCAAGGGGCGCGGGGCAGCATCAAAAAACCTCCCTACGGAAAGGGAGGATGTTTACAAAGGAGTTGTGTGGAATGAATACGAGAAAGAAGTATATGCTTGCCGTGGGGCTTGCCTTCGGTATGTCCCTGTGTGCTGCGGTGCAGCCTGCACCATTCGTTTCCTCTGCAGCGGCGCATTTTATGACGAGTGCGGAGGAGCACGAGATCGGCAGGGCGGCGGTGGAGCGTTTTGAGGAGAAGAATGATGTTGTGATGGATGATGATCTCATCACGATCCAGCAGCGTCTGATCGCGTCGAGCCCCGAACACCTCAACTGGAAGGATGGCGTGCACAAACGCTGGCTCGCGCCGATGAAGATGTACCACAGTGACGTTCCCAATGCCTTTATGCTCCCCGGCGGGTACGGCTATATGGCGGCTCGATGGTAAATTTCATGAACACGTATCAGTGTGATGGGTATGTGAATTATAATCGTATGCGTCGTATGAACGGGATACACATTTACAATACCTCTGCGGTCGCGTTTGTCATGGCGCACGAGTTCGGGCACTGGGCGGGCAAGGATCATCTTGAGAGCTATGACAAGCAGTATGGGCTGAACATCGTCTCGAATATTCTCGGTGCGCTCGGCGGCTCTGTCTCTGCGATGACGGCGCGGCAGATCGGGATCAACCTCGTGGATACGCTCTGGGAGCGCAAGATGTCGCTCAGTCAGGAGATGGGCGCGGACGAATGGGGGCTGCAGCTCCTTGAGAATGTGCCCGAGTACTCGACGGGTGGTGCCCTTATAAAGTTTAACCGATTCCTTCGATTGGAGGAGATTCGTTATCCTGACGGGAAGCATCCGAAGAATTTTCGCAATCCGCATCCCGGGACGCAAAATGATAAGCTGCATCCGCAGAAACGCAAATAAGCGAAATCAAAGCGGGGCAGGCGTGCGAAGTGGTAAAACTTCGTACGCCTGCCCCGTTTGCTGTCTGTTTCAGAGCCGGATGTGCTCGATGTGCTCCATATCCACGGTGACGACCGCCATGGCGACCGCGATCTCGTAGAGGATGAGGTCGTCACCGACGGCGTCGATGGTCTCCTGATAGCGCGGGATCTTTGCGGCGAACAGTGCCGCGAGGTCGTAGACGGTGTGCGCGGACTTGACGGCGCAGCCGCTCGCGCGGACGTGTTCGTTCGTGTCGTTGTGCGGAACGGTGGTAAATGCGATGTTCGGATTTGCTGCGAGCTCGACGACCTTTTCGTTGTCCTTGAACGTGGCAAAGTAGACGCAGCGTTCCACGGGCGCATAGTAGAAGTTCACGATGCGTACGTGCGGCAGTCCGTCCGTCGTCGTCGCGAGTGCGATCTCGCGGTGTTCGCGCATGATGCGCTCGAATTCATCCCTCATGTTCATCTTTTTCCCTCAATCCCTGTGACGTTACTTTGCTGTCTGTATTCCTCGGACAAAGGCATAGCGCGGTGCACCGCTCCCCGCATCGGCAGCGGCGATGCAGAGGTCGATCTCCGCTGTGCCGATCTCTGCAAACGGAATGCTGACGATCTGCTCATACCCGACGACCACGCGCAGATCATCCGTGAGCGGTGTGCGCGCGACTTCCCTGTAGTCCAGTGTGCGCCCTGTCTCCGATCCACTCCGATAGGTCAGCAGATTCCATGCGGGATAGCCGATAAAGCGCGTCTTGATAAAAAGATTCTCCCCACGGAACACCGTGCCCTCGGGCAGGCGGTTCGGATAGTCCGCCTCTGCAGAAACTGCCTCTGTCGCCTCCGACCAGAGTGCGATGGGCTCGACACGCTTGAGTGCGGGCGCGGGCCCTGCACTTACCGTGGGCAGTGCACAGCAGAGAAGGGCGAGCACGGCGAGGAGTGTGCGAAAAAGTTGCTGCATAAGACCTCCATTTTCCTTGTGTTTTGTGTCCTTTGCAGTAGCGTAGACACAAGATGGTTCTGTGAGGATATTGTAACACAGAATACGTCTGCTTTGCAGATTTTCATGCCTCGATTCCGAGCTCTCGCCGCAGTGCATTTTGCAGTGTCTTTGAGAAGTTGATGCTTCGCGCCACGGCAAGGTCGTTCATCCATCGCGGAATGGACAGCGTTTTCTTTACGGATTTGTTGAAATGTGTACGCGCATAGCTCTCCACGTCGACGGAGACGAGTGAAACAAAGCGACCGCGCTCATCGGAATAGTCTTCGCCCTCATCGTCCTCTGCGGAGAGGTCGACCTGTTCCAGTGGGGTAGGGGCGGGAAGCTTCGCGTGCTCCGTTTTCATTGTGTGAATATAGCCTGCGAGGCAGTCCGTTGCCATTGCCATTGCATCCTCCAGATTCTCGCCTTCGGTTGCAAGGTGGTTCAGGTCGGGAAAGACAACGCTGTAGCTATCGTCGTTTTGATGGTAAAAGATAGCGGGATAAATGTGAAGCATTGCAGTTCTCCTCTCTAATATGTGTGTAGCAATTATTTCAGCCCTGCCTGTTTCAGAATCGAATTCAGTGTTCTTCTGTTTAGATCTTTTGGCTTTGTATGAAAGGGGATTGTGACCTTGCCCGGTTTTGTCGGATGCGTGTACTGGTGGTGTGAGCCTTGAATTTCCTGCAACTGCCAGCCGTCAGAAAGAATGAGTTTTTCTGCCTCTCGTGGCGTCATCGGAACACCTCCCTTTGTTCGTATTATACAATAGAATACGTATAAAATAAATACGTAAAAACACGCCGACATTTCTGCCGGCGTGCTGTCGTGTTGTATGGAGTTACGCGGATTTCTTTCCGCTCAGAACGACCTTGCTGAAGAGCCCGAGGATGCCGAGGAAGACGAGGAGGCCGAGCATCTCTGCGGTGTCGGCAAAGCCCTCGGGGGCGATGGCGAGCGGTGCCTCGCCGCCGCCGTTCGAGACGGAGACGACAATGACTCCTGCGAGCAGAACGCCGACGATGGACTCACCGACGATGAGCCCCGAGGCGAAGAGCGTGCCGCGCCTGAGACCTGCCGCCTCGGCGTTCGAGCCACCCGTATTCCGCAGGTGGCGGTTGAGGAAGTAGCCGAGGATTGCGCCGACAACGAGCGGGGTCTGGATGACGGGCGGGAGGTAGATGCCCATGCCGACGGCGAGCGGCGGCAGACAGAGATTGCGCGTGGTACGCTTGAGGAAGAGATCGATCAGGACGAGCACCACGCCAAGACCGATGCCGATGTAGATGTACTCCCATGCAAGTTTGCTCGAGAAGATACCCTGTGCGATGGTGGTCATGAGCACTGCCTGCGGTGCGGAGAGTGCCTGTGCGGGATCCATGCCCGCGCGCGGCATTGCGCCGGGGAAGCCGTACGCCTCGTAGAGGAGGTTCAGCACGGGCGCGATGACGAGTGCACCGACAAGACAGCCGATGAGGAGCGCAACCTGCTGACGCCACGGGGTCGCACCGACGAGCCAGCCCGTCTTGAGATCCTGCATGTTGTCGTTCGAGATACACGCAATTGCAAGGATGATGGATGTGGTAAAGATGGCAGTCGCCGTCGCGAACTTCTCGCCGCCGGGCAGTTCAAAGATGCCGAATGAAGCGCACAGCGCATACATGACGAGCGAGGAGACAATGATGCCGAGGATGCCGATGCCCGAGATCGGGCTTGCGGATGTACCGACGAGACCTGCCATGTAGGCGCAGGCGGCCGCAACGAAGAAGCCCATGAGAACGGCGACGCCGACACCGACAATGGTGAAGATGAGTTTCTGGCTCGGCGGGATGTGCTCCGGCGAGACAAAGAGGTAGAAGATTGCAAGAAGACCGATGACTGTCACGCCGAAGATGAGCAAGATGCTCTTCATTGTCATGTCGACGTCCATGCGGTGCAGGCCTTTTTCTGCGTCATCCATGCGCGTGCCCGCGATGGATTCTTTCACACCGTCGATGACGGGGCGTGCGAGTGTGATGAGTGTCCAGATCGCCGCAACGCCCATTGCACCCGCGCCGATGAGACGTACCTTCTGCTGGTAGACCGTACCTGCGAATTTCTGCATGGTCATGCCGTCGGGCAGCACCTCTGTCATGGTGAAGTAGGGAACGAATCCCGCCCATGCGATGGCGATTCCCGTCAGCATGGCAAGTCCGCTCGCAATGCCGATGAGGTAGCCCGCACCCACGAGCGCGGTGGAGTAACCGAGCGGCAGCTGCGTCATGCCGCGTCCGACGTGGAACCATGCCGAGAGGGAACTGCCGAGAACCTGCAGACCGTTCGTGAGGAACGCGATGACACCCGCGACTACGCTGCCTGAGAGGATTTCCTTGATGCCGGAGTCGGACTTGCCGTCGTCCTTCGTGTGGCTGCCGACCTTCAGAATCTCTGCGGCGGCAACGCCCTCTGGGTAGGCGAGATCGCTGTGCACAACCATCGCGCGGCGCAGCGGGATGGTGAAGAGCACGCCGAGACAGCCGCCGCACGCCGAGACGACAAGCGTCTGCCAGAACTCAAAGCCCTGCCAGTAGCCGATCATGAGCATACCGGGGATGATGAAGATGATCGCGGACAGCGTACCTGCTGCCGATGCCTGCGTCTGCACCATGTTGTTCTCAAGGATGTTCGCGTCCTTCGCCATCTTGAGCACCGCCATCGAGATGACCGCCGCGGGGATCGCCGACGAGAACGTCAGACCGACCTTGAGCCCGAGGTATACATTCGACGCGGTGAAGATGATCGTGAGGATCGCGCCGAGGATCATGCCGCGCACGGTGAGCTCTGGTAGTCTCAGCTCGTGCTGCATGAACTCGTTCTGCGGATCTTTCATGCAAGAATCACCTGTCCTTCTATACAATAAAGTGAAAAATAACAGAAGTATTATAACATAGAAATACAGAATGTAAACGTCTATATTTACATGTATACAGAAAATTGATGAAAAAAGAAAACAAAACGTGCAATCAAATGAAAATCGACTGCCTACAGAGGAGCCTTCGCATCGCACAGACAATACAAAACCGCCGACAGGCTTTCTCGTCACCTGTCGGCGGTCTGAGGAAAATACGGGAAGTGATAGGTAACTCTCTTGCATCCAAACGATCTTCGCTTCGTTCCTCGCCCGAGCTAGCATGAGGCGGGGAACTTTCCTCCAAAACGCTGAGAAACTACCTTGACATACATGGGCGCACACGCCACAACTCCGCTTGTGGAAAAATCTTTCACCTGCGCGTCCGGTATGTCCCTGCGCCCGTCCTCTGCGGGCTGCCGCATCCTCCTGCCGCACCTCTCGACTCCTCTGTTCCATCACGTGCTGGAACTTGATACACCTGTGCGGACACCCTGCGGCCACTCAATGACCCATCGGAATCTCCTCCCAGTCCATCGGGGAAAATCCGGCGTGCCTGCTCCGCTCAGCCAGCGAAGCTGCGCGCCGTTATCCCTCTCCAACAACCGTCGGTCAACACTGTGGAAACTTCGGAGAACTCTGCCCGTACGCTTACGGAACATACGGGGGGCTGCCTGTCCTGAATCAAGCTGCCGATGAATCCTCCTTAACTATCTTTAGTATAGTCAAACTTCAGAAGATTGTCAATACCATGGAGGAAAATTTTGTAAGGGTGGATTGACAAAATCCGTATATAGCCATAATATATAGCATATATTCTTTATATGAGATAAAGGAGATGGCGATATGGCATATCAACTGTGGAATGTTCTTGATGAACTGAAGTCAGATGCGTATGAGTGGGTGGATCTGACGCATCCGCTGAACAATGACAGTCCGTTCTGGGCGGGGATTCCGGAGGGCTCTGTGGAGCTCAGCAAGACGTGCTTTGACTGGGGCAATCCGATGCTCGACTGCCTGATCCAGACGTTCAAGTTCCCGGGGCAGTTCGGGACGCACATTGATTTTCCGGGGCATTTCGTCCGCAACCGTCCGCTCGCCGAGTCCTATGGGGCGCAGCATATGCTCTATCCGCTGTGCGTGATCGACGTGACGGAGCAGGTCGCACGCGATGTCCACTATGCGGTGACGGTGGAGGACATCAAGACGTACGAGGCGAAATACGGCGTGATTCCGGACGGTGCATTTGTCGCGCTCTATACCGGATGGAGCAGGCACTGGCCGGATATGGACGCGATCTCCGGTATCGCGGAGGACGGCAGTGAGAATTTCCCGGGCTGGTCGATGGATGCGCTGAAATACATCTACGAAACGCGAAATGCGGCCGCGAGCGGGCATGAGACGCTGGACACGGATGCCTCTGTGGAAGCGGCGAAGGCGGGGGATCTTGCCTGCGAGCGATACCTCCTCGACAAGGGCAAGCTGCAGGTTGAGGTGCTGACGAACCTCGATCGTGTGGCTCCTGCGGGAGCGCTGCTCTTCGTCGCGTGGCCGAATATCGAGGGCGCGACGGGGCTGCCCGCGCGCGTGATTGCGATTACGCCGAAGAAGTAAGCGAATATACGGGGGCTGTTGCACGAAGTTTTCTAGCTTCGTGCGACAGCCCCTTGTATATGGCAGGAAAATGCGCCCTGTATGTCGAAAATCCTAATCCATCATATATTTTAGGAGAAGAGAGATTGCACAGCGAATACTTGGAGATTGAGAAGAAAATCGAGCATGGTGAGCGACTGACGCGTGAGGACGGGCTGCGGCTCTTTGCGTGTCCTGACATTGCGTGGATTGGTGCGCTTGCTGACCGTGTGCGGCACGAGAAATGCGGCGATATTGTCTACTATAACGTGAACTGTCATGTGAACCTCACGAATATCTGCCTCGCGCACTGCAAGTTCTGTGCGTTCGGGCGCGATGCGGGCGACAAGGGCGCATACGAGATGAGCGTAGAGGAGGCGGTGGCACACGTCGCGGATGCGATGCGCGACCCGCATCTTGCGGGGCTGCATGTGGTGAGCGGGCTGCATCCGGATTGGACATTCGAAGACTATTTGGGGCGGCTGAAAGCTCTGCATGAGGCATTTCCTACGCTCTATCTGAAGGGCTTTACGGGCGTGGAGATCACGCATTTTGCAAAGAGTTCGGGTCTCACGGTACACGATGTGCTCGTGCGCCTGCGTGAGGCGGGGCTGCAGTCGATTGCGGGCGGCGGCGCGGAGATCCTGACCGACCGCGTGCGCGGCGAACTTTGTCCAAACAAGGCAACGGCGGATGAGTGGCTCGAAACGCACCGTACGGCGCATGCACTTGGGATCAAGACGAATGCGTCGATGCTCTACGGACATATCGAGACCATCGAGGAGCGCATCGAGCATATGCTGCGGCTGCGTGAGCTGCAGGATGAGACGGGCGGTTTCCAGACGTTTATCCCGTTTCCGTTCCTGCCGTCGAATACGGAGCTCGGACAGACGGTGCGGCAGACGTCGATGTGGGACGATCTGCGGACAATTGCAATCTCGCGTCTGATGCTCGACAACTTCCGCAACATCAAGGCGTACTGGGTGATGCTGACCGTGCCCGTGGCGCAGGTGGCGCTCTGCTTCGGCGCGAACGATATCGACGGCACGGTGCACAAGGAGACGATTCTCCACGATGCGGGCGCGAAGAGTCCCCGCGCCCTCTCGGAGGATCATATCATCCGCGTGATCCGTGAGATTGGGCGCACGCCCGCCGCGTGCGACTCGAACTTTAATATCATCGAGACGTATTGAGGGGGCGCGGGTTCGCTTCGCGACACATTGGCATCAAGGGCTATGCGAAGGAGGTGGGAACAATGTCCGACACGGCTTATGAGGAGCGCATTGTGCGCACGGTGGAGGCATTCCGCAGGAACCGCTACGATGTTTCGCGCTTCGCGGAACGCACAGCGGCGGCGGACTACCTCGCCGCCGAGATTCGCGGCAAGCGCGTCGGCTTCGGCGACTCCGAGACGCTGCGGGCACTTTCGCTCTATGAGCGTCTGAGCGTGCATAACGAGGTAATCGACCCGCCGCGCGCGGGGCACGTCGGCGGTATCGAGGCTTTTCTCGCGGCAGGTCGTGAGGCACTGATGACAGACGTGTTCCTGCTCTCGGCGAACGCCATCACGGAAGAGGGGCAGATCCTCAACATGGACGGTGCGGGCAACCGTGTCGCGGGCTCGCTCTTCGGACACGAAAAGACCTACTTCGTTGTCGGCATCAACAAGCTCGTCCCCGACATCGCGGCGGGGATCGAGCGCATTCACAACATCGCCGCCCCGCGCAACGCCCACCGCAAGGGAAAGAAAACGCCCTGCGCTGCGGCGGGGGATCGCTGCTATGACTGCACGGCACTTGAGCGTATCTGCAACGCCCTCACCATTCACTACAAGAAGATGAGCTACCGCCCGATGGAGCTCGTGCTGATCGAGGAGGAACTGGGACTGTAAGCGTAAAGCGGATGATGAGAAATGATTGATTTGTGCCTACAAATATGATAGTTTGAGTGACATTGTATAGGAGAAATATGCCGTGCCAACAATTTCAATGTTCTTTGGGATCATCATTCGGATGTATAACAACGGCGAGCATAACCCGCCTCACTTTCACGCATCATACCAGGGTTATCATGCCGTGTTCGACATGGACGGTGATCTCACCGAAGGGGACATGCCTCGAAAACAAGTCAAACTGATTGCTGCATGGACAGAGCTGCACCGTGATGAGCTTCTTGCAAACTGGGAACTTGCCATGAGTGAGCAGCCCCTCTATAAGATTGATCCTCTCCGTTAGAGAAGGGAGTGTGTCCCGATGAAACAGCCGGAATGGATTGTTGAGGATGTAAAAGCTCGTGAGGATTACACCCTGCTTATCACTTTTTCGGGCGGGGTACAGCGTATTTATGATGCGCGCCCCCTGTTGGAGAAACCTCTCTTTGCCGCACTCAAAAGTCTCCCTGTCTTCTTGCGTGCACGAGCCGCATACGGAACGGTTATCTGGAATGATGAGGTAGACATCGCTCCCGAGCACCTCTATGAGTGCAGCAGCCCCGCTATGTTCGATCAGATTGCTTGATATCGTTATCCCCATCAAAAAAGGAGGCGTACGCCTCCTTTTTTGTATGCGCTACTCCTCATCCCTCGGATTCCCGTCCTCATCCAAGGGGATGTAGGCGCACTTCTCCTGCCACGGGTACTGGTATGCGAGCGTGACCTGATTGTCCAGCTCAAAATGCACTGCGGTGAGGGTGGCCGTGCCCGCCTCGTCCGTGCGCCTCAGCCAACCGCCGTCATCGAGGCGTTCCTTCTGCGTGCGCAGCCATGCGGGGCTGCGCTTCGACAGCCCTGCCTCGTTCATGTGAAAGACGAGGCGCACGGATGTATCGCCCACGGGATAGTCAAAGCTGCAATAGGGCGCATTCCTCTCGTAGTTCTTCGGATCGGGACGGAAGAGCTGGCGGAAATACGCAAGCCCCGCCTCATTTACCGTCATGCAGGCGATGGCGCGCTGCTTTTCGTACATTTCTCCATCGGCATCCACGCCGTCACGCAGCCCAAGTGTTTCTCCCGATGCAGCCGCCTCCTGCAGCTCCTCGTCAAACGTGGGATCAATCCAGTGGTAGGACATCTGCTCGATGGTCGCACCCTCCTCGATCTCACGCGCAAGCGTCAGGAATTCGTGATCGTCCGGCACGAGCGCAAGCCCTTTCTGTACCGCCTCGCGCGCACCGTCACGGTTGCCGAAATGGCTGCGTAGTTTTCCGAGTTGTAGGTATATCCACGGGTAGTCCGGCTCCTCACATACGCCTCTTTCTGCCGTGCACAGCGCATCGTCCAGTCGTCCGCAGTACATGAGGGCGACGGCGTAGCGGTAGTAGTATGCCCCACAGCCGTTTGCATTTGCCGCTGCCGCCGGCATCCACTGCGTTGTACGGTAGTAGTACTCGTAGGCATCAATATTGTTGCACGCATACGCATACCACAGCGCGATATCGAGATTGGCGCGTGCCTCCTCGCGCGTGAAATTCCCCTTGATTGTTCCGTTCTTGATGTAGGACTCCAGATAGTGCAGCATCTTGTAGAAATAGCCTGTCGAGCCGTCGTCCATCGCCTCAAGCTTCTTGACTGCCGCAGGGGAGAGCAGTGGTTTTCGTGCGGCATAGATGACACGCAGCCGCTTTTGGCAGGCATCGATCATCTGCATCGTGTCCGCATCGTCCGGGAGAGCGGCAAGTGCCGCCTCGAAGTAGGGGAGGGCGCAGTCCTCACGGTCGAGGTAGTAGTAGGCATAGCCCATGCGGAAGTTCCAGAGATGGTCACCTGTGAAATGGTCCGCGTGGGGCGTGAGGAGCCCGATCGCCTTTTCAAAATAGGCGCGATCCTCTGCGCTCGCCGCATTGTTGTAGGCGCGCGCCAGTTCGCTGTCCAGTTCCGGCGTGCGCTCCTCGGCGGGGAGTGCCTCGATCTCTGTGATGATTTTCTGAAATTCGTTGTTCTCGTGCCAAATTTGGCACTGTTCGAGTAGTGTCATGAAAAAACCTCTGCTTAGTCCCACCAGAAATACCAGATGTTTGACTGCTTCAAATCGTGCGCGAGACGCGTGACGGTCATGCCGGGTGTGCCCTGCTCGATGATGTCGGCGCAGAACGCGTACTGCTCCTTCGCCAGATCCAAGGCGCGCTCCTGCGGCTCTATGGGCGCGGGAACGCTGTATTCGAGCGTGTCATAGGTGAGGACGGCAGGCACAGCGCCGTGCTGTTCGTGCCAGTATTTCGAGACCGCCATCAGCGCGGCGGTGTCGGGGCAGTCGTTCCACCCGCCGAACGGCAGATATGCAAACACCATCCACGGATGTTTCACGGGAATCTTGGCGAGAATCATCGGCTGCGTTTTCTGCGTCTCGTAGTCCCAGTAGCTGATAAAGTGGTCGGTCTCACGGAAATCCTCTCCCTCCACATCGTCCGGCGCCTCCTCTCGGCTCAGTTCAAAACGTTCGTCGAGCCGCTCCATCAGTATCGCCTTACCGTCCGGCAGAGGCTGTGCAAGCATTTTTTCGCGGTACTTTTCCACGGCATCGGCATCGAAATCATAGTCCTTGAACGCGCCCTTTTCCGCCTCTGCGTTCATCGTCAGAATCTCCCACAGGGTATCGCTCGGGACGATGAGCAGGGGGACATAGCCGTCGTGCACACTGCGGCGTACGGCATAGCTGTACGCCGCCATAATCGGATCGTCGTCCGCCATCGGCGGGAAGTACATCAGGGAGCAGTCTGCCCTGCCGCAGTTCAGGTACTGCATGATTGCGGCAGCGACGTCGCTTGGCGCCTCATCTTCGTTTTCCTTCCGCTCGGCGCTGTTCCGCTTCCTCGCCTCCCACCGCTGTGCGATGGTCGCCGCCATTGCTGCATAGTAGTCCTCATCGAACGGGACGAACAGATATGCCTCGTCGTCGAACTCTTCCGAGAAGTACTGCTCCGCACCGAAGTACGCTAAGGCATAGTTGTCGATGTCCGAGGGGAAGGAGGGAGCTTCACCGTCGTAGTAGTACTGTGCGAACGCCGTGCCCTCCTCGCCAAAGAAGCCGTGCATCAGAATCCCGTGCAGTTCGTCGCGGATAAAGGGGCGCAGGTCGGTATCTGCCGGATGCTCCTGTACGGCACGGATGGTCGCCGCGTACTGACGGACGAACCAATCTGCCATCAGTTCGTGCTCGATGCACCAGCGCAGATAGATCGCGAGGTGGTTGTACGCCGTGATCTCATCCACGGGCAGCTTCTTTTTGTGCAGACTGTCGAGGTGCCACTGCGCATTGTCCATCACGAGATCGGTGAAGTCCTCGGGTGCGAGTGCGCTGCGCCGCTCCGGATCAATGACGAAGCGCACACGACGCTCGTCAAAGAGGTTCAGCAGCTCTTTTACACTGCGGTCGAACTTGTAGTTGAGTTCGTCCCGGTAGAGCGGGATGATCTGATAGAAATTGACCTCATCGCCGTTCGGGAGGGGGCAGACGGTGTCTCCTCCGCCTTTGACCTGCGCGCTGACGAGCAGGGCAGCAGTCAGTTTGGTGTTCTCGGCATAGGGCGATCGGTTGCTGATCGTGTGTCCCCAGCCGAGCCAAGTGTTGTCCTCGATTGGCAGACGTGCGAGTGTCTTCAGCAGGCGGATCGGCCAGTAGTGCACTTCATCGTCCTCGTGGATCTTCCAGTCGGGCGGCAGGGCGATCGCGAGTTCCGCGCGTTCGAGCTTGTATTCGGCGAGCTCTTTTGGCACGTTCATGCGGTGCGCGCCCATCCCGAGGGTGACGAGCATATAGTAGTTGCGTTCCTCGGTCGGATCGACAATGCAGATGTCCAGGTGGATGTCCGGCGAGACAATCTCATGAAAGACGTTTGCATACGTGCCGAAGTTCGTCTCAATGTAACTTTCGACGATCTCCAGTTCTTCCTCGGTATAGACCTCTGTGGGCATTGGGGCTTTCTTTTTATATGCAGAATCATTTCTGCCAATTTTTTTCATCGTGTTCTCCTTTATGACTGAGGAGCAGGCTCTCCAGCATCGTTTCCAGAAGGCTTGTCGGTGTGATGACGAATCCCTCCGCCGTGATTTTTTCATTGAAGAAATCAACGGAGCGGTCGTGGTCAAGGAAGTGATTCCGTGCCAGGTATTGCTCGACATCGTCGAGGGTAAAGGCACACTCCCTGAGCGCCGTGTCGGTGATGGCGTTGGCGTAATGGATGCTCTTCATCGTGCGCTTCCGCTTTGTCGTCGGGTAGGCATTGCATAGTGCCTGTCGGAGCGCTGTCGCCATCTGTGCGGGCGAGGCATCCTCTGTGACCGGCATGGATGGGAGGATGCGCTCACGGCAAAGGTGCGCGTACAGTGTGCGGAACTTTTCTGCAAGTACGGTATCATCATGGTCGGTCATGGCTGCGCCTCACGTCTGCTGGTGCTGCATGGAGACAATCTGACAGTCGGGGCAGAACTCGATGTAGAGCGTGCCCTCCATATAGTCCGTCAGCGCATCCCAATGAATCTGCATGAGATACTTCATCGGCTGCCCGCAGTCGGGGCAGGTCGTGTATTCCCAGTCCTGCCACCAGAGCGCAAAGCCGCCGAGCGTGCAGACATCCTCGAAGCGTGCGCCGCAGAACAGAGGAACAGGCGTCTCGCCGAGGATGAGATCGTTTTCAAAAATCCTGACAAGCTCCTCTTCGATATACATGGTATCGCCCGCATCTTCGTAGGAAAGCACCTCGCTGCCACCATCGAGCGTATAGCGGCTCAGTATCGGCTCTGCATATGCGACGCAGTTCGGACAGCAGGTCGCTGTGAGGATGCCGTCGATGCCGAGGAAGTGCAGACGCGCATCCCGTCCGTCGAGGACGAGCATATCCGCCATGCGGCTGCCGCAGTGCGGACAGTTCTCCTCCCGTGGTCGGGCAATGCGGACGGGCGAGCGGCGGAGCTCTTCCTCCGATGTGGCGTGTACCAGTGGATAGCAGGTGTCGAAATTCAGCGTGCGCCGTCGCCCCTCACGGTCGAATGTCCAGCCGCCGCACTGCGCATAGACAGAGGGGTTGACGTGCAGCTTCCCGCGCCACGGGCGCGGATTGCGTTCGAGCGCAAGGAGTGCCGCAAGGGATTGGTCGTCTCCCTGCATACCGAGGCACATCATAAGCTCGTTCGCCTCATGTGCGGCATCCGTCTCCATCAGTACCGCGATCAGTCCGTCCCGCACGTCCGTCGGTGCATGATAGTAGAGTGCCGAGGGCCAGAAGGAACGTGCCGCGAGTGCCGCGCGTGGGATCTCCGGCGCGAGCCGTCCGCGACAGCAGAGCAGATACCAGAAGTCGTCGGGAACATCCTCGATCTGCGCGATGATCTCCTGCTCCTTTGCCGAGACCTCCTCGGGCGTCCATGTGAGTGCCGCACGGCGATTCGCCGCCGTCCTGCAGCGCCAGCAGAGTCCCTTGTAGCCGAGCTCCGTGCCGCAGTCGGGGCACTGGTAGGGCAGCGTCATGATCGGCTCCTTTCCGTGATTCCCGTTGTGGGAATATTCATCTGTTTTATGATAGTATAGATGTATTGCGGCTTCAATAGGTCTTTCGGGTAAAGTTGGGCAACAAGACCTGCCTTGATGCGGGTCAAGGCAGGTCGCTCTACAGATATCCGTATTGCTTCCGCTTCTGCCAGAGTAGAAGGAAGGTGAGCGATGCGCCGAGGATGTCTGCGGCAGGCGTTGCCATAAAGACGCCGTCCACACCGAAGATGCGGGGCAGAAGGAGCAGGAAGCCGAGCAGACAGATGAGCGTGTCCCAGACGGAGAGCAGGGCGGAGGTGCGTCCGTCGCCGAGCGCGGTGAAGAACGATGCGCCGTACATACTGAACCCGAGGAAGAGGAAGGCGATCGCGTGGATACGGAAGCCGTGTACGGCGAGGTCATAGACGTGTGTGCCCTCGGCGGCGAAGATGCCCGTAATCGGCGCGGCGATGAGGATGCTGACCGCGGTGGTAAAGAGGGAGAACGCGGCGATGAGTGTGAGACTGCGGCGCAGGATTCCACGCAGGGCGTGCGTGTCGCGTTTGCCGTAGTTGAAGCTCGCCAGAGGTGCAACCCCCTCGGCGTAGCCCATGTAGATGCCCGTGAGCAGTCCGGAGATGTACTCCGAGATGGCGATTGCCGCTACGCCATCCGCACCCGCGAGGCGCATCATGGTGTTGTTCATGACGATCATGATGAGGCTCATCGAGAGCTGCATCACCATCTCGCTTGAGCCGTTGCCCATCGCGGAGAGGACGGAGCGCAGCCGCCAGACGGGACGTACGAACCGCAGTGTGCCGCGCCGATGAACGGCAAAGTAGTAAAGTCCTACGAATGCGGAGATGGAGTAGCCCGTCGCCGTCGCGATGGATGCTCCCTCCAGTCCCCAGCCGAGGACAAAGAGGAGGATGTAGTCGAGCACCATGTTGACGATACCGCCGACGAAGGAGGAGAGCATCGCAAGGCGCGGCTGCCCCGCTGCAACGAGGAAGATGTCGAGGATCAGCCCCGCCATCGTGAGCGGTGTCGAGACGAAGAGAGGAACGGCGTACACGGCGCAGAGCGGATAGAGGGCATCGTCCGCGCCGAAGAAGTAGAGAATCGGGCGCAGGAAGGTCATGCCGAGCACGGCAATCATCGTGCTGAGAATGACGCAGACGAGGACGAGCAGGGAGAAATTTTCGCGTGCATGGCGATTTTCGCCCGCCCCGAGCTGCGCCGCGACGAGGGCACTGCCGCCCGTGCCAAGCATGGTCGCGAGTACGATCGTGAGCGGGATGAACGGCATGACGATGTTGATCGCCGACAGCCCATCCGTCCCGACGGCGTGCGCGACGAAGAAGCCGTCGACGATGAAGTTCACATTCATAAAGAGCTGTGACACGATCATCGGCACCGCGAACGCGAGCAGTGTGCGGTAGGTGATGGGCTGGGATAGCTGCGCCACGGAACATCCTCCTTTTGGTAGTTCTGCTATCCTAGCATAAAGCGGAGCAGACGTGCAAGTGGAGAATTTGCAAAATCCCGCCGCATTTGGTACACTTGCGGGAGTGTTGTAAGGAGAGAATATCGTACATGAGTGATCGAAAGAAAGCCCGTGCCGCCGCCGAGCGCGGGGCGCGGCTGACGAGGGAGGATGCGCTCGCCCTCTACGAGGACAACGACATCCTCGCGCTCGCCGCGTGGGCGCGTGCGGCGAAGGAGCGCGCGAGCGGGAAGAATGTCTACTATACGGTGAACCGCCACATCAACCTCACGAATATATGCAGCGCAAACTGCCCGCTCTGTGCGTTTCAGGTGGAACAGGGGGATGCGCGCGGCTATATTATGGAAACGGATGATGTGGCTCGCGTGCTGGAACTGGCGAAAAAGACACCGCACCTCACGGAAATCCATATCGTGAGTGCCCTGCACCCCGACCGTCCCTTCTCTTACTACGAGGGTGTGGTGCGGCAGGTGCGTGCGGCACTTCCGCACGCGGACATCAAGGCGTTCACGCCCGTGGAGGTTGTGAACTTTGCAAAGACGGAGGGGACATCCGTCCGCGATATCCTGCGCACGTTGCAGGCGGCAGGGCTGTCGTCCCTCCCCGGCGGTGGTGCGGAGATTCTGTCCGACCGCGTCCGCGCCATCATCTGCCCGAACAAGGCGACGCGTGCGGAGTGGCTTGACTGTATGCGCACGGCGCACGAACTCGGCATCCGCACCAATGCGTCCATGATGTACGGTCACATCGAGACGGTGGAGGAGCGTATCGATCATCTGCTTGCCCTGCGCGAGCTGCAGGATGAGACGGGCGGTTTTCAGGCATTCATGCTCTTTCCGTTCCATCCCGAGAACACGGCGCTCGGTGCGGAGAAGAAGCTCGCGCGCGTCGGCTCGTGGGAGGATATGAAGATGCTCGCGCTCTCACGCCTTGTGCTCGACAATGTGGCGCATTTCAAGGCGTTCTGGGTCATGCTGACGCAGCCCATTGCACAGCTTGCCCTCGGCTTCGGCGCGGACGATCTCGACGGCACGATCGGTGAGGAGAAGATCATTCACGCGGCGGGTGCACAGACGCAGACGGGCATCACGCGGCGCGAGCTCGATGCGATGATCCGCGAGGCGGGCTATGTGCCTGTGGAGCGCGATACATTTTATCAGCCGATTGCGGCAGGGGAGGGCGCATGAGACTTTCGGAGCGGGAGGCGGCAGACCTCCTCACGCACGGCGACCCCATCGACCTCGGACGCGCGGCGGATGCGGAGCGGCGGCGGCGGTTCGGCGATACGGTGACGTTCATCGTTGACCGCAATATCAACTACACGAATATCTGTGTAAACGAATGCCGTTTCTGTGCGTTCTATACAAAGGTAGGCGCGGAGGACGGCTACCTCCTGCCGATGGAGGAGATTCTCGCAAAGGTCGGTGAGACAGCAGCAGCGGGCGGCACGCAGGTCATGATCCAGGGCGGCATTCACCCCGACCTGCCGCTTTCCTACTATGAAAATATGCTGCGTGCGATCCGTGAGCGCTATCCCTCCATCGTGATCCACTCCTTCACGGCGACGGAGATTCTGTACTTTGCCGAAAAGGAGGGTATTACGATTGAGGACACACTGCGTCGGCTGCAGGCTGCGGGGCTTGCCTCGCTCCCCGGCGGCGGCGCGGAGATCCTCGTCGATCGCGTGCGAAGGCTCATTGCACCGAAGAAGATCATGACGGAGGATTGGCTGCGCGTGATGCGGACAGCGCACAAGATCGGCATGGAGTCGACGGCGACGATGGTGATCGGCGTCGGCGAGACGATGGCGGAGCGCGTGGAGCACATGGAGCACATCCGCCGTTTGCAGGAGGAGACGGGCGGCTTCCGCGCATTCATCACATGGACGTTTCAGCCGGGCAATACCGCACTCGGCGGGGAAAAGACGTCGAGCTGGGATTATATGCGGACGCTTGCCGTCACGCGTCTCTACATGGACAATGTCGCGCATATCCAAGGATCGTGGGTCACACAGGGCGAGCGCATCGGACAGCTGACGCTTGGCTTCGGCGCGGACGACCTCGGGAGCATCATGCTTGAGGAGAATGTCGTGCGTGCGGCGGGAACGCGGTACAATATGTCGATTAAGAAGATGATTGATCTGATACGCGGCGCGGGCAGAGAGCCAGCGCAGCGTGACACGCGCTATCGCGTGATACGGAGGTTTTAGCATGGCAGAGCAACAGGTTCCTGCGGCGGGATATGCCATCATCGGCGGCTCGGGGACGCTGTCGAGTGACTTCCCGCGTGCGTCGATGGCGGACGATGTGGAGATCCTCGCGGACGGGCTGCACTTTGCGACACCCTACGGTGAAAGCCCCGCGTTCCGTCTGTTCTCCGTCGCGGGACGGCGCGTGCTGACCTGCCGTATGCACGGCTGGCGCAGCGGCGTGACGCGTGCGGATGCCTCGCGGCAGGTGTTCTGGGTGCTGCGGGAGGCGGGCGTGCGGCGCATCCTCTCCGAGGGCGGCGTGGGGACGGTGAACCCCCTGCTCGACCCGCGTGACTTCCTCATCCCCGACGACTATCTTGACCTCTCCGTACGCAAGGATGTCATGCTCGACGGACGCTATCTGCTCGTGATGCGCGACGCACTCTGTTCGGAACTTCGCACGACACTTGTTGCGGAGACAAAGAAACGCTATACGGGGCGCATCTTCGACCGTGGCATCTACGCCGTCACGGATGGGCGGCATTTCGAGAGCCCTGCCGAGATTGCCATGCTGAAGGGGCACGCGGACATCGTGGGGCAGAGCCTCGCGCCTGAGGTCTACCTCGCGCGCGAGATCGGCGCGTGCTATGCAGGGCTGTACTTCGTCGTCAACTACGGCGAGGGCATCCGCCCGTGGTCGCATGACACGCTCTCGCAGATTTTCTATGACGATGCGCCCATGATCGGCGACATCCTCCTCGCGACGATCCGCAGCGTCCCCGCCGAGGAGAGCGCGTGTGAATGCCGCAGTCTGCGGAAGGAAACCCTGCTCAAGGATGTCTACAACGCAGCGTCGGACAAGGGTTGACGAAAAACGTCGAACATCGTATAATGGGCATAGAGAAAGGTGTTGTCGGTAAACGGTCAGCCCCCACACTAGGAAATAGCTAAGATTAGCCGCCTAGGTTTGGTCACTCAGGGCGGCTTTTCTTATGCCTTGATTGCTACAATACAAATTGTAACGAGGAACACCAGAGCGAGAAACTCGTATAGTCCCATGGCAATACCCCCTTTTGCTGACCTGTCCAAGAGACAAGCCATAAGGGCGTAGGCGATTGGGAAACAGGTCGTATGCGAAAACGACCCAAGAGCGCAAGCATGAAATGCGCCGTGCGATTGGTTGTCGTTGACCGCCAAAGGGGCTCAGAATTGACCGCCTACCGCTGTTGACAACACCTGCGTGCATTATAGGAAGCACTGATAAATTCAGCACTGCCATCTTGGCACATCTTTTCCGCCCGCTCTGTGTCGACAAATCCTCCACATAGCCTTTGCTATGCGTCCGGTTTGTCTCCTTGATCGGACGGAAAATCTGTACCAATCTGACAGACTTCATTTTATCAGCGATTCCAGCACGAAAATATTTGTCTGTGAACTGCTGTTTTATATTGGTGCATCGACAATAAAAACCATCCTGTATACACGACAAACCCCGTGAAAAATCCATTGACAATGATTCCCTGTGGTGCTACTATGATGGCGCAGGAGATCCTGCGGGAACTGTTCTATTGAAAAGAAGTGAAATCCATCATGAAACGGCTGGTTTCCACACAGTTTGTCATGAGTTCATAGCGTCCAAGCGCATCCCATTGCGTTTGGACTTTTTTGCATTTTTAGGGGGTAATCGTCATGTCAGTCAACAGGGGAAAAGTTGTCATCATTGGAACGAGCAACGTCGGCTCTGCCGTGCTCAACAAGATTGCGGACTTTCAGCTTGCCTCGGAGATCGCGCTGATCGATCTCGACATGGATCGCGCACGCGGCGAGGCACTCGATACGAGCCATGCCATGTCCTCACCGTACTGCACGAACATCAAGATTCATCCGGGGACGTATGAGGACTGTCGCGACGCGGCGTTCATCGTCATCACGGCGGGGCCCTCCATCCTGCCGGGCGAGACGCCCGATCGCCTGAAGCTCGCGAGCACGAATTCGAAGATCATGCGCTCCATCTTCTCTGAGATCGTGAAATACACGAAGGATGCCATGATCATCATGATTACGAACCCGCTCGATGTCGCGACCTACGTCGTCTCGACCGAGTTCGACTATCCGCGTGCAAAGATTCTCGGTACGGGCACAATGCTTGAGACGTATCGCTTCCGCTACATCCTCGCCGAGCACTATGCGATGGATCCGAAGAACATCCACGGCTACGTCCTCGGAGAGCACGGCAACGATGCCTTTGTCGCATGGTCAACTGTCAACTGTGCGGGGCTTGGCATCGACCATCTCGACGAGTACTTCCACTTTGAGAAAAAACTCGATCGCCAGGATGTCGAGCAGGGGCTCATCCAAACCGCCTACGATGTCATCAACCTCAAGGGCTTCACGAATACGGGCATCGCCATGGTCGCCTGCCGCTTCATCAAGGCGATCCTCTACAACGAGCATACGATTCTGCCCTGCGCCGCCGTCATGAACGGAGAGTATGGCATGAAGGACGTGGCACTCTCCATCCCGCGCATGATCGCGCAGGACGGCATCGTGCGGTCATTTGAAGTGCGCCTTGCGGACGATGAGATGGAAAAACTCCGCCGCGCACAGAAGAGTGTCCGCGCAGCGCTTGACGGTGCAGGTGTGAAGTAAGCTCCGTCAAGCTTGACGGATACGATCTTCCTGCTCTATAATGAACAACGTTCTGCATCCGAAATGAAAAGAGCCGCCCGAATTTGCAGAGAGGGCGGCTCTTCTTATGGTTATGAAAGGCTTAGGGAGGATTTTTATGGAGCATGGCAGCTGCGTGCAGCAGGGAACGGAGATCGTACAGACGGGATTTCACTACACGCTGTCCCTGATCGGCGGCAAGTACAAGATGGCGATTCTCTATCTGCTCGCCGAGCACGGTGTACTTCGTCATAACGCGATTCATCGGCGGATTGCAGGAATTCCGTACAAGACGCTTGCCGCCGTGCTGAAGGAACTCGCGGCGGACGGGCTTGTCGTACGGACAGAGTACCCGCAGGTGCCGCCCAAGGTGGAGTATGCCCTCACGGAGCGTGGGCAGTCGCTTATCCCGATCCTGCACAGCATGTGTGATTGGGGCGAGCAGCACAGGAGCGATGCGGACATCTCACGATAACGCCGCCACAAAACGCGCGTAGTTCTCCGCGCTGCGTTCAATCTCCTCTGCCGTCGAGTGATAGTCCTCGCCCGGCGCAAGCTCCGCACCGTAAAAGGCGAAGAACGGCTGATAGTCGGCGCGGCAGTAGTACCGCAGTGTGGTCTCAAACGGGGCGAGCAGCTGCGCGAGTGTATAGTGGTATCGTCCGTCGATGCTGTAATCCTCCGCGCGTACGCCCGTTGTGACCGCGAGCGCGACCTTGCGCCCCTCCAATTTATCCCCGCCGTTTCGTCCGTATGCCCAGCCGTGCGTCAGCACCTCGTCGAACCATGTCTTCAGCAGCGGCGGGCAGGAGAACCAGTAGATCGGGAACTGAAAGACCAGACTGCCGTGCGCCTCGATGAGCCGATGCTCGCGCTCCACATCAATCCGGCCGTCGGGATAGCACGCGGAAAGCGTGTGGACCGTACAGAGGTCAGGATGTTTGCGCAGCTCCGTCAGCCATCGCTTGTTGATGACGGATTCTTCGAGATTCGGGTGCGCGGCGATAATCAATGTCTTCATAAGAAAACCTCCATTTCTATCGTTGAATGATAGCGTATGGAGGGATGGGGCACAAGAACGCACTTTTTTGTGCGGTACTTACGAATAGGAAAGCGTCAACGAAAAAACCTCCCGCAGAAATGCGGGAGGTTTTTGCATTTGGCGTTTATTTTCCCGCCGCCTCATAGCCGACCATGAGGGCCTGCCGATGATCAGCGGCAGACGGTCTCGTTTACATGCTCTGCCACTGGAGAATACGCGCGGCATATGCTTTGGCGCTCTCCGCAATCTCCTCGTCCGTCGCCTGAAAGGATGCACCGAACAAGGCGAAATACGGCAGAAGATCAGCGCCAACATGACCGACTGTCGCTTTGAAGGGGGTGAGCACTTCATCCACGGAAAAGCCGATATCTCCGGTCCGTGTGTAATTTGTCTCCTTGTCTCCGATTGACACGGCGAGCCCGAAATTTTTGCCGACCAGCTTGCGTCCCGTTGAACCGTATGCCCAGCCGTAGGTGAACACGTCATCGAGCCACTTTTTGAGGAGAGGCGGACAGCTGTACCAATAGAGAGGAAACTGCCATACGATCAGCGCGTGTGCCTCCAGGAGACGCTGCTCCCTCTCGACGTCAATCTGCCAATCGGGATATTCCTCATAGAGCGCGTGCACCTCAATATCGTTGGGATGTTTTGCGAGTTCTTCTCTCCACCGCTTGTTGACACGCGATTCTTCGATGCATGGATGTGCCTGTACAACGAGTGCTTTCATTTAAAACCTCTTTTCTCCTGCTGCAGATGTTTGCTGTCTCTATTCTATCAGGTGCAGATCGGATGTAAATACACACAATAAAGTAAGTGTTCATCAAAGAGAAGTCCTGTGCTACAATGGGAGCCAGGAGGACTTTTGCGATGAAAACTTATCGTCTGGGCATTGAGGCTGCACTGGAAATTCTCAGCGGGAAATGGAAGGCACTGATCATCTGTCTGCTGATGTCAGGCCCCCAAAGGACGGGGGCGCTGCGCCGTCTCATTCCCGGTGTATCGGAAAAAGTATTGATACAGCAGCTGCGTGAATTGGAGCGCGATGGCATTGTCGGACGCATCGATTACGAGCAGCTTCCGCCAAAGGTCGAGTATTTCATTACAGACTATGGACGGTCTGCGGATCGGATCGTTGACGTCATGTGTGCATGGGGGCGGGAGAATATCCGCCTTCGTCGCGAACGCGGCGAGGAGATTGAACTGCTCAGCGAAGAAGAACTCCTGCTGCCGGACAAGACATGATGAGCCCCTTGCTGTATCCTGCCGCGGCTGCATGAAAAACCGCCCCGTCAAGCAATTTTTGCCTGACAGGGCGGTTTTTTCATGGGGGTCAATTTGTTTCGGATGACATTTTCGCCGCCTCGTATCCAACCATCAGTGCCTGCATGTTGCGGTCGACGGTGTGCGGCGGAACGCGGTTTGCGACGGCGTCCTTTACGGCGTCGAGCGGTACGATGCCAGAGACGCGCGTGATTGCGCCGAGCGCGACAATGTTCGCAAAGAGAGCCTTGCCGATCTTCTCGATGGCCAGCGTGGTGATGGGAACGGAGACGACGTGCGCCGCCTGCGGGACGCTCGGGACGAGCTCGCTGTCAACGATCAGGATGCCCGTTGCGGGATCGAGATCGCCCGCGTACTTGTCCGTCGCCGCCTGTGTCATGGCAAGGACGATGTCGGGATGCTCGACGTGCGGATGATAGATTGCGCCGTCACTGACGATGACCTCGGAGCGGGATGCGCCGCCGCGTGCCTCGGGGCCGTAGGACTGCGACTGTGCGACATTCATTCCGCACGCGGTCGCCGCCTCAGCGAAGATGATGGCGGCGGTGATGACACCCTGTCCGCCCGAGCCTGAGAGACGAAGTTCCTTGTGCATATCAGAGCCCTCCCGCACGCCGCTGAATCTCGGTGTTCGCCATGCCGTACTCCTCGCCCGCGCACTCGTAGAGCAGTCCGATGGGGAACTTCTCCGGTGTACGCTTCTCGGGCGGGAGTTTGTCCCATGCCGCCTTCATGACAGCGGAGTCCTTCATCCATGTGAGCATCGTAGCGGGCGACCCCATCTTGTTCTTGCGCCCATAGGCGGTCGGACACTGCACCATCGCCTCGACGAGGGCGAAGCCGTGATTTTTGAGCCCGCCCGCAATCATCTGCGTGAGATGTTTGACGTGGAACGCCGTCGAGCGTGCGACGTAGGTCGCACCTGCTGCCTCGGCGATGCGGCACGCGTCAAGCGGGCGGTCGATCGTCCCGTATGGTGCGGTCGCCGTCATCTTGCCCGGCGGTGTCGTCGGCGAGGACTGCCCGCCCGTCATGCCGTAGATATTGTTGTTGAAGAGCACAACCGTCAGATCGACATTGCGCCGACAGCCGTGCAGGAAATGGTTGCCGCCAATGGCAGTGCAGTCGCCGTCTCCTGTGATGACGATGACGTTCAGCTCAGGGCGTGCGAGTTTAATGCCGGTTGCGAACGGAATGGCTCGTCCGTGCGCTGTATGCACCGTGTCGAAATCCATATAGCCCGAGCCGCGCGAGGAACAGCCGATGCCGGAGACAATGACGGTGTTGTCCTGCGTAAAGCCCTCCGTTTCCTCAATCGCCTCGGCAATGCACTTCAGTGCCGTGCCGTTGCCGCAGCCGGGACACCAGAGATGGGGCAGACGGTTCTGACGAAAATACTGCTCAAAGCTGCGGTCGACCTCCGCGCGTGCATTCATGTCCGTGCTCATGCCCGCACCTCCTCGCTCATCTGACGAATCGCCGCCGTGATTTCCTGGGGCGTGAAGTCCAGCATATTGTACTTGAGGCAGGGGCGGACAGGCGTACCGTGCGCCGCACGCGTGACCTCACCCACGAGCTGCCCATAGTTCAGCTCCGCGACGAGGATGCTCCGCACGCGATCCGCGAGCCGTCCGACGGCGGCATCCGCGAACGGCCAGATCGTCTTGAGGCGCAGGAAACCGACCTTGATCCCGTCCGCACGCGCCGCGCGTACCGCCTCGTATGCCGTGCGCGCTGTGCCGCCGTAGCTGACGACGGCGTACTCCGCGTCCTCCATAAAGGCTTCCTCCGTGTGGATGATCTCTTCGCCCACACGATTGATCTTCTCGTGGAGACGGTGGATCAGCTGCTCCGTGACGACGGGGCTGCCCGACGGGAAGCCCGTCTCATCGTGGAGGAGCCCCGTGACGTGGATGCGGCAGCCGTCGCCGAAACGCGCGACATCGGGCACAAGATCCTCGCCGACGGCGAACGGCTGATAGCCTTCGGCGCGTGTCTTTTTCGGCAGGCGGCGCGGATAGATGTCCAATTCGTCTGCCGTCGGGAGCGTGACATTTTCGCGCAGATGCCCGACGATCTCGTCCGTCAGCAGAATGACGGGCGTGCGAAACCGCTCCGCATAGTTCACCGACAGCACCGCCAGATCGAACGACTCGCGCACGCTCCACGGCGAGAGTGCAATGATCGGATGGTCGCCGTGCGTGCCCCAACGCGCCTGCATCACATCGCCCTGTGACGGCGCGGTCGGCTGCCCTGTCGAGGGACCGACGCGCTGTACATTCACCACGACGCACGGGATCTCTGCGCACGCTGCATAGCCGATCAGCTCCTGTTTCAGAGAGAAGCCCGGGCCGCTCGTCGCGTCCATCACCTTTGCACCCGCGAGCGACGCACCGAGGATTGCGCCCATCGCGCCGATTTCGTCCTCCATCTGGAGGAACGTGCCGCCGATCTTCGGCAGCAGCTTTGCCATCTGCTCGGCGATCTCCGTGGACGGCGTGATCGGATAGCCCGCGAAGAACGTCACACCTGCCGCAATCGCGCCCTCGGCGACCGCTTCGTTGCCCTGCATGAGCCTTGCTCTCGTCTCGCTCATTTGCGCTCCTCCCTCCGCTCCACGAATATCGCAAAATCGGGGCAGCGCATCTCGCACTGTCCGCACGCGATACAGTCCTCGGGTCGGACGGGTGTGATCTTGCCGAGCAGGCTCACCTCGAGCACTTGCTTCGGGCAGAATGCGGCGCAGATGCTGCAGCCCTTGCACCGATTTTTCTTGATATACAGCTCACCTTTCATGGCGTCTCTCTCCCGCCGGGATGTGGAAGGCATCCCCTTATACACAGAAAACAGTTCCATTACCCGCTCCGGAGGTCTGTCCCTCCGTCATGTGTGCGGATAATTTCAATATTATAACAGAAGATACAGAGAAAATACAATCGCATACTGAATACATCGCTGCCCGACAAAAAACTTGACGCACCGTACATCCTGTAGTAATCTACAGGCGAAAAAGGAGGGGATTTCTTGAATTTTTATACCTATGACTATATCACGGCGCACAGCCAGTTCGGCGATAATGTCTGGTATGTGCTCTCGTTTCTCGCGCTCGCTGCGCTGCTGTTTGTCAGCATCAAATATCTGCGCAACCGCCTCGCGACGCGTTACCGCGACCTCATTGTCATCCTCTTCCTCATGGTCGCATTTCTCGGAGGTATGCAGTGGAACGACTACAACCGTACGAAGAGCGATGTGGAGGCAACCTCGCGCATGGCGCAGTTCCTCCACAGTCTCAGCGTGGATCTGGACGTGCCCGTGCAAAAGATCCGCACCAACTCGACGTATTTGAAACAGGGAATGCTCGTCGATGTGCAGGGGACGTTTTATGCGGTGACGTTCAATGCGGATTTTACCTCGTTTCAGTACGAGCGGACGCATCTACTGAACCGCGATGTGAAGATTGTGGACAAGGAGGACTGACATGCTGATCTACTTTTTGATGCTGGGCAAGCTCGCGCTCGGACTCCTCTGTCTCATCGTTCAGATCAACCTGCTCGGCAAGGGCAACCTCGCACCGAACTCCGCGACCGATCAGGTGCAGAACTACGTCCTCGGCGGCATCATCGGCGGCGTGATCTACAACAACGCCATCTCGATTCTGGACTTTCTGCTCGTGCTGATCGCGTGGACGCTGCTCGTGCTGGTTCTGAAATACCTCAAGATGAACAGCGGTGCGATCAAGGACTTCGTCGACGGCCGTCCCGCCGTGGTGATCGAGCGCGGCAAGATCCTCATGGATGAGTGCATGCGGCATGGAATGCTCGCGCATGACATCATGCTGAAACTCCGTATGGCGGGGGTCTACTACGTCAAAGATGTGAAACGCGCCGTGCTTGAGCCGAACGGACAACTCACCGTCATCCAGTACGGCGAGCAGAACGCGCGCTATCCGCTTATCCTCGACGGACAGGTGGACGAGGACATCCTCGAACTCATCGAAAAGGATCACGTCTGGCTCAACGCAGAGCTGCGCACGGCGGGCTACGCGGTGAAGGACATCTACATCGGCGAGTATAAGGACGGTGCGCTGATTGTCCATCCGTATGAGAAGATTGTGAGTGTCAACTGAAAAATAAAAATCTCCCGACGGCGGAAGTGACCTGACCCTCAAAAGTTAGACTTGAGGAATCTAACTTTTGGGGATCAGGTCAGAAGCGGTCGGGAGATTTTTCTACGTAGAATTAGTTTTTCACCCGATATGCGACGGCGTACATGACGGGCAGGACGAGCAGTGTCAGCACCGTTGCCACAATCAGTCCGCCCGCGATGGCGACCGCCATCGGCCCCCAGAAGATGCTGCGCATGAGCGGGAGCATGCCGAGGATGGCGGCAGCGGCGGTGAGCATGATGGGGCGGAAGCGCAGGACGGCTGAGTCGATGATGGCATCCATGGGCTGCTCGCCCGCCTCCTCATGCTTTTTGATCTGGTCGATGAGGATGACGGAGTTGCGGATGATCATGCCGAAGAGGGCGAGCACGCCGAGGTAGGCGACGAAGCCGAGCGCGGAGTCGGTGAGGAGCATGGCAAATGCGACGCCGATCAGCCCCATCGGTGCGGTGAGGAGGGTGAGCGTCATCTTGCCTATGCTGCCAAGCTGGAGCATGAGCAGGGTCATGATGATAAAGATCATGGCGGGCAGCGGCTGCATGAGGTAGTGCATGGAGTCGGCGGAGTCCGCGAGCGCGCCCGCCGTCTCGATGGTCGTGCCGGCGGGGAGGCTGCGGCGCAGTTCCTCAGTCGCTTTGTAAACGCGCAGCGCGGCATCGTTGCCCTCGCCCTCTCTGACCTCCGCCTGCACCATGATGCTTGGGCGCAGGTTGTGCCGTTTGATAAATCCATCCTCTGCGCCATAGGAAAGGTGGGCGATCTGTGCGAGCGGGACGCTGCCGCCCGCTGCGGCAATCGGCAGCTCGCCGAGGCGTTCGATGTTCGTGCGGTCGCGCCCCACAAGGCGCAGGACGATGCCAATGGTGCGGTCGCCCGTGTAGAATTCTGCTGCCTGTGCGCCCGTCAGCTCGGTGTAGAGCATCTGCTTGACTGCCTTTGCACTGATCCCGTAGAGTTTCAGCTTGTCCTTGTCAAAGTCGATGCGGACGGTCTTGGATTTCTCCGTCCAGTCGAGGTGGACGTTCGCTGCGGCGGGATCGGCGGCAGTGATGGCGGCGACCTCCTCGGCGACGCGGCGCACTTCGTCCGTCGTGGGCGCGGAGACGCGCAGCATGATGGGGAAGTCGGCGGGCGGTCCCGTCTGGATGTACTGTGTGGTGACGCGCACGCCCGAGAGCTCGTCGCTGCGTGCGGCGGCAATCATGGCGGCAAGCTCCTCACGCGCGGCGGTATCGTTCGCAGTGATGACAAACTGGGCGCTGTTCGCTGCGTCTGCCTTCGGATCGACGGTGAGGACGAAGCGGGGTGTGGAGCGTCCGATGTAGGCGGCGTAGTTTTGGATTTTGTCGCTGTGCGCCGCAAGGAGGTCAGCGAGACGATCCGCCTCTGCTGCCGTCGCCTGCATGGATGCGCCCTGCGGCAGGGTCAGGCGCACGAGCAGTTCGGGGCGCAGCGAGGGTGGGAAAAAGGTCTGTTTGATGTGCGGGAATGCCGCAAGGCTCACGGCAAAGAGGAGGACGGTGCCGACGAGGACGACGGCGCGGTGTGCGAGAAATGTTGTGAGCACGCGGCGAAAGAGCCGATAGAAGGGGCTCGTGTACGGATCGTGCGCGCCCTCCTCCATTTTTTTGACGCGAATCAAATAATAGCCGAAGAGCGGCGCGACCATAACGGAGACGATCCAGCTGAGGATTAGGGCGATGCCGATGACGGGGAAGAGTGCGGCACAGAACTCGCTCGCCATGCCCTTGGAGAATGCGACGGGGATGAAGCCCGCGCAGGTAATGAGCGTGCCTGTGAGCATGGGTTTCGCCGTCTGGGTAAAGGCATAGCACGCGGCGTCAAAGCGTCCCATGCCGCGCTCGAGCTGGACGCTCATCATCTCGACGGCGATGATGGCATCGTCGACCAAGAGACCGAGCGAGATGATGAGGGCACCAAGGGATACTTTGTGCAGATCGATGCTGAGCAGATACATGGCGACGAATGTGCCCGCGAGAACGAGCGGGATGCAGCCCGCGACGACAAGTCCCGTGCGCAGCCCGAGCGAGAGGAAGCTGACACCGAGGACGATGAGGATCGCGAGTGCGAGCGTCTCGACGAAGTCGTGAATGGAGTGCTGCACGACGGCGGGCTGATTTGACACCTCGTGCAGCTCGGCACCGAGCGGGAGGTCCTGCTGTATCGCGGCGGTCAGTTCTTTGAGGTTTTCGCCGAGGGCGAGGATGTTGCCGCCCGCCTCCATCGAGACGGCGATGCCGACGGCGGGCGCGCCGTTGTACAGCATACGCGGCTCGGATGGGTCAACCGCCTTGCGCTCGACGCTTGCGATGTCGCCGAGGCGAAAGACTTTCCCGTTTGCCGCGATCGGGAGTGCACGGATGTCCTCGATGTTTTCAAACACGCCCGAGGCGCGCAGCTGTACGGTGTCGCTCGTCGTCTCGATGCTGCCGCTTGTCGCCATCGCATCCTGCGCGGCGAGTGCGTCTGTGATGGCGGTCGGGGGTATGCCGAGCTGCGCGAGCCGTTCGAGGGCGATCTCAACGTAGACGCGCTCGCTCTGTACGCCGATCAGCTCCACCTTTTGTACGCTCGGGACGGCAAGGATGCGGCGGCGTGCGTCCTCCGCCATGCTGCGCAGTTCCTCATCGCTGTAGTCCGCGCCCGTGATGGCGTAGATTGAGCCGTACACATCGTCGAAGCGGTCGTTGTAGAACGGCCCGTAGACACCGTCGGGAAGATCGCGCTTTACATCCTCACCGAAGTTCCGTACGTCGCGCCACGTCGGGCGAATCTCCGACGCATCCACATCGTCGCGCAGACTGACGTAGATGGTGGTCTGCCCCGCGTTGGTTTCGCTCGTGATCTCCTTGAGCCCTGGGGTGTCCTGAAAACGCCGTTCGAGCTTGTCCGTGACCTGCTCCTGCATCTCCTCTGCGCTTGCGCCCGGCCATGCGGCGGAGATCACCATCTGGCGGATGGTAAAGGCGGGGTCCTCCATGCGCCCGAGGCTGTTGTAGGCAAAGATGCCGCCGACGGCAAAGACGATGATGAAGTACCAGACGAGTGCGCGGTGGCGCAGGGAGAGCTCTGTGAGGTTTCTCATTTCGTCCGCACCTTCTCTCCCTCGTGGAGCTGGTGCACGCCCGCTGTCACGATGCGTGCGCCCTGCGGCAGCCCCGCGACGAGGGCATCGTTTGTGCGGAACGCCGTGACGGTGACGGGGAGGAGATGCACCTCATCGTCCTCGACCACGTAGACCTGCGCCGTATCACCCGTCTGATACAGCGCGGAGAGGGGAATGGCGACACCGTCTTGGACGGATGCACCGAGGCGGACGCGTGCCGTCATGCCGAGCGGGAGGTCAGCGGGCGCGTCCGTGAGCGCGATCCGCGCCGTATAGGTGCGCGTCGCCGCATCGGGTACGGGAGAGAGTTCACGCAGTATGCCCGTGTAGGCGGCACTGTTCGCCCAGAGGGCGACGGCGGCGGGCATACCGACAGAGACCTCTGCGAGACGGCTCTCGGGCACGGCGATCTCGATCTCGCGCTCGCCCTCCTGCGTGAGCGTCATGACGGTCTGCCCTGCGGCGATGATCTGTCCCTCCTCCGCCGTGATGTTCGAGATCACGCCGTCCGCACCCGCGACGAGGTTCGTGTAGCCGAGTGCATTATGGCTCGCCGTGTCCTGCGCGACTGCCTGACGGTACGCCGCCTCGGCGGCGCGTTCGTTCGTGCGGTACTGGTCGAGCATCGCCTCAGAGATTGCCTGTGCGGCGTAGAGCTGCTCGTAGCGTGCGCGTTCCGTGCGTGCGAGCTCGTAGCGCGAGCGTGCGGCGGAGACGGCAGCGTTTGTTGCGTTCGCCTGCTGCTGCACGTCGCGTGCGTCGATCACCATGAGCACATCGCCGGCGCGGACGTGTGCGCCGACGTTCACGTTGCGCGAGAGAATCTGTCCGCCGACCTGAAAGGCGAGCCGCGTCTCATAGCGTCCGTGCACCGTGCCCGTGTAACCGCCCTCCGCCGCGGCGGCATCGCCGACCGTCATCGTCCGTACGAGGGGCGCCGGTGTTTCTTTTGCGGCATCATCGCTGCAGCCGGCGGTGGTGAGGAGGAGTGCCGAGAGGATGATGGTCATGTAGAAACGCGCATGCATGGTGATCTCTCCTTTGTTTTCAGTAACTTCTTAAAGTTTACCACCGAATCGGGAGCGTGTCCATAAGGAAGGGATTTGAACCCGCACAGAAAAAAAGACCGCACAGCGGCGGTCAGAGTCGAAAGAGTTTGGCGTGGCTGCCGAGACGGGTGAGTGAGAGAATCAGTGTGTCCTCGCGAATTTGGTAGATCAGCAGCCAGTCTGGGGTGATGTGACATTCGCGATGATGGCGATACCTGCCAGACAGTGCGTGGTCGCGGTGATGAGCCGGCAGTGGCTCATGTCGCGCAAGTGTGTCGATGATGTGGGCGAGGAGGTCGAGGTCGCAGCCCTGTTTGATGGCGGCTTTCAAATCCTTTTTGAATTGCGCAGTCTGCTTAATACTCAGCACGGAGTTCCTCCTGCGCTTCTCGAATGAGGTCAGCTGCACTCGCGTAGGATTTTGCGGGCAGTGCACCGCTTGCAATCGCGTCGGATTCACGGAGAGCAGCAAGTGTTTCTGGATTGAAACGTGGTTTTTGGACGGCGAACGGCAGACCGTCATGCAGCAGTACCTGATGAAAAAAAATGTTGATTGCTTCGGCAGCAGAGAGTCCAAGCGTTCGGAAAGTCTCCTCGACGGCGGACTTGAGTTCCGGTTCGAGACGGATATGCAGTGTTTCTGTCTTTGCCATACGAATCATCTCCTTTGTAAAATTGTATCACGTTTGGTAGACGTTCGCAAGACGCCTTCTCTGATTTGAACCCGCACACATTTTGTGTTAGAATACAGTTCAATAGGCGGTGAGAAAGGGTGTCACGATGGACGAGGAACTGCGGCGGTATGAGAAGATCCGAGGGGCGTATCATTCGGTGGGACGGCTCGCAAGTCTGTACGATGGGATGATGACATACTCGACGTGGTCGGGCAAACTAGTCTCGCGGCTCGTGTGGGGACTGGACAGAAACGGTGTGAGCCGCTATGTCGGCCTTGCCCTGCGTGCGGCGCATGAGGGATTCGACGGGCGGCTGCTCGAGGTGCCCGTGGGGACAGGCTGTCTCTCGCTGCCCGTCTATGCAGAGCTGCCGAACGCCGATATCACGTGTCTCGACTACTCGCCCGCGATGCTCGCAGCGGCGCGTGCGCGTGCGGACGCACTCGGCGTGCATAACGTCGCGTTTGTGGAGGGCGATGTCGGACAGCTGACGTTCGAGAATGACTTTTTCGATGCGGCAGTCTCGATCAACGGCTTTCACGCCTTCCCCGACAAGGAGGCGGCGTGGAGTGAGGTGCACCGTGTGCTGCGTCCCGGCGGGCGGCTGACGGGCTCAGTCTTCGTGCTCGGCGGAAATCCGCGTACGGAGTTCGTTGTGCAGCATCTCTATACGCGCATGGGCTTCTTTACACCGCCGTACGATACAAAGGAAAGTCTCGAGGCACGTTTGCGCTCCCTCTATCGCGAAGTTTCGGTCGAGTGCGTGGAGTCTCTTGCGTGTTTCTCCTGCATTAAATAGTTTTTGATTTGGTTGGATGAAGGAGGAAAATCCATGAAAATCCGTATGCTTTCCCGTATTCTTGGCACCGCGCTCGTCGCGGGCAGTGTGTTCACCGTATCGCCCGCCGCGTTTGCCGAGGAAGGTGCAGCGGCTCCCGCACAGGCGGAGGCGGTGCAGGAGCAGGCACCGTTTGACGTGAAGGTCGTCGAGCAGCATGTGATGGCGACAATCGCCCGCTTTGAGAGGGAGGACATCACGGCGCTCCAGCTTGAGGCAACGCAGGAGCTGCGTCCGCATCTGACGGCGGCGCAGGTCACGGGTGCAAAGGCGGAGTTCGCACCGAAGTGGGGCGCGCGTGCGGGCGTCGGCAAGCCGCTCATGACGGCGGGCAAAGAGGGCGACAAGTGGTACGTCATCTGCGAGCTCGCTGTGGGATACAAGGAAACGGCGGTTATCTATCGGCTCAGCTACGATGAGAATATGAAGCTGGCGGGGTTCCTCGTCCGCTGAAAAACACTATAACAAGGGGCTCACATGACATTTGCCATGTGAGCCCCTTGCGTTTGCTGTGACATCGTTTATACTTCGTCGTCGTAGACGCTTGTGTCGTTGGTTCCGCTATGTGAGGAGGATGTCGTCACAGCTTGGAACGGGGCGGCGCTGTCGTAGGTGGTCTGTACGCCGTAGACGGTGGTGTCGGTCTTCGTCTGGATGTAGAGTTCGGTGCCGGCGGGGAGATCGACGTTCTTGCCATGGACGAACGCGCCTGCGACAACGCCGAGCGGCCCGAGGACGGCGATGCCTGCGAGCGAGGCACCCGCAGCCATGGCGAGGTGCTGCATCTCCTTCTTCGCCTCTTCGCCGATGAAGGTGGTCACATACGTGCCGTCGAGTGCCTTCGTGTTCTTGAAGTCGATCTCAACCTGCGCGTTGCGTCCGAAATTTTTCGCCTGCTTTACCTTTGTGACGGTGCCCTCACCGCGCGAGCCCTTTGTAAAGACGAGGACATCACCGACAAAGACATCGTCCGCAACCTGATACTCGATCGTATCGCCGACCTTGAGGTTCTTTGCGTTGACGGGGGTCACGAGAGCGACCTTAATGAGCGTGTTCGCGGGGACGGAGACGGGGGTGACGGGGATCTCCTTCCTGCCGAAGGATGCCATTGAGAGCGCGGAGATGCGCTTTTGGAATGTGCCCTCGGTGGTTTTGCCGAGGAGGGCGACCTCCATCTCGCTGACGCGCTCCTGTACGGAGCGCAGGCTTGTCTCGTGGTTGATGTTCCACTCGATCGCGTTGAGGTTCATGAGGATGGACGGACTTGTGCTGTTTGTATAGATCTCGTCGTAGATGGCGTCGATGCGTGCCATCAGGCTGCCCGTACGGTGCTTGCCGTCATAGTCGCGCTCAAGCTTGTTGATGCGGTCGATGAGCGCCCCCGTCTGCTCCTGTCCGTAGGTGTCCTGCTCGATGAGTGCGAGCTTTGACTGAACGGCGTTCGGCGGCTCTGCGGCGAGTGCCGTACCGAAGGATGTGAGCGCGAGCACGAAGGTCAGTACGAGTGCACAGATTTTCTGCTGCATATATGATCTCCTCCTATCTTGGCTGCTGCTTTTTGGTCAGCAACTCCTCAACGAAGTCTGCAATGCTCCTGAGCGGTGAAGCGGGGGTGTATTTCTGCGGCGTATCCATGCCGTGCGTTGTGCGCAGAACTTCCTTTGTATCATAGACCTCGACCTGCGCGGAGACGAATTGATACGTTCCTGTCTGCGGGTAGAGGCGCGTACGATAGACGTAGCGGCGGTTTTCGGCCGCCTTGACAACGGCGATGACGGCATCGCGCTCCGTGTCCGAGACGCGGACGATGCTCGCGGCATCGACGTAGTAGCCCGTATCATCCTCCGCGTCGACAAAGCGCATGTCCTCTGCTGCTTCGCATACGCTGAAACTCGCAAGAAAGACAAGGACGGCAAGCAGAAATCCACTTGTCATAGAACTCTGCATCCCGATGATCGCCTCCTTTCCGTGATTTTCTCAGATTCGGATCTATTATAGATGAAAAAAATATATGCGTCAAATTTAGATTCGATGAGGGGATGGGGCTCTGTGGTCTTTTCGGTTGCGAAAATTCCGTTTATGATGTAGTATAAGAACGACTGAATTCTTTGCAAAGACAGGAGAACGCGCCGATGACCAAGCCAATAAAAACGCGCATCCTACTCACACTGACCGTCGCCTGTACCGCACTCCCGATGACGGCCCATGCTGCCTATCGAGGGAACTCGGACACGGGCTTTCAGCATTTGGATTTCATCGAGAACGAGCGGCGTGAGGAGCGTGCGAACAGGCTCACGCCGGAGCAGGAGAAGCTGCTTGCGGATGTTGCGGAAATGGCAAAGCATCTGCGCCACCCCGTGACGGAGGAGGCCCCATCCCCCATCGCATTTGAGGGCGATGATCTCACCTATGACGAGCGCACGGGAGAGTTCACGGCAAAGGGGCATGTAGACATTATGCAGCTTGCGGCGCGGCGCTTTCAGGGGGACTATGTGGAGGGGAATACCGTCTCGGGAGACGTCTCCGTTCCCGACCGTGCGCACCTGCTGCAGCTGACCGAGGGGGCGTCGCGTGTGACGCTTGACGGCTATCGTATCCAATACAACTACAAGACGCGTGAGGGAACGATGGCCGAGGCCGAGGGCAAGGTTGGCGGCTACTATATGACGGGCAAGCGATTCGAGTTCTATCCGGACAAGATCGTCGTATACAACGGCACGCAGACGAAATGCTCCGCCGAAAAGCCGGACTACCATCTGAGTGCAGATGTTGCGGAGCTCTATCCGGGGGATAAGCTCGTGCTCACGAATGTGAAGTTCTGGCTGAAGAACAAGGTCATTTTCGCGAGGAAGCACTACGAGGTGGATATCTCGCACCCCATTCAGCGCAATTTCCCGAGTGCGGGCTATGACAGCGACGACGGGCTCTGGCTGGAGCAGACCTTCGACTATGATGTCGCTCCGCGTGTGACAGCGAGCGCGAATCTCTATGTGACGACGAACAAGGGCTGGCGCAGTCACTATGATCTCGGCTGGGGAAATGGCGGGGCGAGTGCCGTTTTGACGTACGGCGTTTTTGAGGACGGCGACAACGCATGGGTCAAGAAGCAGCCGTCCCTTACCCTCGGCTATGGGCAGCGGCTCGGTCAGACACCGATTACGTATCATCTGTACTCTGAGTATGGCCGGTGGTATTCGGACGGGATTCACAGCAATCATTGGAAATACGGCGTTTCGGTTGCACACGATACGATCCCGTTCCACGGCTACGGACTGGACCTTGCAGCGGGGTACTCTGTCATACGGGAGAGCTATGACCGTTCCCGCGTGCAGGGGCTCAATGCAAGTGCCTACCTTACGAAGAAATTCAGTGATCGCTTCGCCGCCTATATCGGCGGGCTTTATACGAAGACTTCGAAGCAAAATGCCCTGTTTGGCTTCGACCAGGAGGACTACTCCAAGGTCCTGCAGGCCGGGCTCAGCTACCGCCTCGATGAACATAATCGGATCGGGATCGGGACGAAGTATGCCGTTGATCCGCATCAATGGACGGATGTGGACTACTACTGGTTCCACGACCTGCACTGCTCGCAGATCATCCTGCGCTATCGCTCTAAGCAGGATTCATGGAAGGTCAAATGGGAGTTCACTCCATGGTAAATGCACTCGAAGCGATGAGCGGTGTGCCTGTCCTCATCATTGGGGACATGGTGGCAGATGTCTACCTCGACGGCACGATTGCACGCATCTCGCGTGAGGCACCCGTGCTCGTGCTTGAGCAGCGGGAGGAGCGCGTGGTTGCAGGCGGTGCGGCAAATGTCGCGAACAATGCGGCGACCCTTGGCGGAATTTCCTGCGCCATGGGCATCTGCGGCGAGGATGTGAGCGGTGATGCGCTGCTCCGTGTGCTTGGTGCGAATGGGGTGCGTACGGAGTTCATCCGTGCCGAGGCGCATCCGACGATCACGAAGACGCGCATCATCGCGGGCGGTCGTGCGACGGTCAGCCAGCAGATTGTGCGCGTTGACCGCGAGTGGCATGCACCGCTCACGGCGGAGACGGAGGAGGCGCTGCTCGCACGCATCCGTACACTGCTCCCACAGGTGCGCGGGGTGGTGCTCTCGGACTACGGTTCGGGCACGGTGACAGCCCGTGTGCGCCGCCTTGTTATCGAGGAGACGCGCAGACGGGGGATCCCGAGCATCGTGGACTCACGCTATGACATCCTCTCCTACGCGGGCATCGGCTACGTCAAGCAGAACGATGCGGAGCTTGCGGCGGCGCTCGGGCGCACGCTGCGCTCCGAGGAGGACATTCACGCGGCGGGGCATGAACTGCGCACGCGCCTCGGTGCGGATGGTGTGCTGATTACGCGCGGGGACAAGGGCATGATGATCTTTCTTGCCGATGGTTCGGCAACGAATATTCCCGTGAGCGATCACAGTGAGATCTTCGATGTGTCGGGAGCGGGCGATACCTGTGTCGCCGTCATGCTCCTCGCGCTCGCGGCGGGCATCGACCCTCGGACGGCGGCGCGCCTCAGCAACATCGCATCCGGCATTGCCGTGCGCAAGCGCGGGACGGCGACGGTTGCGCAGGAGGAACTGCGTGCCGCTGTGATGGCAGAGGGAGGATTTTGATATGCTGATTCCAAACGAGCGAATTGAGGAATTCGCTGCGACGCTGCGTGCGGCAGGACAGCGCGTCGTCTTTACGAACGGCTGCTTCGATATCCTTCATGCGGGGCATGTGCGCTATCTCGCGGCGGCGCGTGCACTGGGCGACGTGCTTATCCTCGGGCTGAACAGCGATGCGTCTGTGCGCCGTCTCAAAGGGGAGACGCGCCCCGTGAACAGTGAGGCAGATCGTGCGGAGGTCGTAGGGGCCCTCGCGTCCGTGGACTATGTTGTGATCTTCGGTGAGGATACGGCGGAGGAACTGATCGCAAAGGTGCAGCCCGCTGTCTACGCAAAGGGCGGTGACTACACGCTGGAGACGCTGCCCGAGGCGCGCATTGTCGAGAGCTACGGCGGTGAGGTGGCGTTCATCCCGCTGGTAGAGGGAAAGTCGACGACGAACATCATCGCGCGGGCCGCGCAGAAGTAGTGTCTGTCGTGTACTCTGCGCAAACGCCTTGCTGCACAAGCGTTCGCGTGGGGCAAGAGCCAAAACAAACAGTGCAATAACGAAAGGAGGGCAGGGCATGAAGAACATTCTGGTCGTGAAGTTGAGCGCGATCGGCGACGTGATTCATGCTCTGCCCGTTTCGTATGCCATCAAGGAGCAGTATCCCAACGCACATCTGACGTGGGTGGTGGAGCCGGCGGCATACGCGATCCTTGAGGATAATCCGTACATCGACGAACTCATCCTGTTCGAGAAGGCAAAGTTCCGCAGCTTTGGCGGATTTCTGCGCGAGATCGGCCCCTTTCGCCGTCGTCTGCGCACGCGCCGCTATGATGCCTCGCTCGATCTGCAGGGACTGTTCAAATCGGCGGCGATTGCCTTCAACGCGGGAGCGAAGCTGCGCATCGGCACGGCGAATATGCGCGAGGGTGCACATCTTGTCAGCCGTCCCGTACGCGGGACGCATGCTGAGGGGCACATTGTTGAGCGCTATCTCGATGTCGCGCGTGCGCTTGGCTGTGCGGTGCGCGAGGTACGCTTCCCAGTCGCCATTTCCGAACGCGATGCGGTGGCGGCAGACACGCTTCTTGCGCGCGAGGGCGTGCCGGAGGAGCGGCCGTTTGTCGCCTTTGCCATCGGCGCGAACTGGCCGAACAAGCGCTGGCCGGCGGAGCACTTTGCTGCGCTCGCCGATCGTCTCTATCATGCACACTACATTCCCGTGCTCGTCGGCGGCGGACGTCTTGATGAAACCATTGCACAGGATATCGTGCGTGCGAGCGAGATCCCGCCTGTGAATCTCGTCGGACGGACGAATCTCAAGCAGCTCGCACACGTCTTCACACGTGCGGCGCTTGTCCTTGGCGGTGACACGGGTCCCGTCCACCTTGCGGCGGGACTTCGCACGCCGACGGTCATGCTCATGGGGCCGACCGATGCAAACCGCAACGGGCCCTACGGTCAGCTCGAAAATGCGATCGAAGTCGATCGCCCCTGCCGCGGATGTTGGAAGCGTGCGTGTCCGAAGGGGCTCGACTGCCTCGCGGCGATTCGCGTGGATGAGGTCGCGGCGAAGCTCGGAGCAGTGCTTCGCGGTGCGCAGACGCAGAAAAGGGAGGGGATGACTTGTACCGGAACATCCTAGTCATCGATCTTGCCTTTATTGGCGATGTCATTCTTGCAACACCTGCCGTACGTGCTTTGCATGAGCGTTTCCCGGACGCACGTATTACGATGATGACCGTGCCGCTGACGGAAAGCGTTGCGGGGATGAATCCCTACGTCGATGAGGTTCTTGTCTATGATAAAAAGGGACGTGAAAAGGGCCTTTTCGGAATGCTCCGCATGGCGGCACGTCTGCGGAAGTATCGCTTCGACCTTGCTGTCTGCATGAACTTCGCTCCGCGTGGTGCGGCAGTTGTGTGGCTTGCACGAATTCCAAACCGGCTGGGCTATGACGCGCAGCACGGAAGTTTTTTCCTCACAATGGTTGCTTCCTCGAAACGTCCTGCGATTCAGCATGAGGCGATCAACCATCTCGGAGTGCTTATGCCTCTCGATATTGCGGTGCGTGATGTAAGCCTTGCTCTTTCCATCCCCGCTGAGGCACAAGAATCCTGCGCCGCGAAGTTGGTGCAACGTGGACTGCCCCAAGACCGCTTCGTTGTCATTTGTCCCTGCGGCAGCTACGAGCGCAAAAATCTCTCCTCTGAGACCGTTGTGGATCTTGTACGAGCTCTTTCAAAAGACTGCGTGATCATTCTTATTGGCGGGAGTTCTGACCATCAACGTTTGCATGAAGCTGCGCATCGGGCAGGCCTTCCGGACGAGGCAGTGCTTGCAGGGACGCTTACCCTGCCGGAACTGGCAGCCCTGCTGCAAAGAGCGGAACTGCTTATTACGGTTGATACGGGACCGCTTCACATGGCGCAGGCCGTTAAGTGCCCGACGGTCGCTGTGTTCGGACCAACGAACCCGAAGGTATGGGGGCCTCGTGGGGGATATGACCTTGTGATCGCCGAGGCATTGGATGCAGACGGAAATCCGCCTGTGTCGAATTGCATTGAGAGCATTGCGGCAGAGCAGATTCTCTCCTCCGCGCGATGGCGGCTTTCTCAGCCGCGATGATGGATTTCATGACGCAAAGGACTTTTACTATGCCGCCCAGAGGCTATCACAACATACTCGTCATTAACCTCATGCATCTCGGCGATCTCATGCTCGTGACGCCCGTCCTGCGCACGCTGCGGCACAATTATCCCGAGGCACGCATCACTCTGCTCGCGGATCGGATCCTCGCGGACATTGTGCAGGAAAATCAAAATATCGACGAATGCCTGCTGATCGATAAGAAGGGACGGGACAGGAGTTTTCTCGGCATCTTGCGCTTTGCCCATCGTCTGCGAAAGCATAAGTACGACCTTGTTGTCAACCTGCACCGCAATGAACGTGCTTCGGCACTGGCCGCATTCAGCGGCGGGAAGAAAATCATCGGCTATGCCAAGCCCGGCTTCTCCCTCCTGTTCGATCACGTCAGCCCCGATCAGCACATGGTGATGCACGAGGTGCACTCACACTACGCGGCGCTGCGCGCGGCGGGCATCATCGGGGAGGTCGATGATGCGGGGCTCGAGATGTGGCTGCCGCCCGCCGCCGAGGAGGAGGCTGCGCGGCTCTGGGCGGCGCATTTTGCACCGACGGACAAGGTCATCGCACTCAACATCGGCGCGAGCTGGCGGACAAAGCGTTGGGAGGACAGCTATTTTGCCGAGGTTGCAGACACGTACCTCGCGCGCGGGTATCACGTTGCCGTGATGGGCGGACCGACGGATGTGGAGATGGTCGCGGCGTGCCGCGCGCAGATGCGTGAGCAGGAACATCCGCATCTGCACATCTTCACGGGGCAGGTCAGCCTCGGCGTGCTCGCAGGACTTCTCCGCCGCTGCATCCTCTTCATCACAACGGACTCGGGGCCGATGCACGTCGGCGTTGCGATGAATGTCCCCGTGCTCTGCATGTTCGGCGCGTCGCCGATTCCGGGCTTCTACCCCTACGACGAGAGGAGCATTTCCGTCCGCGCGCCCGTTCCGTGCCATCCCTGCCGCCTGCACGAATGTCCGCTTGCGGAGGCAGAGTATATGAAGTGCATGAAGCGGATGCCGCCCACGCTGATTTTGCAATATGCGGATCAGATGCTCAGGGAGTTTGGGGAGCAGCCTGCGTACGCGCTGACTCGGTTGACAGCGTTCGAGACGCGCGTGGCGGAGCAGGTGAATGGGCACTTTGTTCTTGCCCCAAAGGGCGCGGCGGGACGCTTTATCCGCCCCGTCCTGCCGGACGGCATCAAGGCGCACGGGTTTGATTGATATTTTTGGATAGGTTCCAGTACAGATAGGAGCGTTCTCATGGATATGGCAAAGATTCGCGAAACGGTTGCGGAGAAGAGTGGGCGCAGCAACATCCTCGTCGTCGGCGATGTCATGCTCGATAAGTATTATTCGGGGGAGGTCACGCGCATCTCGCCCGAGGCTCCCGTGCCGATCACGCACGTGACGGGCACGCGTGAGACCCTCGGCGGCGCGGCGAATGTCGCGCACAACCTGGCGCTTCTCGGGACAAATGTCAGTATTGCGGGCTATGTTGGCGACGATGCACACTGTAAGAGCCTCCTTGAGAAATTTTCCGCACGCGGCATCGACTATCGCGGCCTCATCCATACCGACCGTCCGACGACGACGAAGATCCGTATCATCGGCGGGCATCAGCAGATGCTGCGCCTTGACTTCGAGGATGCGAGCCCGATTGACGGCGACGATGCACAGCGGTATCTCGCATACATCGATCAGAAGCTGAACGAGAGTATGGACTGCGTGATCATCTCGGACTACGGCAAGGGGGCATGTACGGAGTTCGCATGCCAGCACATCATCCGTGCGGCGCACGATCACGGCGTACCCGTCATTGTCGACCCGAAGGGGGCGCAGTGGGCGAAGTATCGGGATGTTGACTACATCACGCCGAACATCAAGGAGATCAACGAGATCATGCTCGAACCCATCAAAAATGATGATTTCGAGGCTGAAAAGGCGGCGCGCTATGCAATGCGCAAGTTCGGCATTCGCAATGTCCTGCTGACGCGGTCGGCAAAGGGCCTTTCACTTGTACATGGTGAGGAGGTTGTACACATTCCGACGAAGGCGCAGGAGGTCTTTGATGTCTCGGGCGCGGGCGATACCGTGATTGCCGTATTCGGCCTTGCGCTTGCGGGCGGGGTGAAACCTGTGGATGGTGCTTATCTTGCAAATCTTGCGGCGAGTGTCGTCGTTTCGAAACTTGGAACCTATGCAGTCAGCAGAGAGGAGCTCCTGCAGGTACTTGATTGTCAGGAAGGGGCAAAACTATGATCATCGTCACCGGCGGGGCCGGCTTTATCGGCAGCAATCTCGTCCATGTGCTCAATCAGCGTGGACACAAGGACATCCTCATCGTCGACGATCTGAAGGACGGCGAGAACTACAAGAATCTGCGCGGACTGCACTTCATCGACTACCAGCAGAAGGATGATTTCCTGCATCTGATTGAGGAAAACGACTTCGACGGCACGGACATCGACGCGATCTTCCACGAGGGCGCGTGTTCGGATACGATGGAGTACGATGTCAACTACATGATGAAGGTGAACTACTCCTACTCCAAGGCGCTCCTGCACTTTGCGATGGGCGCACGCATCCCGTTCTTCTATGCCTCATCCGCCTCCACGTACGGCGGCGGAAAGCATGGCTTCACCGAGGGGGATCGCTGCGAAGATGCACTCAATCCTTATGCGTTCTCAAAGCTTGCATTCGACCGCTATGTGCGGCAGGTCATCCCCGAGGCCCGCAGCCCCATCGTCGGGCTGAAATACTTCAATGTCTATGGACCCCAGGAGCACCACAAGGGCAAGATGGCATCCATTTTCTACCAGCTCTATCATCAGATCATGGAGACGGGCGAGGCACGTCTTTTCCGAGGGATAGACGGACTTGCGGATGGGGAACAGCGGCGCGACTTTGTCTATGTGGGCGACGTGGTGCGCGTGAACTTGCATTTCTTTGAGAACGGCGGCGAGAGCGGCGTCTACAACTGCGGCACAGGCATTGCACACAGCTACAACGAGGCGGCAAACGCGGTCATCTCTGCACTCGGCAAAGGGAAGATTGTCTACCGTGATTTCCCCGAGGTGCTGCGCGGCAAATATCAGAACTACACACAAGCGGACACGAGCGCACTCCTCGCGGCAGGCTATGACGGTGGCTTTACTCCGATGGAGGAGGCGGTCAAGGAGTACTGTGACTTCCTGACGGCGGGCGGATATTTCTCCTATGCGGAATAAGGCGATCTTTTTCGACCGTGACGGCACACTCAATGTCGATGTGCACTATCTCCATGAACCGGAGAAATTCATCTGGGTGGAGGGGGCCATCGAGGCGATCCGCTGGGCAAATGCGCACGGCTACCTCGTCATCGTTGTCACCAACCAGAGCGGCATCGCGCGCGGCTACTATGATGAGGCTGCTGTGCACCGTCTGCATGACTGGATGAACATGGAGCTGGCAAAGTGTGGCACACACATCGATGCGTTCTACTACTGTCCGCACCACACCGAGGGCTCGGTGCCCGCTTATACGAAGCAATGTGACTGCCGCAAGCCCGCCCCCGGCATGCTTCTCAAGGCAATCGCCGAGCACGATATTGACCCCGCCGCCTCGTTCCTCTTCGGCGACGCTGAGAGCGATGTCGTTGCGGCTGAGAATGCAGGCGTGCAGGGCGTGCGGTACACGGGCGGAAGCCTTGCGGACTGTGTGCGGGGAGCAGTGCGATGAGGGCCTCATAAGATGACGGCGTGAATGTGTAATTTTCATATAACAAGGGGGTGTGGAGGATTTTTAAGAATTTATCTGTCAAGAAAATGGACGATGCGGCGTTTTATCTTCTGTGCGGCGTTGCGCTTTTCAGCAATGTCTCCATTGCCCTTACAAACATATTTCTTGTGCCGCTCACATTGGTATTTGGACTGCGTCTCTACAAGAAGCGAGACGATTGGAGAAGGGCACTTCCCGGCGGGTGGATGAACATTTCCTTGGGCGTTTTGCTTGCCGTACTCCTCGTTGTTTCGCTCTTTTCGCCCGAGATGCTGCGCAGCATGTGGATCGTTCTGGACGACTTCGGCTATCGAATGCTGGGGATGTATGCCGTTTTGCTTTTTGTGCGGGAGCGGCGGCGGTTGGCTGTCATTGCTCTCTGTGCGCTCATCTCCTATACCGTCAACAATATTGTCCTCATCGGTCAGGGCGTTTTCCTCGGCAATCTGCGCGCTGCGGGTTTTTCCTTCTACATGATTGTGGGATCGATGCTCTCGATGGTCACCCCGGTGCTTCTGATCCTTCTCTTGAGCGGCAGGATTGCACCGCCGTACCACAGCGTTGTCACGGGCGCATTTGCTGTTTCGCTGCCCGCTATATACTACAACGGAACACGGGGAGCGTGGATCGCGATTGCGGTTACCCTGCTCGTTACCTGCGGTATTCTCATCCGACGTAAGAAGAAGTTCTATATCGCTGTATTTTGTTCCGGCATCACTGTCCTGGGGCTCTGCATGGTATCTCCGTATCTGTCCGATCGCATCGCCAGCATTGGGGATATGAAGATGCAGAGCAATACGGAACGCATCTGTCTCTGGACGAGCGCCTTTCATATGTTCGAGGATCATCCGCTGACGGGCGTCGGACGCGGGCGCTTTCGATCCGAGTACCGCGACCACTACATTCTGCCGGAGGCAAAGGAGGGCGCGCTTCCCCACGCACATAACAATCTGATTCAGATGCTCGCTGAGTGTGGACTGTTCGGTGCGTTGGCGCTCATATTCTTCTGGGGATCGTTCGTCGCTCACGGCCTCCGTCTCTGGCTGCGCAGACGGAATCCGATGGGGCTGGTGCTGCTTGCTGTCATGATGGGCTTCGTGCTTCACGGCATGACGGAGTACAACATGGGGCATACCAACGTAGTAAAGTTTTTTGGACTTCTGCTGGGCCTTTGCCTTGCGTGGATTCGCGCCGACGACGAGAAGGAATGTTGTGTGTGAGGATTCGTATCCGGTGACAGGCAGAATGCACCCCTCTTTCAAAATCCTAACGACATCCACAAAGAGCCGATTTTATCAGGGATTCCTTAAAAAGGACGATTTCCATGCGGATTGCCATCTTTGAAAACATTATGACGCCCGGTGGACACGAGGTTGACTTCGATCGAATTCTTGTGGACGAGCTGAAAAATATGGGACATGACGTCATGTTCTATGTACCTACGGACTTTCAATTCAACACGAATTATCATGTGCCTGTGAGATACCTCCCCGGTGCTCCGGTGGTCTATACGAATGCGCGCGGGATGCGCAAGCTGTTTCTCTCCGTGCAGCGTGAGTGCCGACGGTTCGGTTGGTATCGTGCACTCTATGAGGAGGCGAGGACAGGGGCGTTTGATGCGCTCATCGTTCCGACCTCGACCTACCGTTATTTGCGCGCACTGCGTCATAGTGTTCTGCGCCGCTCGCCCGTTCCTGTTATTTTCATTCAGCATGGCATCAACCCGCGTGAGGCCCCGAAATTCTTTGCGGTGGCAGATGCTCTGGCAAAGCACCCCCAGATCCGACCCGTTGTGCTCACCTTTGGCGACGCACTTTTCGGAGAACGCCGCCCCCATGTCCGACTGATGCCGCCGCCGACCTTTGTTCCGCGCGATATCCATGTTGTGCCGCGTCCGCCTGTGAAACCGGATGAGCCGATCACCATCGGCTTCTTTGGACAGTTTCGCAGGGAAAAACACCTGGAGGAGTTGCTGCGCGTCTATCTGTCGGGGAACTATACGCGTCCCGTGCGCCTCTTGGTGCAGGGCTCAACGATGCACGCGGAGGACGCAGCGGAGTTCGAACGCATCATTGCGGCGTACGCGGGGAAGGGAATCACCTTTCTGCATCGCGGGCTGATCGGAGCAGAGTGGCAGCATGCCATTTCCGAGGTGGACGCACTGCTCCTGCCGTACTCTGCGCCGCGCTACCGCTACCATTGGGGGGCGATGCTCTTTACGGCGATCGGGTTTCAAAAGCCTGTCCTTACGAGCAACGATATGAACCCTGAGGTGTTTGAACGCTTTCCGATTGGCATAACGTTCCAGAGCGGGGATACGGAGGCGCTCCGTGCGGCGCTCGAGACGTTTATCAACGCGTATGATGTACGCGCCCCGCAATGGAAGACGGCACTGCGACGCGCTGCACAGGAATATGCACCTGCACGCTTTGCCGCGCAAATCGTCTCTGTGGCAGAGGAAAAGGATTCGAATGGGGCATTGCCATGATTGCTGAACTTACTGATACGGTGCGACGTGCATACCGCATGGATCACTGGCGTGAGCGGCGTCGTGCGGTCATATTTATGATGCGCGGCGTGCTGCATTGGAATACCCTCCGAACGCTGTACCGATATTTTGCAGACAATGAGATTTTGCGGGCGCTGTATGCACATAATCCATTTCCTGTTGAGCAGGCAACACGCGCGTTTTTTTATGCGGGCTCGACGCTGGCATCCCGTATCGCACTGATTCGTGCACACTATGATACGATGATGGAATTGCTGCCGGCACAGGATGCAGTGCGTCTCAGTCTGGATGGGGAATATGAGATTTGGCGTGCGGCAGATACGGACATGGTATGGCGTTCCTATCTGCACTTTGACCCGGGACAGCGCAAGGAAGGTCTGCTTTCCGTGATGATGGATGTGGACAACGTGCACCTCTATCAGATGATCTTTTGGTTTGACCGGTGGAATGAAGAGCGTGTTCTTATTATCGGGGCAATGCAGGGCCCGAATACGGAGGACGCGCAGGACTTTGTCCGCGAGATGACGAAGCGTGCGCACCGTTTTCGTACCAAGAATCTTATCCTCTATATGGTGCAGGCGGTCGCGCGTGCCCTTGGCATGAAACGCATCTTTGCCGTTTCGAATGCGGGGTACTACGCGAACAATCACGTGCGCGTCAACCGTAAGCTCAAGACAGATTTTGGTGCGTTTTGGGAGGAGGCGGGCGGACGGGAAACAGAGGACAAACGCTTTTACGAGCTTCCGCTTGTCCTGCCGCGCAAGACAATGGAGGAGGTGCCGACGCGCAAGCGCGCGGTTTATCGGCGCCGGTTTGCATTCCTTGACGCAGTGGATGCGGAGATTGAAGAACGGGTAAAAGCCCTGCTGAAATAAAAAGAGATACAGAAACGCCCAACCACAGAGTGTTGACTCAGATGGTTGGGCGTTTCTGCTGCTATTAGGCATCTTTGTTTATATTGTTGTTCTCCTGTACTTCCGCCACATTCATTCCCGGTGTGATACCACGTGTGTAGCGGCGCTCCATGCGATCGTGGACGTGGGCGTATTTCGCGGTGACTTTTGGGCTGCGCTGGCGCAGGGTCTCCTGCACGACGCGCAGATCCTTTGTCTCTTGATAGAGGTTCGTGCCGCAGCTATGGCGGAAGAGATGGCACGCATAGCCGGGCTGTTTCAGCCCCGCGTCACTGAGTGCCTTGTTGATGACGTAGCGGATGCCGACGCGCGTGATGCGTCCGTTCCGATTGTTCGGCGAGCAGGAGATGATGGTCGGCGTGAGGCGATTCTCGGGTGGGATGGCACCGCGTGTTTCGATGTATGCCTTGAGGAGCTGAAAGGTCTCCTCGCATGGGTAGATGATGCCCGCGTGTCCCTTGCCTCGGATCTCGATGCGTCCGCGCTGCCAGTCGATGTCCTCGTCCGAGAGGCGCATGACCTCGACGACGCGCAGCCCTTCAACCCCCATGAGGTAGACGATGAGGAGGTTGCGGAGGCGGCGCAGGGCGTTCTTGTCTGCGGCAAGCCCTTCGCAGATCTCCTTGATCTGATCGACGGTGAGGTATTTATAGTCCTCGTCGAGGTGCTGCGGATTGCGCAGCTGCAGGTCGGCACAGGGGTTTTCGGCGATGAAGGAGAGCCGCTCCGCGACCTTGTAAAACGCGCGGATTGCCGCGCCCTTGATCATGAGTGTCGCTGCGCTGTAGCCGCGCGTGCGCATCTCCTCCATGTAGACGCGGATCTGATAGTCGTGCACGTCGTTCAGCGGATGAAGCCCCTGCTCCATGCACCAGTGGAGGAACAGGCGAATCGCCAGCTCGTAGGTGTCGCGCGTGTCCGCCGTGGGCGCACCGCCCGCGATGTAGCGCGGCAGATACTCGTAGAAGTGGGTGATGAAATACTCCGGCGTGATGGCATCCTGCCGCACGCTCGCCGCGACCTCGCCCATGCGCCGCACATTGCCGGGGGTACTCTCTGTGCGCCGCGCAGGAACGCCCATCTGTGCTGTGCCGCCGCTGCGGTAGCTTTCGTTTGCCGCCAAAAAATCACCCGCTTTCATTTCGTTTGGTTGATTATAACACGCGGCATTGTGTTTAGCAACAGGTATTAAACTACGCATAAATTTAAGGACTGTTGTGCCCCTTCCACCGTGCGGCGGTCCCCCTTCCCCGTCATACGGGGAAGACTTGGAGGCGTACAACAGCCCTGCCTTTTATCCTTTTTCTGCAATCTCGCGCACGATGGCGAGGGTCAGCTCTGCCGCCTCATAGAGGTCGCGCTCTAGGATGCTCTCCTCCTTCGTGTGGCAGTCCGTCATGCCGACGCCGAGGACGGTGGTCGGCACACCGTAGGCGTTGAAGTGGTTTGCATCCGAGCCGCCGCCCTCCTCCTCAAGCACAACGGGGAAGCCGAGCTTTTCTGCGGCGCGGCGCAGATACTGAAGGGGGAGTGCGTCGGGGGGCAGTTCGTAGGGATCGTAGTCCTTCTTGATGTCGATTTCCGCCATACAGCCTATCCCGTCGAGGGCTGCGTTTACGCTGTCCACCATGCGCTGTGTGAGTGCGTCCAGCTTCGCCTTGTCGCGGCTGCGTGTCTCAAAGTTCAGCGTGCAGAACTCGGCGACGACGTTGGTCGCCGTGCCGCCCGCAATCTTGCCGACGTTGCAGGTGGTCTCCTCGTCGATGCGTCCCTGCGGGACGGCTGTGAGCACTCTGCCCGCCGCTGTGATGGCGTTCCGCCCCGCGTCGGGGTCGATGCCCGCGTGCGCTGCCTTGCCCACGATGCGTACGGCGAGCTGATTCTTGCCGGGGGCTTTGAACGCCGCCGTGCCCGCGTGTCCGTGCGTGTCGAGCGTATAGCCAAAATCGGCGGTGAGGAGCGATGCGTCGAGGCAGCGCGAGCCGTTGACACCGCCCTCCTCGGCAACGGTAAATACAATTTGGAGATTGCCGTGTGGGATGTCATGCTCCTTCAGACAGCGCAGTGTTTCGAGGATGGCAACCACCCCTGCCTTGTCGTCCGCACCGAGGATGGTCGTGCCGTCGGAGCGAATGACACCGTCCTTGCGGATTGGCTTGATATTCGCGCACGGCTCGACGCAGTCCATGTGCGCCGTCAGCATGACGGTAGGCACATCCGCGACAGTTCCCTTGAAGTTTGCGACGATATTGCCCGTGTTTCCACCGAGTGCCTTGCCCGCTCCGTCTTCGTGAATCTCTGCCGCACCGAGGTCACGCAGACGTGCCGTGAGCAGATCTGCGATTTCACGTTCATCAAGTGTGGAGCAGCGGATGGAAACCAGCTCGAAAAATTCGTCCAGTACACGCTTTTTGTCAATCATGGCTGCCTACTTTCCAAGGAAGAGAACAATCATAAAGGTAATTGTGGCGAGCAGCATCGGGAGCGCGTTGCGCTTCGACAGCTCCATCGGGCTGACCTTGGCAAGTCCCGCACAGACGAGTGCCGCACCCGCGACGGGGGACATGGAGCGTCCAATCGAGCCCGCCATCTGCGCGAGTGAGCCGAGGTCGATGATGCTCATGCCGAACGATGCTGCCTGCGGTGTGATCGCACCGTTGAAGGCGAGCGCGGCGGCATCGCCCGAGCCGGAGATGACGGCGATGATGAATGGGCCGAACGCGCCCGCCATCTTGGCGACGGACTCCGAGCCCTTCATCGCCTCGATGAGTGCATCCGTGAGCCCCATCGCGGACATTCCTGCGGTAAAGACCGCCGCAGAGACGATGAGACCGATGACACCGCCGTACGCCTCGCCCATGCCGTCGAAGAACTTCTTCGTGATCTCCTGCGGGTTCTGCCGCGTGACGATGAGGGCGAGCACCGTGCCGACGATCATCGCAGTCGGAACATCCGTGAGCGGCAGGACGGCGAGCTGCTTGCTGCCGAGGACGAGCAGGACGAGCGGTACAAGCGGGACGAGTGCGTAGAGCGGATTGACCTTGAAGTCCTTGCCGCCCTCCTCCTTTTCGAGCTGTGCATGATAGGCGAGGCGGCGCGCCTCGTCGGGCCCTTCCTTACGCATTGCTGCAATGATTGTCAGTGCGACGACGGCGACGATGGACGCGACAATCGCGGCGGGCACCTGCGCCATGATGACGGTCATGAGATCGGTCTGCGCGAGATCCGCGACGAAGATGTTGTGCGCCTGTCCCGGGCTGATGGCACTGCCCCATGTCCCTGCGAGGACAGCCGCGCCCGCCATCGCAGGATGTACGCCCGCCGCCATGAGCGTCGGGATGAGGATGCTGCCGACCGCCGCCGAGCAGCCCGCCGCGCTCGGGATGGCGATGTTGATCCACCATGTGAGCAGCGTTGCGAGCGGGATGAGGATGAACTTGCTCCGCGTAATCACGCCCGAGATGGACTCGACGAGATGGCGGTCGCAGGTCGTGATCTTCATGACGAACGAAAAGCCCATGACCGTACAGATCACGGGCACGAGTGAACCGTGTACCATCGTCTTGCTGAAGGTCGCGACTGCATTGCCCGTGACACCACCGATGAAGCACATGAGAAAGCCCGCAGCGAGCAGCACCATGCGCGTCTCATACTTCTTGATGATGGCGGCAAAGGCAAGAATGACGATGATTCCACCTGTAATTGCCAATGAAAAGACCTCCTTTGAAACAATCGAAAACTATACAAGTTTTCGACAAAAAAGAATAAATTCCTTCATACAAAAGGGAAGTATCAACGGCGATACTTCCCTTTGTTGGCTGCTATGCAATTCCCGGACGCGTCATCTGGCGCGGTGAGAGGATGTGATCCAGCTCTTTTTTCGAGAGAATGCCCTGCTCAAGGATGATCTCGCGGATGGGCTTGCCCGTCGTATATGCCTCGCGTGCGAGCTCGGCGGATTTCTCATAGCCGATGTGCGGCAGGAGTGCGGTCACGATGCCGACACTGTTGTCGAGCCACTTTTGGCACTGCTCGACGTTCGGCTTCAGATCGATGAGGAGCTTGTCGACGAAGGTGTCGACCGCGCGCGTGATGTAGTTCAGCGAGTTGAACATGTTGAATGCCATGACCGGCTCCATGACGTTCAGCTCGAACTGTCCGTTCTCCACGCCGAGCGTCACGGCGAGGTCGCCCGCGATGACCTGATAGCATGCCTGATCGAGCACCTCGGCGATGACGGGGTTGACCTTGCCCGGCATGATCGACGAGCCCGGCTGCCGCATGGGCAGATGCAGCTCGTTCAGCCCGCAGCGCGGCCCCGATGCCATGAGGCGGAAGTCATTCGCGAGCTTGATGAGGACGAGTGCCGCATTCTTGAGCGCGGAGGAGAAGTCTGCAAATGCATCCGTGTTGTTCGTCGCGTCGATGATGTTTTGCGACGTGCGGTACTGCTCGCCTGTGATCTCCGAGAGCCGCCGTGCGACCGCCTTGATATAGGCGGGCTCGGCGTTCAGTCCCGTACCGACGGCGGTGCCGCCCATGTTGATCGTGTGGATGTGACGCAGGACGTAGCGGATGCGGCGCATGGAGCGGCGCACGGCGGAGGCGTACGAGCCCATCTCCTGCCCGAGCGTGATGGGGACGGCATCCTGCAGGTGTGTGCGGCCCATCTTGAGGATCGTGCGATACGCCGTCGCCTTTTTTTCGAGCTCCGTGGCGAGGCGATCGAGCGAGGCGAGGAATACCGCGCCCTTTGCCGAGAGGCAGACCTTGATGCCCGTCGGGAACGCGTCGTTCGTCGACTGTGCCATGTTTGCATGGTTGTTCGGCGAGATGATGTCATAGCGTCCCTTTGCCTCTCCGCGCAGCTCGAGCGCGCGATTGCAGAGCACCTCGTTCATATTCATGTTGACGGACGTACCTGCGCCGCCCTGAATCGGGTCGACGGGGAACTGGTCGATCAGTTCCCCTGCGATGATCTCATCCGCCGCGCGTACGAGGAGATCACCGATCTCGTGCGGGAGACGGCCTGTGTCCATGTTTGCGAGCGCTGCAGCCTTCTTTACCTGTGCGAGTGCCTTGATGAAATCGGGATCGAGCTTCTGTCCCGTGATGTAGAAGTTCTCGATGGCACGCATCGTCTGCACGCCGTAGTAGACATCATCGGGCACTTCCAGATCGCCGAGAAAATCGTGTTCAATTCGCATGGAGTTCTCTCCTTTATATAATTTTCAACAACTGTATACAGTATACACAATAAAAAGAAAAATTACTATATGCCTTTGAAAAATAAATAAAAAGATAGATAAAAGAGTGCTGCGTATGAGGCGTAAAAATGGAGTTTCTGCACGTTGATATTCATGCAGAAACTCCCGGTTTTTGCCAAATGATGCAGTTATTTTGCCGGCATATTTCTTACTTGTCGTGAACGTTGAGTTCGAGCACATCGGGGCGTGCATAGTGACCGCATGGATCAAATTCCATTTTTGCTGCAGCCGCCTTGCCGAGGTCGAGGTCGGCAACAATGAGTTCCTCCTTATCCCAGACGGGTTCGGTCAGGAATTCGCCGAAGGGATCAACGATGCAGCTGCCGCCGCGGCAGACAATCTCGGGCAGGCGATCGATTTCCTCTTTGCAGTGCAGCTGACTGCATGGATAATCACTGCGGGTGAAGTACATGTCCGCGTTGATGAAGTAGCAGCGTCCCTCAAGGCCGATATGCCGTGCCGTATTGATCCACGAGTCCACATCGTTTGTATTTGGCGCGATGAAGATGTTCACACCGCGTTGATAGAGTGCTGCGCGTGCGAGCGGCATATAGTTTTCCCAGCAGATGAGACTGCCGAGCGGGCCCCAAGGACTGTCGACCGTCGGGAAGTAGCCGCGATTCGCATCGCCCCAGACAAATCGCTCTGCCCCCGTTGGCTTGAGTTTGCGATGAATGGAGGCAAGCGTACCGTCGGGGGTGAACATGATGTTCGTGTTGTAGAGCGTGCCCGTCGTATCGTCGCGTTCGGAGACACCAATGCTGAGGTAGATGTGATGTTTTTTTGCCGCCGCACCGAGTGCCTCGGTTTCTGCGCCCGGGCAGACGACGGAGTTATCGTAGTAGAGCTTCCAGTCCTTGCGGCCCTCTTCGTCGCGGCTTCCGACCTTGAAGCCGAATGTCATGCCGAATGGGTAGCCGGGGAGGAAGAGCTCAGGGAATACAACGAGTTCGGCACCTTGTGCCGCAGAGTTTTCAATCCACGTCAGCGCCTTTTTGAGTGATGCTGCCTTGTCGAACATGACGGGGGACGCCTGAACAAGGGCGAGACGGCAGGTTTCTTTCAGATCTTGCATGAGAATATCTCCTTTTTCATCGTTTATCGATTGGTGTTGCGGTAACGCTCGACAATGTCGTCGTCATAGTTCCACATGGGCGTATCGGTTACCTTCTTTTGCTCCTGATAATCTCTCAGGGCGAAGGCCACGTATTTTGAAAGGCGGAAGAGCGCAATGACATTGAAGAGCACCATGAGTGCCCCAAAGAAATCTGCGAACTCCCACATGGAAACAACGGGAACAATGGAGCCGAAGAGAATCAGACAAAGGGCAAAGATACGGTAGGCAGTCACTGCGTGTTTTTTATCCGGAAAGAGATAGCGCGTGTTGACTTCTCCGTAGTACATATTGGCAAGCAGTGTCGTATAACCGAAGAGGAACATTGCGGCGGCGACGAGCCAGTAGCCGAGATCACCGAAGGATGCCGAGAATGCCGCCTGTGTCAGCTGGATTCCGGTGAGTTGACCGTTCAACGCACCGGAGAGCATGATACAGAAGGCTGTGCAGCTGCAGACAATGATGGTCGTCACGAAAACGCCGAGCATACCCGAGAGTCCCTGATTGACCGGATGCTTCACGTTGGCCGCCGCATGCATCGACGGTGTTGTGCCGGCACCGGCATCATTGCTGAACAGTCCGCGTGCCACACCGTAGCGGAATGCCTCCTGTACGGTGTAGCCGAGCACACCGCCGGCAGCTTGCTGCACACCGAACGCAGAGTCAATGATGAGACGCAGCATATCCATAATCCATTCCGCATGTGTCACCAGTACGATCAGTGCGAGAATGATATAAGCGAACGCCATAAAGGGGACGACATAGGAAGCGACCGTTGAGAGCCTCTTGATGCCGCCGAAGATCACAAGCGCTACGAGCAGGACAAGGATTGCGCCGATGGCAAGCGGCGGCATCTCTGCCTGCCCGCTGAACGACCCCGCGATGGAATTGCTCTGTACCATGCAATAGACCACACCGTTGCCGAGGATGACGGAGACGGAGAAAAGAATCGGCAGGATCTTTGCATTAAGACCACGGCGCATATAGTAGGCAGGACCTCCGCGAAAGGTGGTGCCATCCTCATTTTTTACGCGAAAGATTTGGGCGAGTACAGCCTCTCCGAACATGATGGGCATGCCAAGAATTGCCGTGATCCACATCCAGAAGATTGCGCCGGGGCCGCCTGAGGCAAGTGCTGTTGCAACACCGACCAGACTCCCGGCACCAACTTCGCTGCCAATGGCGGAGCAGAGCGCACCGAACGCACTGACACCGGAGGCATCACGGCTGGCTTTCCATAGATTTGGAATGAGCTGGGTGAAGTAGCGTACCTGCGGAAAACCGAGGCGTATTGTGTAAAAAATACCGCATGACAGAAGAATGCCGGCGATCAGCCAACCCCAAAAGATGCCGTTGATGGCTTGGATGATTTCCATGGAGAGACTCCCCTTTCAAATAGTAATAAGAAAATACAACATTGAAATATTTCTATTTTCTATGAGTTATGATATCATAATCAATAGTTGCAGTAAAATTGAGAATAGCGAACTTCTAAATCGAAAAAAATGATAAGAAGAGGTGAACATCATGGAACTGCGGAACATCAAAACATTTATCCATGCTGCGGAGACGGAAAGTTTCACTGCGACGGCTTTGCGAGAGAACTATGCGCAGTCCACAGTGACCCAGCAGATTCAGACCATTGAGCGCGAACTCGGCGTGGAGCTTTTTATTCGTTCCGGGCGGCGGGTGGCACTTTCGAGTGCCGGGCGGGAGTTTTTGGGGTATGCCCGCCGCATGGCGGCACTTGAACAGGAAACGCTTGCCAAGTTCCGTGGAACAGCAGAACCAGAGGGCGTGTTCTTCGTCGGTGTTATCGAAACCATCGCGACCTCGCGTTATATGGAGCGTATTGGCACATTTTTGCAGCAGTATCCGAAGGTCCGCCTGCATATACAAGTGGATACAGCACCCCGTTTGCGTCAGGCGTTGATCCGCGGGAGTATCGATCTCGTTATTTTACTGGATCGCTTGAGTGAGAGCCTGCGGATCCGTACACTGTATCATAGGCGCTCTGAAATACAGTTTATTGCGGCGGTCAATTCCGCCTACGCGCTGCGGCCCATATGCCTGGAGGAGCTGGTTGAGGCTCCGTGGATTTTGACGGAACACGGTACGAACTACCGTAAGAAGCTCGAAGATGATCTTTCTGAGCGGCAGCTTTATCTGCATGACCGTGTTGAGATCGGTACGAGCAAGACCATCATTGACTTTGCTGCGGCAGGACTTGGCGTGTCACTTCTCCCTGCAGTCACAGTGGAAGAGGCCGTACGCGTGGGGCGTGTTGCTGTTATTGATGTCACGGATTATCAAATCGAGATGCAGCTCCAGATCCTCGCTGCCGATGAGCGCTGGCTGCCGCATCCGCTCGCACTGCTCGCAGAGGATTTTGCACGGGGGCTTGCGGGGGAAGATCATAACTAAAAAGGACGGATACACGGGAGATTCCCATGTGTCCGTCCTTTTAGACGTGATCCTGATTCAGTCCAGTGCCTCAATCATTGCCGTAAAGCCCTTGACAAGCGTCTCGACACCCATCGTCGGGTACTGGCTCTCAAGCCCCTTGCGCACAGCCATCTGCTCGGGCAGGTAGGGGATGTGGACAAAGCCGGCGGGGATGTGCGCCTTGCCCGCTGTGGCGAGGAGGTGGAGCACGCCGTAGAGCAGGTGGTTGCAGACATACGTCCCTGCCGAGTTCGAGACGCTCGCGGAGACGCCCGCCGCCTTCATGTTGGCGACCATCTTCTTGATCGGCAGCGTCGCCCAGTAGGCGATGGGGCCGTCCTTCGCAACGGGCTCGTCCACGGGCTGATTGCCCCTGTTGTCGGGGATGCGGAAATCGTCGATGTTGATACCGATGCGCTCGACCGTGATGTCGGGGCGGCCGCCCGCCTGTCCGACGATGATGATGGCATCGGGCGAAATCTCATCCACCGCAGCGCGTACCGCATCGAGTGCCTCGTAGCGCACCACGGGGATCTCACGCGCGATCACCTCGTAGCCATTGATGCTTTTGCCCGCGAGCTGCTTGACCAGCTCCAGTGCAGGATTGATTGCTTCGCCGCCGAAGGGCTGGAAGCCCGTAATCAGAAGTTTTTTCATAGCGTAGGCGCGGCGGGGATGCCGCCGCTTCCCCCTTTCAGTTCTTAGGAATGGAATCCGAGGAAATACATGAGCAGGATGTTTGCCGCGAGCAGTGAGATCGCGAGTGGGATCTGTGCGCGGATGACCCCGTATTTGCTCTGCATCTCAAGCAGCGCGGCGGGGACAATGTTGAAGTTCGCCGCCATCGGGGTCATGAGTGTGCCGCAGTAGCCCGCAAGCATCGCAATCGGAGCGACGATGAGGGGATTTGCACCGTGCGCGACGATGACGAGAGGAATGCCGATGCCGCTCGTGATGACCGCGAACGCGGCAAAGGCATTGCCCATGATGATGGTGAAGACTGCCATGCCGAGACAGTAGGCAATCACAACGGCGAGTGCACTGTCCGTCGGGATGGCGCTTGCCACAATGTCCGAGACAATCTTGCCGATGCCCGCCTTGGCAAAGAGCGAGCCGAGTGCCGCAAGCAGCTGTGAGAGAATCGCGGCCCAGCCGATGGCATCGATGAGCCGGCGCCCCTCATGGAACGTCTGGAGCGGTGCGCCGCGCGTGATGGCGAGCGCAATCACAATGGCGACAATGGAGGCGATGCCGAAGGAGACGAGTGCACCCAGCTTTGTCGTCGCCGCGAGGATCAGCGTGATTACACCGACCGCGAGGACGGGGATGAGCAGACGGTTGCCGAGCTGCTGCGCCGAGGTATTTTTTTCCTCCTTGGATGTCTCGTGATAGTCGCCGTGCCCCATCTGCTTTGCGGCGACAATGACCGCCATCAGAATGACCATCCAGCCCGCATTCTCGTTGCCGAGTGCCGAGCCGCCAAGGAACGTGATGCCGTAGACGAGCCAGAACAGACCCGTGCCGAAGCGTTTCAGATTCTTGCTGTCTCCGAACGAGAGCACCCCGAAGAGGACGAGGTAGACCCCGCAGAGGAGATAGACGTGATCGAGTGTCAGCATAGCATTCCCTCCTTAGCCTTTCTTCGTCTCGTTGTATGCCGCAATCTCCTGCTCGATGCGCCGATCAAAGAGATGGAAGCGGATCGCAGCAAAGAGGAACGCGACCACGGCGGTCGGGATGCAGTAGAGTGCCATCGTGACGAGATCCACCTCGTAGCCGTGTTCCTCAAGCACCCCCTTGATGAGGAGCAGCCCGCCCGCCGCGATAAAGACATTCTGTGCGAAGAAATTGCCCGCGTTCTCCGCCGTCGCCGCCTGTCCACGGATCTTGTCGAGGATCTCGGGCGATGCCTTGCGTCCCTTGAGCGCTGCCGCCTCGCCCATCGGCGAGATCAGCGGGCGGATGAACGTCGGGTGCCCGCTGAGCGAGATGCCGAGCGAGACCGTGATCTGGCGCACGAGCATATAGAGCATAAAGATACGTCCCGCCGTTGCCGCAGAGATCTTCGAGATGAGATACTCCGCACGTTCGCGCAGTCCAAACCGCTCCGAGAGTCCGATAACGGGCAGCACGAGGATGAAGAGCGACATATAGCGGTTCTTGATGAATGCCTCGCCGATGACCGTGACGATCTCCTGCAGGGACATCCCTGCGGCAAATCCCGTGACAAAGCCGGCGACGATGACGACCAGCAGTGCGTTAAACCGCAGTGCGAGCCCCACCACCATGACGAGGATACCGGATAGAACAAGCATAGATAATACCTCCTGTAGAGGAAGCACTGACAAACTTCATTTTATCAGCGATTCCTAAAATTACTTCCTTGCGGCGCAGTCCAGAATGTGCGAATCAAAGCCGAAATCCTCAAACCCTGCGCGGCAAGCGGCGACGTAGTCGGCATCGGGCGTGCCGAGCGGCATCCCGTCCACCATCGTGTAGAGGAATACCGCCGTGTCTTTGATGACACCCGTCTCCCGCTCCGTCATTTGGACGTGCCGTACCTCCTTACGGTAGAGCGCAGGGAAAATCTCATAGCTGTCGAGTGCCGCCTCATCGCTCTCCGTCACCGACCAGATCCCGAGGGGCGTGGTCGCGCCCTTTTTCTCTGTGATCGTCAGATAGACGTGCGGTGCACTGCCGCGATACTCCAGAGCCGTGTCCGCGAGCTGCGCCGTACCAACGATCACTGCACTTGGACATCGCTCCCGCATCGCCGCGACATTCAGATTGCTGCCATAGGCAGCATAGAGTCTCTTCATCATATCCTCCTCATCCCTCTGAAATGTATACAGTATACGACATAATGTGAAGGATGGCTATAATTTTTGAAAAATAAAAAAGGGAATTGTTTTATGCGTGGAGATAGGCATACAAAAAGGGGCTGCTCTCCGAAATTTTGCTTCGGAGAGCAGCCCCACATTCTTATGGATGGAGGAACTCCGTCTCGTCAGTGAATCTCAATCTGCTTGCGTGCGGGTGCGTCCGCCGTCTTTGGCAGGTTCACCTGCAGCACGCCGTCCTTGAATTCTGCGTGGATGTTCGCGTCGTCGATGCCGTCGATGTAGAACGAGCGGCTGACCTCGCCCGTGTGACGTTCGCGGCGGATGTAGTTCCCCGCATCGTCCTTTTCATCGTTGGATTCCGTGCGCGAGGCGGCGATCGTGAGATAGCCGTTCTCGTAGTGGAGGGCGATGTCCTCCTTCGTCATGCCCGGCAGATCGGCGGTCAGCTCGTAGTGATCACCGCTGTCCTTCACGTCCACCTTGAACGAGCTCGCGCCCCAGTTCGCGGCGGGGAAGTCGTCGCGGAAGAAGGAATCGTGCATTGCGTCCAAGAGTGCGAACGGATTCGCGCTGTCACGCTGTGAGAGGTTCCGACGGCCGGCAAAAGGTACAAGTCCAAACATGGTAATCAACTCCTTAGAGGTTCGCGGCATATGCGATGTTTGGTATTCGATATGCCATTCATTTGCTTTTGATTGGGAAGGTGCTTTTTCTTTCAATCACCTTTCGATTGTTATTATATCTCAAATAGTCAAAAAGTCAATATGTCAAAAAGAAAAAATTGAAAAATTTTTGGAAGGGGATATAATAGGGAAAGCAACACCATTGATTTTGCGAGGAGGAATGATATATGGAGAAGGATATTCTTTTTATCGGCTATCCGAAGTGCTCGACCTGTCAGAAGGCGGAAAAGTTTCTGCGTGCGCACGGCTGCGATGCGCCGATGCGTGACATCAAGACGGAGAAGCCGACGGCAGACGAACTGCGTGTGTGGCACGAACGGAGCGGGCTGCCGCTGAAGCGTTTCTTCAACACGAGCGGCATGATCTATCGCGAGCTCGCGCTCAAGGACAAGCTGCCCGCGATGACGGAGGAGGAGCAGTATGCAGTGCTCGCCTCGGACGGGATGCTCGTAAAGCGCCCGCTCCTTATCACGAAGGATCACGTGCTCACGGGCTTCCGAGAGAAGGAGTGGGCGGAGCTTTTTGCCTGAGAGAGGTGGATGTATGAAGCGCGAGTACATGGACGGCATTCTCTATGCCTTGCTCTTTGCGATCCCTGCGTATATCCTGGGGCTCTATTTCCCGATCGTAGGCGGACCCGTGTTCGGCATTCTGCTCGGCATGCTGTTCGCAAAGAAACGGCGGCCGCAGGCGACCGAGAGCGGGATCAAATTCACGGGCAAGAAGATTTTGCAGTATGCGATCATCCTGCTCGGCTTTGAGATGAATCTCTTTCATGTGGTCGAGGTCGGGGAGCAGTCGCTCTACGTCATGATCTTCACGCTGCTTGCGGCGTTCGGCGCGGCGTTCCTGATGGGGAAAATACTGGGACTTGACCGCGATATGACCGCGCTCGTCGGCGCGGGGACGGCGATCTGCGGCGGCTCTGCGATTGCGGCGGTGGCACCCGTCATCGGGGCGAAGGATCGGGATGTCGTGATCTCGATTGCGACGATTTTTTTCTTCAACGTGCTTGCGGTCTTTATCTTCCCGTTTCTCGGTCACACGATGGGGATGTCGGACGCGGGATTCGGCATGTGGGCAGGGACGGCGGTCAATGATACGTCGTCCGTGGTCGCGGCGGGCTATGCCTACAGTCACGAAGCGGGCGCGTACGCGACCATCGTGAAGCTGACGCGCACGCTGATGATCGTGCCGGTCTGCCTGTTCTTCGCGCTGCTGATGATGCGCAGTGCGGCGCAGAGCGGTGCAGGTTTTTCGCTGAAACGCATCTTCCCGATGTTCGTGCTCTACTTCGTGCTCGCGTGCATCGTGAACACGACGGGCATTCTCCCCGCCGAGGTTTCGCATGGGCTTGGGATGCTCGGCAAGTTCTCCATCGTGCTCGCGATGAGTGCAATCGGGCTGAACACGGATCTGTCGTCGCTCATCAAACACGGGACGCGCCCGCTCCTGCTCGGCATGGTCTGCTGGATTGCGGTCGCGGGTACGTCACTTATCGTGCAGCACGCACTGGGGCTGCTGTGAGGTGAACGATGACGGCTGAACATGAAATCGAGCTTCGCCCGTTCCCGCCGTTTCTGCCGCCCAATACAACCGTACTCATGATGGGCTCGTTTCCGCCCGCCGCCGAAAAACGGGCGATGGAGTTCCACTACCCGAACTTCCAAAACGATATGTGGCGCGTCTACGGACTGGTGTTCTTCGGCGATGCGATGCACTTTCAGCACGTGGGGGAAAAGGCGTTTGACGCGGAGAAGATCAAGGCGTTCCTCACCGCGCGCGGCATTGGCTCGTGCCCCGGCGTGCGTCGTGCCATTCGTACGCATGGGAATGCCTCCGATGCCTATCTGAAGGTTGTGGAGACGGTTGAGCTTCCCGAGATTTTGGAGAAAATCCCGCAGTGCCGCCGCATCTGCACAACGGGCGGCAAGGCAACGGAGATCCTGCTCGCACTGCTTGAGACAGAGGTGAGGGCAAAGGACTTCAAGACGGGCACGACGATAACTGCGCGCTGCGGTGACCGTGACCTCTTCGTCACGCGCCTGCCGTCCACCTCGCGTGCCTACCCGATGAAACTCGAAAAGAAGGCCGAGGCATATCGGAAGTTTTTCGTTGAGGCGGGATTTGTAGTGGCGAAGTAAAATAGGAAATAAAAACGGCACACCGTGAGCAAATCACAGAGTGCCGTTATTTTTACAAAGAAATGGTTAGAACAGATCCTTGGCGAGGACGATGGTCTGTTCGCGCGAGGGACCGACGGAGACGATGCCGAGGGCGATGCCTGTGATCTCTGCCATGCGCTCAAGATACTTGCGTGCGTTCTCGGGCAGTGCGTCGTAGCTGCGGATGCCGGAGATGTCCGTCTTCCAACCAGGAAAGGTCTCGTAGACCGGCTCCACCTCGGCGAGAACGTTGAGGCTTGCGGGAACGCCATTCAGCAACTTGCCCTGATATTTGTAGTCTGTGCAGATCTTGATCTCGTCAAAGCCGTCGAGGATGTCGAGGCGCGTGACCGCCATGTAGTCGATGCCGGAGAGGAGGCCGGCGTGACGGACGACGACGGCATCGAGCCAGCCCGTGCGGCGCGGCCGCCCCGTGACCGTGCCGAACTCATGTCCCGCTTCGCGCAGCTTCTCGCCGATCTCGTTCAGCTGCTCGGTGGGGAACGGCCCCTCGCCGACGCGCGTGCAGTATGCCTTGACGATACCGACGACCTTGTCGATCTTTTTCGGGGCAACGCCCGCACCGACAGTCACGCCGCCCGAGATGGGGTGCGAGGCGGTGACGTAGGGATAGGTGCCGTAGTCGATGTCGAGCATGGTCGCCTGTGCGCCCTCGAAGAGGACCTTGCGCCCTGCGTCAATCTCCTCGTTGACGAGGGGGATCGTGTCCGTGACGAGCGGACGCAGGCGCTCGGCGTAGCCCTGATACTCCTTCAGAACGTCCTCATAGTCGAGCGGTTCGTGGTGGTAGACGGCGGCAAGCTCTCCATTCTTGCTGTCGAGATTCTTCTTGAGCTTCTTCGCAAACTCGTCCTTCTCCATGAGGTCGCAGACGCGGATGCCGATGCGGTCATCGCGGTCCATGTAGCAAGGACCGATGCCGCGTCCCGTTGTGCCGATCTTGTCCGCGCCGCGTGCCGCATCGCCGATGCCGTCCATCAGACGGTGGTAGGGCATGACGACATGGGCGCGGTCGGAGATGCGGATGTTCGAGGTGTCGATGCCGCGTGCCGCCATGGCATCCATTTCCTGCAGGCAGACCTCGGGGTCAAAGGCGACGCCGTTCGCGATGATGTTGTGCGTGCCCTTGTAGAGGATGCCCGACGGCAGGAGACGCAGTTTGTACTCCTCGCCGTCCGCGACGACGGTGTGCCCTGCGTTGCAGCCGCCCTGGAAGCGGACGACGGTATCTGCCTTGCTTGCGAGGTAGTCGACGATCTTCCCTTTGCCCTCGTCGCCCCACTGTGTGCCCGTGATAACGATGGTTGACATAGATGAGTCCCCCTTAATTCTTTCCCTTAGAGACCAAAGCGCGCAAAGATGGAATCCACATGGCGCAGGAAATAGGTATAGTCAAAGCACGCGTCGATCTCTTCCTTTGAGAGATGTGCGGAGATGTCTGCGTCCTTTTCGACGTTGGTACGGAAATCCTCCTTCTCGAGCCAGCGCTTCATGGCGTTGCGCTGTACCCAGACGTATGCGGTCTGGCGCAGGATGCCCTTATTCACCAGAGCCGTAAGGATGCGCTGACTGTAGATCAGCCCGCCCGTGCGGTTCATGTTGTGCAGCATGGCGTCGGGGTAGACGAGGAGTTTGTCGACGATGCCCGTCAGCTTGTGCAGGCAGTAGTCGACGTTGATGGTAGCGTCGGGCAGGATGACGCGCTCGACGGAGGAGTGCGAGATGTCACGCTCGTGCCAGAGGGTCATGTCCTCGAGTGCCGCGACGGCGTTGCCGCGCACGAGGCGTGCCATCCCGGAGACGCGCTCGCAGTTGATCGGGTTGCGCTTGTGCGGCATCGCGGACGACCCCTTCTGCCCCGCCTTGAAGAACTCCTCCGCCTCGCGGATGTCCGTGCGCTGGAGATTGCGGATCTCGGTTGCGATCTTCTCCATTGTGCCCGCGATGATGGCGAGCGTCGTGACGAACTCGGCGTGACGGTCGCGCTGGATGACCTGTGTCGCGAGGCGGACGGGCGTGATTCCGAGCTTCTTGCACGTCAGCTCCTCGATGCGCGGGTCGATGTTGGAGTAGGTGCCGACCGCGCCCGAGAGCTTGCCGACAGAGACGATCTCCTTCGCACGCGTCAGACGCTCGATGTCGCGCTCGATCTCGGCGCTCCAGAGGAGCAGCTTCAGTCCGAACGTCATCGGCTCCGCGTGGATGCCGTGGGTGCGCCCGATGCACGGAGTGTGGCGGAACTCCTCCGCACGGCGGCGCAGGACTTCGCGGAATGCATTCAGATCGTCGAGGATGATGGCGGCGGCATCGCGCATCATGACGCAGTATGCCGTGTCCTTCACGTCGCTCGAGGTCAGCCCCTTGTGGATGTACTTTGAGTCCTCGCCGACATTCTCCTCGAGATTCGTGAGGAAGGCAATGATGTCATGGTCGGTGGTCTTTTCGATCTCGTTGATGCGCGCGACATCGAACTTCGCGTTCGCCTTGATATTCTCCACGGCGGCGGTTGGGATCTCGCCCAGCTCCGCCATCGCCTCGCACGCGGCGATCTCTACATTCAGAATGGTCTGCCACTCGTTCTGGATCGACCAGAGGTGTCCCATCTCCGGTCGAGTATAGCGCTCTATCATCTGATTCCTCCTGCTCATGTGAATGAACATAACGCAACACTCCTATCATATATCGCGCGGCGTGGAATGTCAATCGTATGCTTTGGCCTGCGGCATTGATGGAAAGATTCCACGGACTATCATGTTCATTTCAGAACTTTTGCGTTATAATAGAAGGAAACAGTGATAAATTCAGCGATTCCGAAAGGAGGGGCGGCTGTGACGACATTTCGTCGGATTCTCGCTGTGGGTGATATTCACGGGAATGCAGATCAGCTGCGCGTCCTTTGGAGGAAGGTCGCCTTTGATGAGCGTACGGATCTGCTCGTCTTTCTCGGCGACTATATTGATCGCGGCGCGGCCCCCGTGGATGTGCTGCGCTTCGTGCGTATGCAGGTGGAGCGCTATGAGAACGTGCACGCGCTCTGCGGCAATCACGAGGCGATGATGCTCGGCTACCTGCGGGAATACGGACTGGGGCGGACGCTCCGCGGACACTTTGACATCTGGCTGATGAACGGCGGCAAGGTGACAAAGAAACAGCTCGCTGCACTCCCCGCGGAGGAGGCGGAGGAGCTCCTTGCATTCGTCAAGGCACGCCCGCTCTACTTTCGTACGACGCACGGCGCGCAAAGCATTCTCTTCGTCCATGCGGGCATCCATCCGAGGCGGAAGAAACAGTCGAACCACGATCTGCTTTGGATTCGTGAGGAATTCTTTGACAACTATGATGGAACAGAGCTTGTCGTTGTTGGGCACACGCCAACGCAGTCCATCGGCGGGCATGATATGAGCCGCAATGTGCCGCTCTTTCTCCCGAACAACATCATTGCCTGTGATACGGGCTCGTTCCTCCCGCACGGGCGAATCAGCTGCGTGGATGTCGCGCACTATCTCGATCTGCGCACGAAGGGGCGGCCCCTGACGGAAACGGAGCTTGCCTCCTGCTATATACAGTCTGCATGAGGAACGGACAGAAAATTGGACGCAGAACATACACTGAGGGGCATGATACGACGGTCTGGAACGAGGGAATAGAAACGAATGAACAATCAACAGAAGATGAATCGCCGCCGCTTTATCAAGATGTCTGCGGCGGCAGGCGTGCTCGCTGCGGGCGGGGCAGCGCTCTGGAAGCTCGGTGCGGTGCGCCTGTTTCGCGATACGGCGCTGCAGCAGTTCCCCGGCGTACTCTATGTCGAGCGGCTGCGGCAGGTCGTCGCGGCCGACAGCGGACGTGCGCGCGTCCTCATGTGGGAGGGGTCCTCGCCTGCAGAGCGTCCTACGGTTGAAGTGCGGCTGCAGGGGGAGGAAAATGTAATGCGCCGCTATCCTGCGGCGGATGACCGCTTTACGGATGACGGCAGTGAGGTGTATCAGTACACGGCTGAGCTTGAGCAGCTGATGCCGGGTACGAAATACCAGTACCGCATTACGGCGGGGGAGGCGGCGACGGATTGGCAGATGCTCTATACGCCGACCGCCGACGAACCCTATAAAATCCTGATCTTTCCGGATGCGCAGTCGAGCGACTATGCGGACTGGAAGGAGCTCGCGCATCTCGCGTGGGCGCGCAATACGGACGCGCAGTTCTTTGTCTGCATGGGCGACCTCGTGGACAACGGCGAGGACCGGCTGCAGTGGACGGAGTTCTTCGGCGGGGTCAAGGAAATGCAGCGCTCTATTCCAGTGGCACCTGTCATGGGCAATCATGAGACGTACAACCGCGACTGGAAGGTGCGTCTGCCCGAGGCATATCTGCACTATTTCAAGACACCGAGCAACGGGAGCAAGGCGTTTGATCGTTACTACTACTCCTTTGATTACGGCGATGTGCACTACATCGTACTCTGCACGCAGCAGAAAGAAATCGACGCATTCAAGAGCGGTCTGGTCGAAGAACAGCTCGCGTGGATCCGCCGTGACCTGAAGGCGCACCGAAAGCGTTGGAACGTTGTCCTCATGCACAAGGATGTCCTGCAATATCGGATCAATGGCCGTCCCGAGCGGGAGGAGGGCATCGACGAGGAGAATGGGCGGGTGTGGATGCCCGTCTTTGATGAGCTCGCAATTGATGTTGTGTTCACGGCACATCTGCACACCTATCGGAACCGCGGGCACCTTTATCATTTTGCAAAAACGCCCGACAAGAAAGGCCCGCTCTACATCCTCACGGGTGTTGCGGGCAACGTGCGCTATCCGAATCTCTGGATTGACCATGCCTTCGACGAGGTGACACTGCCGCAGCCGGAGACGGACAACTACCTCACGATGACGGTGACGCACGACACTTTCGAGATCGCATGCTTCCTGCCCGACGGCACGGAGATGGATCGCGTGCGTGTGACGAAGCGATAGTACTTGAAAAGATTTGTGCTCTGTTGTATCATACGCATAGAAAAAGGTGCTGTCGTGTAAACGGTCAGCCCTCTCATATTGGGATATGTAACCCGCTTAAGTTCGTTGCTTGGGGCGGGTTGCTTTTTTGTTAGAAGCAACACTAGAACGATTAGCGGTAACAGAGTTATGTTCGTTTCGTTCATCGTCAATCACCTCATTTCGAGGCCGTGATTGACCGTCCACCGAATAGATAACACCAACGACGGTATAATTATGAGACAGTCTGCGTGCTGTCTTTTTTTGTGCGAAAATATTCGTAAACCGAAAGGAAATAAATTGGTTGACAGTAAAACACGAAACGTGTATGATAAAGCAAGTTTATTTCACCGATAAATACGCTTGGAGGTATCTGAACATTATGAAGCTACGAGAAATAATCCTTTGCGGCTTATTCATCGCACTCGTTGCGGTCGGCGCATTCGTCCGCATACCCGTCGGGACGGATGTCTACACGCTCCAGTTTCTCTTTACGCTGCTCGCGGGTCTGATGCTCGGCGCACGACTTGGGGCACTTGCGGTTGGGACGTATGTGCTGATGGGACTGGTCGGGATTCCGGTCTTTGCCTCGGGCGGCGGTCCCTCCTATGTGCTTCAGCCGACGTTCGGCTATCTCGTGGGCTTCATTGTACAGGGCTGGGTGACGGGCGCATTCGTCCGCACGGGCGCACCGACCTTCCGCCGCGCACTCGCCGCGTGCCTTTTGGGCATGGTGGTGGTCTATGTCTTCGGCATCTCGTATTTCTACTTTGCGTCGAACTATATCATCGACGCGCCGATCGGCTTCTGGGTGGCGATCTGGTACTGCGGCGTGCTGCAGGTTCTGCCCGACTTCCTGCTCTGCGTGGCGGCGGCGTACATCGGCGTACGGACACAGCGGGCAGGGCTGTGGCTGTAATGGGGCGGGCTCGCTCAGTAGCACGACAGCATATCGCACAAGCTACATAGGTCAGCAGAAAGGAAGTTCATTGACGGCATGGGCAAGGCATTATTTATAACAGGAACAGGAACGGACATCGGCAAGACCTACGTCACGGGGCTGATTGTGAAAAAACTCGTGGATGCGGGGCTGCGTGCGGGCTACTACAAGGCGGCGCTCTCGGGTGCGGAGGTCGCCGCCGACGGTACGCTGCTCCCGGGCGACGTGCTTCATGTTGCACGTGTCGCGGGTCTTGCGGCGGAGGATGCCACCGTCTCCTACATCTACCGCGATGCCGTATCACCCCATCTCGCCGCACAGATCGAGGACTGTCCGATGGATTTTGACAAGGTGGAGCAGGACTACCATGCAGCGAAGGGGCGCACGGACTATCTGACGGTGGAGGGGAGCGGCGGCATCATCTGCCCCCTGCGCTGGGACGACACGGAGCACGTCATTCTGGACGATCTTGTATTGCAGCTCGGGCTCTCTGCACTCGTCGTCGCGGATGCAGGGCTTGGCACGATCAATGCGGCTGTGCTGACGGCAGAGCATCTGAAGATGCGCGGCATTCCGCTGAAGGGCTTCATCTTCAACAATTGGACGGGCGGCACGATGCAGGAGGACAACGTAACGATGGTTGAGGCACTGACGGGGACGCACGTGCTTGCCTGTGTAGAGCACGACGCTGCGGAGCTGCCGATGGCGGCGGATGCACTCGCCGCACTGTATCAATAAAGGAGAGAGAAGGAGAGCATTATGCCGACGATTGAGGAGCGCGACCTGCGCCATATTTGGCATCCCTGTGCGCAGATGAAGGACTACGAGGACTTGCCGCCGATGGTGATCGACCGTGCAAAGGGGGCATGGCTCTACGATGTGCACGGGCATTCCTATCTCGACATCGTGAGTTCGTGGTGGGCGAACCTCCTTGGGCATGCGAACGAAAAGATCAACGCACGGATCAAGGCACAGCTCGACCGCCTCGAGCACGTCATCTTTGCGAATTTCTCGCATCGCCCCGCGATTGAGCTCGCGGAGCGGCTTGCCGCGCTTGTACCCGAGGGGCTGACGAAGTTCCACTTCAACGACAACGGCTCCTCGGCGGTCGAGGCGGCGCTCAAGATGGCGTTCCAATACTGTCACCAGACGGGGCGTACGGAAAAGACACGCTTTATGTGCCTCTCGGAGGGGTACCACGGCGAGACTATCGGCGCACTCTCGGTCGGGAGCATGGATCTCTTCGCCAAGATGTATCAGCCGATGATGATGGACAACATCCACATTGAGGCGCCCGACTGCTATCGCTGCCCGTACGGGAAACAGCGCGAGAGCTGCGCGTGTGAGTGTTTCGTCCATGCGGAGCGTGCCTTTGCTGAGCACGGGCATGAGACAGCGGCGATGATCGTCGAGCCGCTGCTCCAAGGGAGTGCGGGCATGCGCATCTACCCCGAGGCGTATCTCCGAAAGCTGCGTGCCCTCTGCGACGCGCACGATGTTCTCCTCATTGCGGACGAGATTGCGACGGGCTTCGGGCGTACGGGACAGCTTTTCGCGTGTGAACGCGCAGGCATTACCCCCGACCTCATGTGCCTCTCGAAAGGTCTGACGGGCGGCTATCTGCCGATGTCGATCACCGTTGTGAAAGAAAAAATCTATGAGGCATTCTATGCCGATTGGAGCGAGGGCAAGGCGTTTATGCACTCTCATACGTATGCAGGCAACCCGCTCGGCTGTGCGGCGGCACTCGCTGTGCTTGACATCCTCGACGAGGAGAATGTGTTGGAGCAGGCGGAGAATACTGCCGCATGGCTGACAGAGCGCATGACGGATGCCTTCGGTGCGCACCCGCATGTCGGTGAGATCCGCCATATCGGACTGATTCACGCCGTCGAGCTCGTCGAGGATCGCGCGGAGAAGCGCTCCTTTGCCGGTAAGAAACGCCTTGGTTACGCGATCTATCGCCGTGCGCTGCAGCACGGGCTGCTCCTGCGTCCGCTCGGCGATGTGCTCTACTTCAATCCGCCGCTCAACATCGAAAAGGCTGACCTCGAAATCGCCATCGAACGCATGAAGTTCGCGATGGATGAGGTGCTCGGCGCATAATACGGCATGAACAAAGAGACGTCCGACGGGACGTTTCTTTTCATTTGCAATGATTTGATGAAAACCTGCGCTGGGTGGTGATTGAACGAAACGCGCTTCAATGGTATAATGACAGAGATTTGCGTAAAGGGAGGTGCGGCGATGCCGATGGATGAGTTTGCGTGGCGTGTGCGGCTGGCACGCCGCCGCAGGGCGCATGCGAGAAAGTTTAAGATAGCGGCGGGGCTGATCGTTCTGACGCTGATGGTATTCGCATGGTACTTTGCCTATTACATCCAGCGCCCTGAATATGCGCTCGCACAGGCAGCGGAAGCACTCGCACAGCATGATCTGGCGACTTTTCAGCGCCGTGTAGACGTTGCAGCGGTTGCGGATGCCGGATACGATGATCTCACCTATGTGCTCTTTGCACGCGACACCAGTCTCAAGGAAGCCGAACGGAACTCCTCCGGCAAGTTTTATCAAAATATTAAGGGCAGTGTTGTGACCGGGCTCGTGCGCACGATCGAGCATGCTGTCCAAAACGCAGTGTGGGAAGAGCCGGAAGGGGTAGATGATCTCAAGGGGCGTCAGCTCGGCATAGATTTTGAGTATCTGATGGAGTGCAGCCATCTGAGAGACACAGATATCGTCCGTATTGGAGCGGTTACACGCGATGGAAGCGGTGCTATGGCGGTGCTCACCGTGCTGGATGAGGGGACGGGACTTGAGTTCCCCCTGCAGCTGCGTATGGAAAAGGGCGAGATGGGGTGGCAAATTGTGCGCGTGGCAAATTACCGTGCCTATCTCGAGGCGGTTCAGACAGCGGCGGCGAGCGACCTCACACGTTACATTGAGGCAACGCGTCCCATCGTCGACCGTTATAACGGCGTTTTTCGCAACACGCAGTACGAGTTCCTCTATCTGACGGAGACTGCGTGGGGAACCTATACGATCGAGCATCGCAGGGCACTCATTCGCCTGCTGCAGGATGATATGATCCCCGTGCTCAAAAAATATCAGCGCGACCTGGACGCTGTGGAGGTCCCGCGCGGGGCGGCATATCTCGCCGGCCAACGAAAGGCGGCAACAGAGGCATCCATCGCTGCCTATGAGAGCTTTGTCAAGGGGCTTGACAGCGGGATGCCTGAGGACTTTGCACGCGCCGAGACCCTGCATAAAAAGGCCCTCACCTACGATCTGCGCGTCGGTGATATGATCCGGCGCAGGGCGGTGAGTGCAGAGACACCTGCGACACCGTGAGAACTGCATACAGAAAAGGTCTTACCATACACGGCTGTGTGTGATAAGACCTTCTTTATGCGGTGGGCATCTGATCTTTGCGCCGCAGTGCTTTGCGGCAGCCGACCCACAGCAGCGCTGCCATGACAAAGAAGCTGGCGCTGTAGGCGCTATAGACGATGTACATGGAGTGGATGCCGACGATGTCCCACACATAGCACCACGCAACGCGGAAGACGCAGTAGGCGGCGAGCGCGGTCACCATGGGATAGAGCGTGTCGCCGAGCCCTCGGATCGCACCGATGTAGATCTGGTTGATCCCGTAGAGCCAGTAGAACGGGAAGGTGCAGTAGATGGCATCCAGCGCATTTTCCATGACGGCGGAATCGTCGGTAAAGAGGGGGATGAGTGCGGGCGCAGCAACACCCGCGACGAGTGCCATACCCATTGCCCCGCCCGCCGCGAGCCGCAGGCTCACGCGAAGTCCCGTCCGCACGCGTGCGAGGTCATGTGCACCGACGTTTTGCCCGATGAAGCTCGTGAGTGCAATGCCGAACGCAAACAGCGGATAGTAGAGGAAGCCCTCGACGCGTGCATAGACCGTTATACCCGCCATCGCCGCATAGCCGAACGAGTTGATGTACGTCTGGATGACGAGGGAGGAGATGCTCATAAAGACCGCTTGCAGTCCTGCAGGAATGCTTGTGCCGAGGATGGGCAGGAGATGATGTGGGGCGAAGAAGGGACGGGAGAGCCGCAGCTCCCACGCACCGTGGAGGTGGAGGAGCTTGCGCAGGGAAAGCAGTGCCGCTGCTGTCTGTGCGATGACGGTTGCGGCTGCCGCCCCTCTGATGCCGAGGGGAATGACGATCAGCAGCAGAATATCGAGTGCGATGTTGAGCGCGACGGCGGCGGCAAGATAGTGCAGTGCACTTGTCGTATTGCCGAGGGCGCGCAGGATCGCACTTGCCGTGTTGTAGAGCAGCTGTGCGAGTATGCCGAGAAGTGTGACACGCAGGTAGAGGACTGCCGTCGGGATGAGATCGGCGGGGGTGGCGAGCGCCGCGAGCAGCTGCTCAGTCAGGACAATGCCCGCCGCTGTAAAAAGTATCGCGAATGTGACGACGGTGACGAAGATGCTCTGTACGAGCGCACTCAGACGTGTATACTCCTTTTCTCCATAGAGATGGGAGACGAGGACGCTGAGCCCCGCCGAGAACCCGATGAAGAAATTGACGATGACGGAGAGGATGAGGCTCGCCGTACCGACGGCGGCAAGTGCCTGTGCACCGAGCACCTGTCCGACGAGCGCCGTGTCCGCGATGGTGTAGAACTGCTGCAGGAGCTGTGAGAGAAGGATGGGCAGCATGAAGACGAGCAGCTGGCGCAGGATCGCCCCGCGTGTAAAGTCCTGCTGGTCGGCGCTGTGGAAGAGCAGGACGTGGAGATGGTGCAGGTTGTGATGCAGAAAGTCATAGGTGAGCGGGTTGCGTATGCCGTAGATGCGTTCACGGCGCTTGAAGGCGCGGAGTTTGCTGAGAATTTTGTCCATAATGAGATATTTTATCATATAGCGGCGTATATGCAAATAAAAACAGGAGAACCGCATGGTTCTCCTGTGTGTTGTTGCGGACATCCTCAGAATGCGGGGATGATCGCGCCCTTGTACTTCTCGTTGATGAAGTTCTTGACCGCCTCGGAGTGGAGTGCCTTCATGAGCGCCTGAATCTCGGGGCGGTTCTCATCGCCCTGACGGACAACGAGGATGTTGACGTACGGGGAGGTCTTATCCTCCATGAAGAGTGCATCGCGCGTCGGAACGAGATCCGCCTGCATTGCCCAGTTCGTGTTGATGACGGAGATATCCACATCATCAAGCGTGCGCGGCAGCTGCGGTGCCTCGATCTCCTTGAAGCTCAGATGCTTCGGATTGTCCACGACATCCTGTACGGTCGCGGCCGCACCGACACCGTCCTTCAGCTTCAGAAGGCCTGCACGCTCGAGGAGGAGCAGAGCGCGTCCGCCGTTTGTCGGGTCGCTCGGAATGGAGACCTGTGCACCGTCCTTGACCTCGTTGATGTTCTTGATCTTGTGTGAGTAGATGCCCATCGGCTCGACGTGGACACCGAGGACGTTCGCGAGCTTCAGCTCGGGATGCTCGGTGACGAAGTTCTTGAGATACGGCTCATGCTGGAAGAAGTTTGCGTCGATCTCCTTGTCGTTCGTCGCAAGGTTTGGCTGCACATAGTCGTTGAACTCAACGATCTCGAGCTTTATGCCGTCCTTTTCGAGCTCGGGCTTTACGATCTCGAGGATTTCGGCGTGGGGCACGGGAGAGGCACCGACTTTAATGACCTTCTCCGACTTTGCACTGCTGTTGTCCGCGCCGCCGCCGCAGCCGATGAGAGCAAGCGTGCTCAGAGCGAGGACAAGGGTGAGTAGTTTTTTCATAAGAACCTCCTTGATGTTCGTCGTATGATGTCCCATGCGAACGCCTCGTTACACAAGTGATTGTGCGTTTATGCGCCGCAATAGCTGCGGACTTCTTAAACGCGCTTTGCTTAAGCGAAAGAAATCCGCAGGGGGCGAAACGCCCTCTTTGCACACTTGCTTCGCCAGGATTCGCCTTTGGGCATCATACCCCTTGATAACAATGCGGTTATCTCTTATTCAGTCGTGCGGCAAGGGCGTTGCCCATGAACTGCACGAGCTGGACGAGAACGATGAGAATGACGACGGTCGCGATCATGATATCGGGGCGGAACCTCTGATAACCGTAGCGGATGGCGAGATCGCCGAGGCCGCCGCCGCCGATGGCTCCTGCCATCGCCGACTCGCCGACGAGGGCGATGATGACGGTCGTGAGCTGGCTCACGATGCCGGGCATGGATTCGGGGAGCAGGACGCGCGTGATGATCTGCATCGGCGTCGCACCCATCGCGAGCGCCGCCTCTATGAGCCCGTGCGGCACCTCGCGCAGCGATGTCTCCACCTGCCGTCCAATGAACGGGACGGAGGCGATGACGAGCGGCACCATCGCCGCCGTCGTACCGATCGCGGAGCCTACGATGAGGCGCGTGAGTGGTATGATCGCCACCATCAGGATGATGAATGGGATGGAGCGCACGGCGTTGACGACTGCACCGACCGTACGGTTCACCATCGGTGCGTCGAGAATTTCTTCCCGCCCCGTGACGTGCAGCAGCACGCCGAGTGGAATGCCGATGGCGGTTGAGATCGCCATGCTGACAATGACCATGTAGATCGTTTCACCCAGTGCCTTAGTCAGCAGGGGCATCATTTCGGCGGACATAGCCGATCACCTCCTGTTTCAAATGCTGTGCGGAAAGATAGGTGATCGCCGCCTCAATCTCTCTGCGCTCGCCGCGTATGCCGATGATCATGCGGCCGAACGGGAGATCCTTCATCTGATCGAGCGTGCCGAAGAGCATTGTGACCTCGATATCGGGGAAGCGGCGGATCATATCCGCGAGCACGGGATCGTCCGCACGCTCGCCGAGGAACGTGAGGCGCAGCAACATATAACTGTCGGGGGACGGTTCTTTCGTGATGGGGTTGCCGCGAAATGCGGTCGGCAGCTCGTTCGAGAGCAGGACGCTGATGAACTCCTTCGTGATCGGCTCGCGCGGCGCGGTGAACACGTCCACTACATCGCCCTCCTCGGCGATGATGCCGCCGTCGATGACGGCGACACGGTCGCAGATATCCTTGATAACCTGCATCTCGTGCGTGATGACAACGACCGTCAGCCCCATGCGGCGGTTGATGTCACGGATGAGCGCGAGGATGGATTTCGTCGTCTGCGGGTCAAGCGCCGAGGTCGCCTCATCGCAGAGCAGCACCTTTGGATCGCTCGCGAGTGCGCGCGCGATGCCGACGCGCTGCTTCTGACCGCCCGAGAGATGGCTCGGGTAGGCATCCGCCTTGTCTGCGAGCCCCACGAGGGCAAGCAGCTCCGTGACCTTCGGCTTGATCTCACCCGTCGATTTCCCTGCGAGTTTCAGCGGGAACGCGACGTTCTCGTAGACCGTCGCGGAGGACAGCAGATTGAAGTGCTGAAAGATCATGCCGATGTGACGGCGTTCCTCGCGCAGCGCGCTCTCACTCATTTTCATCAGGTCGCGTCCGTCTATGAGCACCTCGCCGCTCGTCGGACGCTCAAGCATATTGATGCAGCGGATCAGTGTGGACTTGCCTGCGCCCGAGAGACCGATGATCCCGTAGATTGTTCCGCGCTTGATGGAGAGGTCAATTCCGCGCAGTGCGTGAATGCCACCCTCGTAAGTTTTGACAATTTTTTTTAGGTATATCATATGGTAGCCTTCCTTTGGCTGAGATTCCGATTAAACGTAGCACACGCACAGCCTTTTGTCAATGTTTTCAACCACACAGCGCGTATGAGATGCGGCTATTGATAAATAGAAAAGATTCTGTTGTCACTGAGGAGAATCTCGGCTATAATACAATCAGACCACAGTAGAATATTCTCCTCCATGAGAAAAACTCTTGCTAATGAGAATCGTTTGCGATATAATGAAGAGCCAAATGATTTTCAGGGATATACTTGTTGTGCCTCATCGCGGAGGGGATATTATCATGCGTTGTCCAGATTTTGAGCATTTGCTCGGCTATCATGCTGCACCCCTGCTTGCGGGTTTGACGGCAGGTAGTCTGCTGTCGTTCCAAAAGAGCCGATTTCAGGATTTTGATGCACTGCTCGCGGCCTATGAGCCGTGTTTCTCCTGTAAGGGGATCTCGATGTTCTGCGTAGCGGAGGGAGAGGAGTACGTTCTCCTGCTCTTCTATCGTGCGGAGCTCGTTGCACGTGCACTCGAAGCGCCACAGGCGCAGGACATCCTGTGTGAGGCAGGCTACCGAATTGCGGAGAGCATGGAGGAGCGCCTTGAATTCCTACGTCTGCGCATGCGCGTGCGCAAAACGCTCCCGCCCGAGATCGGGCTCTTTCTCGGCTATCCGCCGGAGGACGTGCGCGGCTTTATCACACGGCGGGGACAGGACTTTGTCTACAGCGGATACTGGAAGGTCTACACGAACGAGGCTGAGGCACGAGCGCTCTTTGAGCAGTACTCGGCCTGTACTCAGGAGTTCTGTACGCGGCTGGAGGCTGGAAGCCCCCTTGCTGAGTTGGTGCAGGCAGTGTAAAGAGAGACGTGTTCTCTCGGGATTCTATGAGGAGGATTTCACATGGCAAAGGTAGCAGTTGTGTACTGGTCCGGCACGGGCAACACGCAGAAGATGGCAGAGGCTGTCGTCGAGGGCGCGCAGGGAGCAGGCGTCGACGTCGAATGCTTCGAGGTGGACAGCTTCTCCGTGGATCAGATTGATGGCTATGACGGGCTTGCGCTTGGCTGCCCCTCGATGGGTGCTGAGGAGCTCGAGGAGGGTTCGTATGAGCCGTTCTTCGCAGCAGCCGTCGACAGCGGCAAGCTCTCGGGCAAGCCGGTCGTGCTCTTCGGTTCGTGGGGCTGGGGCGCAGGTGCGTGGATGGAGACATGGTCTGAGCGCACGAAGGATGCAGGTGCCAACCTCGTAGATACCTTCATTGTCGAAAACGAGCCGGATGATGATGGGCTCGAGGGCAGCAAGAAGCTCGGAGCAGCCCTCGTCGGCGCATGCTGATCGGTTACGTCGTAAGCTGATTTCAAAGAAAAGAGTCGCTTCGCGCGGGGCGGCTCTTTTTCCATATGTGAAGCAGTCCTTTAGCAGGATTTTAGGGATAAGGCAGAGAATTTATAAAGATATGTGTCTGGCGTGATTTTGCTTGGATATATCACAGAATAGGGAGTGGAAAGGGTTGATGATCGATGGAAACTGAGGCAGCGGCAAGTGCCGCACAGGCGGTGGGGTTCATTCACCCCGTGATGGCGGATGTGATGACATTGCTCTCCTTCATCCTCGTCGTAGCGAGCGTTGCGATTGCCGGTGTTGCGACACATTATGCATGGCGGCAGACGGGTGGTACCGTTGATGTCATCGAGGGGCATGTCTCGTGGCTGCGTACGGAGGCAGAACGCCTTTCGACGGAGATTCAGGCATCTGTTGCAAAGGACAGCCAAACGGCGCTCCATGTTGCCGGGCTCAAAGAACAGGTGCAGGGATTTGATGCTCGGATCCAGGCACTCGAGGAACAGGTGAAGCAGTTCGCTGCGGACATAGATGAGCTGAAGGCGCGCCCTGCAGCAGTACCCCCAATACCTGTGCCTGTGCCGGAACCTGAACCGGCTCCCGCGCCGGAGCCGGAACCCGAGCCGGAGGAAGATGAGATCGACCTCGATGCGCTGCTTGAGAGCAAGCCGATCTGGCAGGATCTCTTGGACGACTATCATGCACTGCGTGAGACCTTCTCACCCGAGCGAGGAGCGGAGCTCTGTCAGCCGCTCATCGACAAGTATGCGCTGCACCTCCTCATCTGCTCGGATCATTCCGCGACGGAGAACGGCAAGACCATGCCGAAGTTTGAGACCGTGGAGGATATCAACGAGGCGACGTTCTGGGCGTATGACATTCCGGGCCAGCCGAATGACTTCGCTGTTATCCCGAGCCCCATGTTCCCCTACGATCAAAAGATGCATGATGAAGCGGGAATGAAAGAGACCTTTGCCACACGATACGAGGCCGGCAAGAGCTACGACAAACTCACTGTCGATATGCCCGCGCTCTTCTCCCTGCACAAGGATAAATGGCACATCGAGCAGCCGGGTCTCTTGAAGCTGATCGAGAGCTGAGTTACATACGACACACTGGAGTTCCTGCTGCGGCAGGAACTCTTTTCGTATTTGTATGAAACAGAAGCTATACCGGAACTGGTCTCACGAGCATTTTCGTAAGTTTTGATTTTGACACCCTAGATGAGCAGATATTGCTTAAACTTTATGTTGATGAAACAATAAAAGAGGGGCGGTGCCCCTCTATCAGACCTATTTAGAACTTCACCCCGAGGGAGAATCCACTCGTCGCATCCGACGTGTGGAATCCCTCGGGTTTTCTTATAAACTCAAACTTCGCACATCAAAAACGTTCCACAGACCTTGAAAACACTGACTTTAT
>CAJPQT010000013.1 GCA_905372865.1 uncultured Centipeda sp.
CAGCAGCTCCCGACTGGTGAGCAGCAGAGTGCGCGCGCGGCATCGACGGCGACCTTCGAGCTTCCGTCGCGGCCGACGGAGACGGCACCGCAGCCCACACAGCCCGTTGCAGCACAGCCGAGTACAGGGTCTGCACCGATGCAGGAGGTCAGTACTCCAACGCCGGCACAGGCGCCGCAGCGTCCACAGCCGGACTATGAGATCCCGCGTCAAATCGTCGAGCAGGCGCGCCTCTTGCGTACGCTCAATGATACGCAGATGGTCATTCGTCTGCGCCCCGAACACCTCGGGGAACTCACTCTGCGTGTCTCGGTCGGCTCGAACGGTGCCGTACAGGCATCCTTCCACAGCGACAACGCCCAGGTACGCAATGTGATTGAGAACTCCCTCGTCCAGCTCCGACAGGAACTGAACAATCAGGGCATCAAGATCGACCGTGTCGGTGTCTACGCAGGACTTGCGGACGGTCAGATGCCGCAGGGTCAGGGACAGGAAGCATGGCAGCAGAGCAATCGACAGAGTGGACCGCAGCAGGTCTACGCACGCGGCGATGCTGACGACTATCTCGATGAGGTCGAAGGGCTCACCCCCGCAGCGACGCAGGAGGCCCCCGACGGTTCTGTCGGAACGGATGGAGTAGATTATCGCGTCTAGCGGTTTGAGGAGGAAATATCGTGGCAAGTTCAAATCCACTGAATACAATCAACGTCGGCGGTGTTGTGCAGAAGCTGTCGGACTACGAGGCAGCGCAGAACCAGGCGAAAGCGAAGGACAAGAAGAATGACGCGCTCGGCAAGGATGCCTTTCTCCAGCTGCTCGTCACACAGATGAAATATCAGGATCCGCTCGATCCGCAGGACAACAGCGAATATCTCTCGCAGCTCGCACAGTTCTCCGCACTCGAGCAGATGACGAATGTCTCGAAGGGGCTCGAAAATGTGTCGAAGATCGTCGACAACATCAACTCCTCCGTTCTCATCGGACAGCTGAGCAGTATGATCGGACAGCCTGTTCAGTGGAACACCGTAGTCAAGGGCGAAGACGGAAAACCCATGAAGGACGCTAACGGAAAGGTCAAGACGCAGAGCTACGAGGGCAAGATCATCGGTGTCAGCATCACCGACGGTCAGCCGAGCGTCATTGCCGATGTGAACGGCAAGACACATCAGGTCCAGGTATCCGAGATTGTGCGCGTCGGTCGTCTCAAGGCAGGATCCTAAGGAAACAAATCATAATGAGATACCGCCGAAGAACGATTTCGGCGGTATTTTACGCTTGCATAAAGTATCTTCATCTATTATAATGTGGTCATAACATCCCAAGGGAAAATGGGATGGAGATGAAATGGAGGGAACCATTATGGCAATACCGGCACTCAGAAGCGGCGGCTTCGGTTCAAGCGTCTTTCAGCGAGCGAACCGTGAGGCACAGCGCATCGGCGGGCAGGTGACCCATGCGAAGATGCAGGAGGTTGCGTCCGTCATCGGCGGCTCGAATTTCGGCACCGGCACGAAGCTCGGCAAGGGACAGTTCCATCAGACGCAGAACCGTGTCGCTCAGGAGGGGGCGCAGAGCACCTCGCGCGCGGCACAGCAGTCCGTGGAGAACATGGATCCAAAGCGCCTCGGCACGAGCAAATTCCAGCGCACGAACCGTGAGGCACAGCAGATCGGCGGACAGGTGACGCACGAGCTCATGCAGCAGGTCAAGCAGGCGTATGCGACCAGCCATCCGGTGCAGAACCTCGGCAAGAATGTAGATATTGCTGCATAGTCCAAACATGACAATAACCCGTGAAGATCCGATGGAGAGTCTTCACGGGTTATTTTAATTCGTGGGCAAGCCTGCTTCGGTATCGTCGAAGCGACGGATCAAAAACTGCTGGAAGCAGACCGCCGCAGGGGGCAACTGTCGCTGCGTATTCCACGCGACACCGACCGCACGCTTGCAGATCGGGAACGAGACGGGGATGTAGCGCAGCTCCGGGTGCTCAACCCCTGCGAGTTTCGGCAGGAGGCTCACGCCGAGCCCTGCCGCGACCAGACCCGAGATCGTCGATACGTCATCGCCCTCGAACGTGATCTCGGGATGGATGCCCGCGAGATCGAAGAACTGATCGACGAGGATGCGCAGACTGTAGCTGTTCTTCATTGCAATCAGCGGCTCCTCCTCAAGCTCGCGCAGATTGATCCGCTTGCGGTCGGCAAATGGATGTCCGAGCGGTACGGTCACGAAGAGCTCTTCCGACCAGAGGTAAACCCATGCACTGTACTCCGTTATCGGGATGGTGGAGCAGAGACAGAGATCCGTCTCTCCTGCCGCAACTTGTTGTGCCAATGTGGACGAGTCTTGTTGATTCAGCTGGATACGGATGTCGGGGAAGCACGCGCGAAAGTCCTGCAGGATATGCGGCAGGACATAGCTGCCGAGCGAGTGGATGAATGAGAGCTTGAACTCGGTCGAGACCTCTGCGCGTGCGCTGCTTGCCTCCTCGCGGGCGTTGTCGACCTCGCGCAGAATGCGGTCCACACGGCGCAGCAGACGTTCGCCCTCCGGCGTCAGTTCAATCTCGCCCTCGCTGCGTTTGAACAGTGGGACCTCCAGATCCTTTTCCAGCTTCGCCATCGAGCGGCTGAGTGCGGGCTGGGTCACATCCAGCATCCGCGCTGCGCGCGTAAAGTGGCGGATGTTCGCCATAACTTGAAAGTATTTTAATTGTGCAAGTTCCATTCAGTCATTCCTTTCTGGTATTATATTATATCTGCAGAAAGAATAATATACAATGTAGAAAAAGTAACTTTCTATATAAGTTTTTTATATGTTCTATTACTGATTGGTATAAGATGTGCTTGTATAGGGGGGCTCATGCAGAGAGTACTCAATCTGTATAAAATTGTAAGGTTATTTTTTTGTGAAAAACGATATATTTAATAGAGTGAAACTACAACTTGTTATATGAAAATGAAAGGAAGAGGATCATGAGAATCGAGCAAACGCCAGCGGATGTTCTTGGACGGATGAATCAGACGCAAGGTGTAAAGAAACATAATGCGGGCGACTTTGCGTCGGTGCTTTCATCGGTTCAGTCCGACCAGACGGAGAAGGCAGCGGAGAAAGAGCCGAAGCCGGGGAATCCTCTCGGTATTCCAGACGAGGAGTATCGGTGGTATTTTATGGGAACCCGCTATGATGCCGATCACGTTGTATATTTCCCGCCGCATGACGCTCCGGTCGAGCAGCAGCGTGCTTGGTATGAAGCCGTCAAAGGCTTGTCTCATTTGGAGATGCAGTTGTTCACGTCGGATATTTACGTTGCTTTGTGCGGTGAAAAAGATTACCTCAGCTATGATGAGCTGACCGAAAAAATTCAAAAGCTCGGCTATCACGGTGTACTGGAAGCGGTCTACAAATGGGAGAAACAGGTGGAACATGACAGTGCCGGTGTTGTCGATGAGCAAAGCTTTGAGATCATCAAGCGCCATGTCCGTCTGTGTGAGAATCTTCTCGATGAATGGCTCAAAGGAGAGAAGAAGGATAAGTGAGGCAGGAATATTGACGTGAGAACGATTACGTCTGGGCAATACGATGAAGGGGCGCGGAAGGCAGTCCCTTCATTTTTTTCTTGACAACTTTGATATGTTCTGTTAACATATCCTGTGTCGCAACGCGCGCGAGAAGTGAATATGGAGTGGTACTCAAGAGGCTGAAGAGGACGGTTTGCTAAATCGTTAGAGTGGGTAACCGCTGCGAGAGTTCGAATCTCTCCCACTCCGCCATTTTTATTCTAAGCCTGATCGGGCTTTTTTTGTTTTTAAGGAGATGTTTACATGGAGATGCAGGGCACGCCGCCGTCCTTTATCGAGCGGTATTTCAAGATACGGGAGAAGGGCTCGTCCGTCCGCACGGAACTCATTGCGGGGCTGACGACCTTTATCGCAATGGCATACATTCTCTTCGTCAATCCGAACATTCTCGCCGATGCGGGAATTCCGAAGGATGCGGCGATTGCCTCGACAATCTGGATTGCGGCACTCGCCTCTCTTGCGATGGGTGCATTCGCGAACTATCCCGTTGCGCTTGCGCCGGGCATGGGGCTCAATGCGTTTTTTGCGTACTACGTCTGCGGTGTGCTCGGACTGCACTGGACGGTTGCGCTCGGCGCGGTGTTCTTCTCGGGTGTGCTCTTCCTCATTCTGACGGTCGGCGGGATTCGGCAGGCGATCATCAATGCCGTGCCGCGTGATCTGAAACTCGCAATCAGCGTCGGCATCGGACTTTTCATTGCGTTCATCGGGCTTAAGGGGACGGGGCTGATTGTCGAGAACTCCGCGACGTATGTTTCGCTCGGTCACGTGACTGCACCGACGACGTTGCTCTCGCTGTTCGGTCTGCTCTTTACGGCGGCACTCATGGCACGCAATGTGCACGGATCGATCCTCATCGGTATTTTCGTCACGACGATTCTTGCGATGCTGCTCGGTATGACGCCTGCGCCGCAGGGACTTGGCGATATTATCAGCACATCGCTCCCGCACATGGGGGCGACGTTTGGTCAGCTCGATCTCGCGGGTGCGTGGAACTACGGTCTTGTCTCAATCATCTTCACGTTCACGGTGGTGGAGCTCTTCGATAACATGGGGACGCTGATCGGCCTCACGACGAAGGCGAAGATGGTCAAATCCGACGGATGCATTGAGAACATCGACAAGGCGCTGACGACGGATGCGGTCGGCACGATGGTGTCCGCCGTATTCGGTACGTCTACGGTTACGTCCTACATCGAGAGTGCGGCGGGCATCGCCGCCGGCGGCCGCACGGGGCTCACGGCGATTGCGGCGGGTGTACTCTTCCTCGCAGCTCTCCTTTTTACACCGCTGATCGGGCTTGTGCCCGCATTTGCGACGGCACCTGCGCTCATCCTCGTCGGAGCACTGCTCATGTCCGAGGTTGGCAAGATTGATTTCAATGACTTTACGAATGCACTGCCCGCATTTCTCACGATCATTATGATGCCGCTTACATCGAGCATTGCGAATGGCTTCGCGTTCGGTTTCATCAGCTATACGGTGATGAAGCTTTTTGCGGGGCAGCATAAGCAGATCAGCTGGATCATGTACCTCGTGTCCATCGCGTTCCTCATCAATCTGGCACTGCGTTCGTAACGTGCGGGGAGGGTCTTGCAAATGAAACGGTGGCTTGCATCCGTTCTTGCGGGTGCGGTGCTCCTCGCAGCACAGTTTTTTGCGGGCTGCACGGCTGCACCCGCCTCCGATGCGTCCCGGCACGCAGCGCAGGGGGAGATCACGGTCAAGGTGCTCAATATTGGGCAGGGTGACTCCATTCTCATCCAGACGGGGGAGAAGACGGTGCTCGTCGATACGAGTGATGTAGACGAGCGTGACAAGCTGCGTGCGGAGCTGAAAAAGGCGGATGTCAAAAAAATTGACACAGTCATCCTCACGCATCCGCATGCCGATCACATCGGCGGCATGGATGTCCTGCTCGACGAGTATACGGTCGGTATGGTCTATGACAACGGGATGCCCTCGACTTCGAAGCTCTACCTCGGTTATGTGAAAAAGCTCAAGGAGAGGAAGATCGAGCGCAAGGGGCTCGTCGCGGGCGACCGCGTCGATCTCGGCGGCGGTGCCGTGTTCGATGTGCTGGGCCCCTCGGCGGAGCTGGTCAAGGAGGGCTCGGTCAAGGGCTATAAGCACGATCCGAACAATGAGTCCGTGGTTGGACGGCTGGTCTTCGGCAATTTCTCCATGATGCTCACGGGCGATGCGGAGAAGAAGGAGGAGCAGGCGATTCTTGCGACGTACAGTGCCGTCGTGAAGAGCACGATTCTGAAGGCGGGGCATCACGGCAGCAAGACCTCCTCCTCGGCGGATTTCCTGCGTGCGGTTCAGCCTGAGGCGGCACTCATCTCCTGCGGGGTGAACAATGACTACGGACATCCGCACAAGGAGACGATGAAAAAGTACCACGCACTGAAAATCCCGATCTATGTGACAGCAGAGAACGGGACGATCACGGTGACGAGTGACGGAAAGACCTACAAGATTGTACCCGAACGGGGGGAGAAACAATGATTTCGGCTTATCTTGACCGTTTTGAAGGAAAATATGCCGTGCTTCTGCTCGGCGATGCGATGGAAAAGGTGAATTTTCCGAGGTCGTTTCTCCCTGCGGATGTTTCCGAGGGAGACTATCTGACGATCTCCATGGAGCGCGACGCAGCAGCCACGGAGGCCGCCGAAGCGGAGGCGCTGGAGTTGCTGAACAAATAAGGAGGTGTTATTGGCATTGATACGGTGGAATCAACACGTATGGACAAGGACGTTGCTCGCAGTGGCAGCGCTTTTTGTCTGCTTTTGCACGCTCTTCATGAGCAGTAAGGCCGAGGCGAAGTCGTGTCGGCTCATGAGCATTGAGAGCCATGAAATAGAGATCGACGGGCGGGCCGCCGTACGGATTCAGATCGGCGTGAACCGTGCGGGCCTTTCCTATACAACCTCGGTGCATGCACAGCGCGAACTGCATCTTGCACTTGAGGATGTGAAGTTCGATAAGAAATTCCCCCTCGTATATGCACCGAGCGGGACGCTTGCGGCTCAAGTCGCCGTTCGGCAGGAAGGAAAGAACGGTGCGGTTCTCACGGTCTCTGCTGCAGAGACACTCCTTCATGAGGACAGCTATCGCGTCCATACCATACCCGGAGAAGCCCACGGGAAGGTGAAGGAGTATCTTGTCATCGACATCATCACTGCGAAGGAGCAGCCCAGCGCCGCACGCGGACACACGGTGGTCATCGATCCGGGGCATGGAGGCAGCGACTCGGGCGCGGTCGGATACACGGGGGTGCGTGAGAAGGATGTCGCCTTGGCTGTGGCTCGGTACACAGAGGAGCTTCTGCATGAGGCGGAGGCTTATGCCATCATGACGCGTACCGAGGACGTGGATGTTGCTCATGCGGGCAGTTCGGCACCGCGGGAGCTGCAGGCACGTGTGGATGTGAGCCGCGCACATCCGGAAGCGGAACTCTTCCTCTCTGTGCACTGCAACTCGTTTACGAATCCCGACGCACACGGCATGGAGACGTACTACTACCCCAAGACGGATGCGGATGAACATTTTGCGGCCCTGCTCAACGAGGAACTTGCGGCGGCGGGCGGACTTTACAATCGCGGGATTAAATACGCAAAGTTCTACGTTCTGCGGCATACGGAGATTCCCGCCGCCCTCGTAGAGCTGGGATTTCTCTCGAATCCGGAGGAGGAGGCACTGCTTGCGGATGCTGCCTATCAAAAGAGGCTGGCACAGGCGCTTGTCCGCGCCATTGAGCGCTATTTTGAACAGGGAGGAGAAGAATAGAGATGTTGGTGCGATTCAAGAAAATGTCATACATGCTCGCTGTGCTTGCAGCTGTGTCCGTGCTCGCCCTTGCGGCCGGCTGTTCGGATGAACAGAAGGGGACATCGTCCCCCGCCGCGCAGACAGAGCAGATGCAGGATCAGGAAAAGTCTGCTGCGGCAGAGCCAAAGGAGCTCATGGTGAATGTCTACTATCCACGCAGCGATGGTACGGGGCTTGTCGCTGTCCGCCGCACGGTCAGTACGGAGAAGGACGATAAGTATACGGCGGCAATGAAGTCGCTCCTTACGGGCACGAAGGAGAAGGGGCAGACGAATGTCTTTCCGAAGAAGGCAAAGCTGCGCAGCATTGTGGTGAAGGACGGCATTGCCACGGTGGACTTCTCCAAGGAGCTGCAGACGAATTTCAGCGGCGGCTCGACGGGCGAGGAAATGCTCATCGGCTCCATCGTGAACACGCTGACGGATTTTCCGGAAGTGCAGAAGGTATCTATCTTAATCGACGGCAGCGCCGTGGAAACCCTCTCGGGCCACATGGATCTCTCCGAGCCGCTGACGCGCATGACAGAGCTGTTGAAATAACGCGGCTTGTCATTTTATAATTTTTGTGATACGATACAAGGACAATGGCGGACGTTGCGCTCTTTGCGTGTCTGTCGATCGGGAAGCTGCATTTGGCGCGCTTCCATAGGAAAAAAGCAGGAGGTTGTTTCATACAATGAAGGTTACGGCAGAGCATGGTGAAAACCGCGAGGTCACTCTGACGATTGAAGTTGAGCAGGCGAAGCTTGAAAAGGCAACAGACGGCGCTGCAAAGCGCATCGCGGGGCGCGTGAACATTCCCGGTTTCCGCAAGGGCAAGGCACCCCGTAAGATCGTCGAGAATTTTGTCGGCAAGGATGCGATCCTGCAGGAGGCATTCGAGAGCGTTGCCCAGAAGGCCTTCGAGGACGCTTTGACGGAGCAGGATATGGAGCCTGTCACGCGCCCCGAGATTGATATTGTTACGCTCGAAGAGGGCAAGGATGTCGTCTTTACGGCGAAGTTCACGCAGCGCCCCGAGGTCACGCTCGGCGACTACAAGGGCCTGAAGGTGGAGAAGCCGGAGGTTACGGTGTCCGAGGAGGACATCGATCGTCAGATTGAGGGCATGCGTCAGCATCAGGGAACCCTCGTAGATGCACCGGCAGATGCCGCTGTTAAGAAGGACGATTTCATCACACTTGATTTCGAGGGCTTTGTGGACGGCGCGGCGTTCGAGGGCGGAAAGGGCGAGGACTACCCGCTCCAGATCGGTTCGGGCAGCTTCATCCCCGGCTTCGAGGATCAGCTCATCGGTGCGAAGATCGGCGAGGAGCATGAGGTCAACGTTACGTTCCCCGAGGAGTATCACGCAGAGAACCTCAAGGGCAAACCCGCCGTGTTCAAGTGCACGGTGCGCAGCATCAAATCGCGTGAGCTGCCCGAGCTGAACGACGCGTTCGCGAAGAAGGCGAGCAAGTTCGAGACGCTCGCGGAGCTGCGTGAGGACATCCGCAAGAACCTTCAGGCGAGCGCGGAGCGTCAGGCTGAGACCGACCGCCGCACGAAGGCGATCGACATGGCGACGGAGAACTGCACGATGGAGATTCCTCCGGTCATGGTTGAGAACCGCATCACGGCGATGATTCAGGAGATGGCGATGCGTCTTGAGCAGCAGGGAATGAGTCTCGAGCAGTATCTCCAGTACGCAGGGCTTGATATGGCACGCATCCGCGACGAGTACCGTGAGACGGCGGAGAAGAATGTCCGCACGGATCTCATGCTCGAGGAGGTCGCGAAGGCAGAAGACATCAAGGTCGAGGGAAGAGATCTTGATCAGGAGGTCTACGCGATGGCACTGTCCTACGGTGCGACGCCGAAGCAGGTTCAGAAGATCATCAAGGAGCAGGGGCGTGTCAGTGATCTTGCCGCAACCGTTCTGCGCAAGAAGACGGCGCAGTTCATTGTGGACAATATCACGGCATAAGACATCCCCTGTGGGGAGGAACTATGAGTTATTATGTACCGATGGTGGTGGAGAACTCGAGCCGCGGGGAGCGTGCCTATGACATATACTCCCGTCTGCTCAAGGAACGCATCATCTTTCTGGGTGGCCCGATTGACGACAGCGTGGCAAACGTTGTCGTGGCGCAGCTGCTCTTCCTCGAGTCCGAGGATCCCGACAAGGATATCCACCTTTACATCAACAGTCCGGGCGGTGTTGTGACGGCAGGACTTGCCATCTATGACACGATGCAGTACATCAAGCCCGATGTTTCGACGATCTGCATCGGGCAGGCGGCGAGCATGGGCTCCATCCTGCTGACGGCAGGTGCGGCGGGGAAACGCTACGCATTGCCGCACGCCCGCATCATGATCCATCAGCCGCTCGGCGGTGCGCAGGGACAGTCGACCGACATTCAGATTCAGGCGAAGGAGATCCTGCGTCTGCGTGAGGTCGGCAACAACATCCTCGCGCGTCATACGGGGCAGGATCCCGAGAAGATCAACGTCGATACGGAGCGCGACAATTTCATGTCGGCAGAGGAAGCCAAGGCATACGGGCTCATCGACGAGGTTGTTACCCGTCCCAAGACTGCGTCCGCAAAGGATAAAGACTGAGGGGGTGTGACGCGATGAAATTTGGAGAGGAAGACAAGGGGCAGCTGAAATGCTCATTCTGCGGCAAGACGCAGGAGCAGGTGCGGAAACTCGTGGCAGGGCCCGGTGTCTATATCTGTGATGAGTGCATCGAGCTCTGCAATGAGATCATCGCAGAGGAATTCAGCGATGACGCTGAAGTCGGACTCAAGGATGTTCCGAAACCGAAGGAAATTCGTCACATTCTCGATCAATATGTGATCGGCCAGGACGAGGCGAAGAAGTCTCTGTCCGTTGCGGTCTACAACCATTACAAGCGCATCAACATGGGGCAGGGAAAGAATGAGGATGTCGAACTGAAAAAGTCCAACATTCTCATGATTGGCCCCACGGGCAGCGGCAAGACGCTGCTCGCACAGACACTTGCACGTATTCTGAACGTCCCGTTCGCGATTGCCGATGCCACCTCCCTCACGGAGGCGGGCTACGTCGGTGAGGATGTCGAGAACATCCTGCTGAAGCTGATTCAGGCAGCAGACTACGACATCGAGAAGGCGCAGCGCGGCATCATCTATATCGATGAGATCGACAAGATCGCACGCAAGTCGGAGAACCCCTCCATCACGCGCGATGTCTCGGGCGAGGGGGTTCAGCAGGCGCTGCTCAAGATCCTCGAGGGAACGATGGCATCCGTGCCGCCGCAGGGCGGACGCAAGCATCCGCAGCAGGAACTGCTGCAGATCGATACGACGAACATCCTCTTCATCTGCGGCGGTGCATTCGACGGGATTGAGGAGATCATCGAGTCGCGTCTCGGCAGAAAGCAGATGGGCTTCGGTGCGCAGGTGCGCTCAAAGAAGCGTGTCTCTGTCGGTGAGTCGCTCAGAAAGGTGATCCCCGAGGATCTGATGAAGAACGGGCTCATTCCGGAATTCATCGGCCGACTGCCCGTTGTTGTGACGCTCAACTCGCTCGACGAGAATGCGCTCGTGCAGATCCTGACCGAGCCGAAGAATGCACTCGTCAAGCAGTTCCAGAAGCTGTTGGAGCTCGACGGGGTACGGCTCACATTCGAGGATGAGGCACTTCACCTCATCGCGAAGGAAGCACTCACACACAAGACGGGCGCGCGTGGACTGCGCTCCATCATCGAGGGCATTATGCGCAACGTCATGTATGAGGTGCCTTCGATCCAAGGCGTGACAGCGTGTCAGGTCACGAAGGATGTCATCGCAAACCACAGCGATCCCATCCTGACGATTGACGGTGCCGGTGCACAGAAGATGGCAGCGGCAAACTAACACGATACTTTACGAAAGGAGCTCTGCACGGCGGCGCTCCTTTTTTCATTACGGGAAGGCATTCCCTTGACATAGACGGAAGGAATTACGATGTCCGAGAAAGAAACACTTCCACTGCTTCCGCTGCGTGGCCTGGTGGTCTATCCGCACATGATGGTCAATCTCGACGTCGGACGGGACCGCTCGGTTGCCGCGATTGAGCGTGCGATTGCAGGTGACAACCGAATCCTCGTCGTGGCGCAGCGAGACCCAGAGCTTGACGATCCGACGGCGGACGACCTCTATGAGGTCGGGGCCGTCGCGGAGATCCGTCAGTTTCTGCGCATGCCAGAGGGTGTTCTGCGCATTCTCGTCGATGGGCAGAAGCGAGCAAGGATCCTTGACATTCGTGAGGGTGACAGCTATGCCGAGGCCGATGTACATACCGTTGACGAGCCGGAGGATGAACCGCAGACCAAGGATATGGAGGCCCTCGTCCACGGAGTTACGAGCAAGTTCGAGGAATGGGTGAAGCTCTCACATAAGATCCCCCCCGAGGCGCTCGTCTCCATCTCCATCATGGAGGATATGGGCCGCTTGGCGGATATCATTGCGAGCCATCTGAGCCTCAAGCATGAGGTGCGGCAGGAACTTCTTGCAGCCATTGACGTACGCGCACGCCTCGAACGTCTCTATCAGGCGCTTGTGCATGAACTCGACATCATGGGCATCGAGAGCGAGATCAACCGCCGTGTTCGCAAGCAGATGGATAAGGTGCAGCGTGACTTCTACCTGCGCGAGCAGATCAAGGCAATCCGCAAGGAGCTCGGCGACGATGCGGACAAGGCAGCCGAGGTTGACCGCTATCGGGAGGCACTGGCGGCAAAGGAGTTCCCCGATGTCGTACGCGAGATCATCGAGCGTGAGATTCACCGCCTTGACATGAGCCATGCAATGAGTGCGGAGGTCGGCGTTATCCGCAACTATCTCGATACACTCATCGAGCTTCCGTGGAACGAGACGACGGAGGAGCACGTTGATATGGCAGAGGCGCAGGCAGTGCTTGAGCGTGACCACTATGGGCTCTCGAAGATCAAGGAGCGTATCCTCGACTACCTCGCCGTGCGGCGCCTTGCCCCCGAGCAGAGCGCACCCATCCTCTGTCTTGTCGGTGCACCCGGTGTCGGCAAGACCTCGCTCGGCGCATCGATTGCGCGTGCAATGGGGCGCAAGTTCATCCGCATCTCGCTCGGCGGCATCCGCGACGAGGCGGAGATTCGGGGACACCGCCGCACCTATGTTGGGGCGATGCCGGGGCGCATCATCGAGGGCATCCGCCGCGCGGGGACGAAGAACCCCGTATTTTTGCTGGATGAGGTCGATAAGATCGCAATGGACTTCCACGGCGATCCGTCGGCGGCCCTCCTCGAGGTGCTCGATCCCGCGCAGAACTGCACGTTCAGCGATCACTTTATCGAGCTGCCGTTTGACCTCTCGCGCGTCTTCTGGATCGTAACGGCGAACAATCCCGCGAAGATTCCTGCACCTCTGCGTGACCGCATGGAGATCCTGAACCTCTCAAGCTACACCGAACTCGAGAAAATCGAGATTGCACGCCGTCATCTCCTGCCGCGCCAGCGCACGCAGAACGGACTGAAGGCGAAGGACATCCGCATCCGTGCGGGGGTCTGGCCTGAGATTATCCGCTCCTATACGCGCGAGGCGGGCGTGCGTGAACTCGAACGCGTCATCGGGCAGCTTTGCCGCAAGGCGGCGCGCCGCATTGTCGCGGATGAGAAGCCGCCCATCGCCGTGACGAAGGCGAATCTTGCGGACTTCCTTGAGCGCCCGAAGTATCATGCAGCCAAGCAGGAGAAGAAGCCGCTTGTCGGCGTAGTCACGGGGCTTGCATGGACGGAGGTCGGCGGTGATGTGCTGCGCACCGAGGTCAATATCCTGCGCGGCAAGGGCAAGCTCATCCTCACGGGACAGCTCGGAGAGGTCATGCAGGAGTCCGCGCAGGCGGCACTCTCCTACGTGCGCAGCCGTGCGGGCGTGCTCCATCTCGCCGAGGACTTTTATGAAAAGGATGACATCCACATCCACCTGCCCGAGGGCGCGATCCCGAAGGACGGGCCATCGGCGGGCATCACCATGGCGACGGCGATGATCTCCGCACTCACGGGGCGCAAGGTGCGCTCCGATGTCGCCATGACCGGGGAGATTACCCTGCGCGGGAATGTCCTGCCCATCGGCGGGCTCAAGGAAAAGACCCTTGCGGCCTATCGCGAGGGGGTCAAGACCATTGTTCTGCCGCAGGAGAACGCGCGTGACATCGAGGACATCCCCGATGCAGTGCGCTCCTCCCTTGAATTCGTACCCGTCGCCCACATGGACGAGGTGCTGAAGATCGCACTGTATAATTAGGAGGTGCAGACGTGTCTGAACCTGTCGTCATCACAAAGGCGACCTATCTTGCTTCCGCCGTGCGGCGCGACCAATACCCCGAGGAGCTGCGTCCTGCTGTTGCCTTTATCGGACGCTCGAACGTCGGCAAATCCTCGCTCATCAACTCCCTCACGCGCATCCGCCAGCTTGCGCGTGTCTCCTCGAAGCCGGGAAAGACGCAGACCATCAATTTCTATGAACTGCTTCTAAAGATCGATGGAGGAGAGGAGCGGCATTCCGTTCATCTCGTCGATCTGCCGGGCTACGGCTATGCCAAGACCTCACGCGAGAGCAGAAAGGTCTGGGCAAAGTTTATCGAGGAATACTTTTTGCACGCCGAGGAACTGCGCTTCGTCTGTCTCCTGCTCGATATTCGTCACACGCCGATGGAATCCGACCGCCGTATGTTCGACTGGCTTGTGGCGCATGATATCCCCGTGCTCGTCATCGCCACAAAGGCGGACAAGATCGGAAAGAACGCGCGCCGCACGCAGATCGCGGCGATGCAGAAGGCACTCGGCGTACCCGAGCTCACGATTCTTCCCTACGCATCTCCGAAAAATGAAGGACGCTGTGAATTACTTGACGTGATGAAGGAATATTTGGTAGAATAGGGACTGAAAGAAATGAATGCAGTTCACTTTCTGCACCAAATATCTGCCCCTGAGCAAGGCAGATGCACAATCGGCAGAAAGCTGCTGCTGTCCTGTGTATTATGGGGGATGATATCGTGAATTCACTCACGGATTTTGACAAGCGGCTGCTGAACATACTGCAGGGAAATCTGCCTCTGTGTTCGCGGCCGTTTTCGCGTTTGGGCGAAATGCTCGACACGACAGAGGAGCATGTGCTCCGTCGTTTGAACGAGCTGAAGCGCGAGGGCTATCTCCGCCGCATTGGAACGTTTTTCAACTCGGAGCAGCTCGGCTACCACGGTACGCTGATTGCCCTGCGCGTTGCCGAGGGCCATCTCGCAGATGTGGCACAGGCGGTTAACCGCTATGTAGGGGCGACGCACAACTATGAGCGTGAGGGCGATTACAACCTCTGGTTCACACTGCTCACACCGTCGCGTACGGCAGAGGAGAAAATCCTCGCCGAGGTTGCGGCGCTGCCGGGCGTTGAGGGACTGATGAGCCTCAAGGCAAATCACCGCTATAAGATCAACGTGCAGTTTAAGCTTGCATAGCCGTGGGAAGGTATCAATATGACAGAAGAAATTGAGATCGGGGAACTCGACCGGAAGATTGTCCGCCTCTTGCAGGGGGACTTCCCTCTCGTCCCAGAGCCGTACAAGGCACTCGCCGCAGAGATCGGCATCACCGAGGAGGAGCTCCTTGCACGTATCGCCGTTCTGCGTGAGGAGAAGAAGATCCGCAAGATGGGGGCCGTTCTGCGTCATCGCGAGGTCGGATTTACCGCGAACTGTCTCTGTGTTTGGAACGTGCCCGACGAACGCGTAGATGAGGTTGCACGCCGCATGGCGGAGCACGCACGCGTATCGCATTGCTATGACCGCAACCGTACAGATGACTGGCCGTACAACCTCTATACGATGATCCACGGCTACAGCCGCGAGGAGTGCGAGAACATCGCCGCCGAACTCGCTGCCGCCGCCGGCATTGATGACCGTCGTATGCTCTACACCAAGAGAGAGTGGAAGAAAACGTCGATGAAGTACTTTACAGAGGAATAAGCATTTTTACATGAAAAATCCCGAAGGACTTGTGAATCCTTCGGGATTTTCTATGCTGTCTTACAATGCGAGAATCTGGTCGCGCAGTCCTGCAAGCTGTTCGGCAGAGGGGACGTAGAGCATACGCACCTTGTCCATGATGATTTCGCAGCCGCCTGCCTTGAGCTCGTCCTCGATCTGCTGGATGCTCTGTCCGCCCCAGCCGTAGGAGCCGAATGCGAACGCCTTGCGGCCGATCGGAGCAAGGCCCTTCATATAGCAGAGGAAGCCCGCAATCGTGGGGAGCATCTGATTGTTCAGCGTCGGTGAGCCGACGGCGAGGTAGCGGCTCGTGAGTACGTCCGTCATGATATCGGCGTGCGTGTTCTTCTGGATGTCGTAGTAGCCGACGGAGAATCCCTTGTCAATGAATGCCTCAAGAATCGTGTGTGCCATCTTTTCCGTGGAGTGCCACATGCTGTCAAAGACAATGACGGCACGCTCCTCGGTCTCGCCGAGCGACCACTTGTTGTAGAGGTCGATGATCTCGGGGATGTGTGAACGCCAGATAATGCCATGTCCCGTAGCGATCAGTTCAATGTCAAGCCCATGCAGTGCCTTAAGCGCCGTCTGCGCCTGTTTTCCATAGAGGAAGAGGATGTTCGCGTAGTACTTCTTTGCCTCCTCAATGACGACGGAAAGATCATTCTCATCGTCGTAGCGTTTGCCGGAGGCGAGGTGTTGACCGAACGCATCGTTCGAGAAGAGAATCTTTTCCTCGGGGCAGTATGTCACCATGCTGTCCGGCCAGTGGAGCATCGGGGTCGGAACGAATGCGAGGGTGCGTTTGCCGATGGAGAGGGTATCGCCCGCCTTGACCGTTTCATAGGGCAGTTCCCCGTAGTAGGCACGCAGTCCCTTGAGCCCGTTCGGTGCACTCGTGACGACCTTTGCATTCGGGGCCAGGGAGGAGATGAGCGGAACGCCGAACGAGTGATCCGGCTCGACGTGGTTTGAGATGATGTAGTCGATTTTCGACGGGTCAATGACGGAGGAGATGCGTGAGAGCATTTCCTCCTCGAAGCCGTGTTTCACCGTGTCAATGAGCGTGATCTTGTCATCGAGGATGAGATAGGCGTTGTAGCTGGAACCGCGCTGGGTGTCGTAGCCATGAAAACTGCGCATGGACCAGTCGATCGCTCCGACCCAGTAAATATTGTCACGAATTTTGATAGCGTTCATGAAATGCTCCTTTCAACGATAGAATCATATATACAACTTATAGCTTCTATCTATAAATAAGAACTATATTTATAGAAGTATTCTAGCTTAATTCCGAACCTTTTGCAACAGGAATTTGAACGTATTTTTCCGTATAAAAGAGGCGGGATGCGGGCGATTTCTTGACAGATGATTTTGCATACGATATAATATTTATAACGAAAGCCATGTAAAACTAGGAGAAAATGACTAGAAAAGGAAGGACTTTAATGCTAGAAAAGATTCTGGTCTTTGATACCGAGACAACGGGTTTTCGCAGTGATGATGAAGTACTGACCCTTGCCGTCGTGAATGGCAGCGGGGCGACTGTGGTGGATGGGATGTATGCGCCTGCACGCAAGAGCGCGTGGCCGGATGCGGAGAAGATTAATCGAATCTCCCCCGCAATGGTGGCGAACTGCTCGCCAATTCGTGAGCAGCAAGCAGAATTGGAGCGCATGTTCAACGATCCGGATACGCTGTTGGTCGGGTACAACATCGAATTTGACATTCGACTTTTGGCCCAGTCGGGGATTCGCATTACGAACCCGAATCGTCACGATGTCATGCTCGCGTTCTCAGAGCTGCGCAAGGTTCCGGATGCGCGGCGCGGCGGCTATCGCTGGTGGAAGCTGACCGAGTGCGCGGACTACTATCGCTATGACTGGGGGACGACACAGGCGCATGGAGCGCTTGCGGATACGCTCGCAACGCTCTATTGCTATCAAAAGATGAAAGAGCCGATATACGAGGAGCAGAGTTTGTTTTAGCATAATCTTGAGAATAGAGAGGAGGGGATGCTGTTATGCCAAAGAATCCATATGGAAGCACAACCCCAAGCCCTGCAGAATCGATACGGGAACGCAAGAAAAGGGAGATGGAGCGGGGGCTGGAACGCGTACGGAAAAAACGCGCCTCCTATCAGCGTAAAATTATCGGTACCGTTGTGGTGCTCTTCATCATTCTCATCATTCTGTGTGCGCTCTTGCCTGCTGACGAATCGGCAAACTATGACGGCAAGTGGAACAAGGATGTGAACTCACGTCAGTCCAGAATTTTACAGAGTTTGCAGGATAATTTTAAGTAGGGACTTGCCATTTTCCAAAAACCGCGTATTCTATATAGGGACGCGGTTTTTTTGATGAAGGAGTTGTTTTCATGAAATTCCAGGAGGTCATCCTCGCATTGCAGGAGTTCTGGTCGGGGCAGGGCTGCATCCTCGCCCAGCCCTATGACGTGGAGAAGGGTGCGGGGACAATGAGCCCGTGGACGTTCCTGCGCGTACTCGGGCCCGAGCCGTGGAACGTTGCCTATGTGGAGCCGTCGCGCCGCCCTGCGGATGGACGCTATGGGGACAATCCGAACCGTCTCTATCAGCACCACCAGTTCCAGGTTATCATGAAGCCCTCGCCGGACAACATTCAAGAGCTCTATCTTGAGAGCCTTGCGCGGCTCGGCATTCGCGCCGCCGAGCATGACATCCGCTTCGTTGAGGACAACTGGGAGTCGCCGACGCTCGGTGCGTGGGGGCTCGGCTGGGAGGTCTGGCTCGATGGCATGGAGATCACGCAGTTTACGTATTTCCAGCAGGTCGGCAGCCACGATGTAAAGCCGGTCTCTGTCGAGATCACCTACGGTCTGGAACGTCTTGCGATGTATATTCAGGGCGTGGAGAACGTCTATGACATCGCGTGGACGGACGATGTGACCTACGGCGATGTATTCCATCAGAATGAGTTCGAGCAGTCGACCTATGCGTTTGACCTCTCGGATGAGGCGCTGCTCTTTGACCTCTTTGACAAATACGAGGCGGAGGCGGTGCGCGTCATCGGCGCAGGTCATGTGCATCCCGCGCATGACTACGTGCTGAAGTGCTCGCATACGTTCAACCTGCTCGATGCACGCGGCGCGATCAGCGTTTCACAGCGCACGGCGTTCATCGGGCGCGTCCGAAAGCTCGCGCGTCTGTGCGCGGAGGCGTATCTCGCGCAGCGCGAGGCGCTCGGCTATCCGATGCTGAAGAAGGAGGGGAAGGCATGAGTAAGGATCTGCTGCTTGAGATTGGGACGGAGGAAGTTCCCGCACACGTCATGCCGCACCTCCTCGCTGATCTGAAACGTCTCGCGGGGGACATGTTCGCGGAGCATCGTCTCGCCTACGAGAACCTGCGTACGATTGGTACGCCGCGCCGCACGGCGCTTCTTGTGACAGGGCTTGCCGAACGGCAGGAGGATGTCAGCACCGAGACGCGCGGCCCCTCCGTCGCCATTGCCTTTGATGCGGAGGGAAATCCGACAAAGGCCGGTACGGGCTTTGCGCGCGGGCAGGGGATTGAACCCTCGGCACTGATTCAGCGGGACGGCTATGTCTATGCCTCTGTGCATGAGCAGGGCGCGGAGACGGCGCAGCTCCTCACAGAGCTCCTGCCCGAGCTCATCCGTGCGATCCCCCTGCCGAACAGCATGCGCTGGGGTGATCTGGACTTCCGCTTCATCCGTCCGATTCGTTGGATTGTTGCGCTCTACGGGACGGATGTCGTGCCCTTTGCACTTGCAAATGTCACGAGCGGGAACACGTCACGCGGACACCGTACGCTTGCCCCGCAGGACTTTGTCATCGCGTCGCCCGCAGCCTATGAGGCGGCGTGTGAAAAGGCATATATTATCGTTGACCAAGAGCGTCGGCGTGCCATGATCACGGAGCAGATTGCAGAGACGGCGAAGGCTGCGGGCGGTATGGCAGAGATCACGCCCGACCTCCTTGAGGAAGTCCTTTATCTTGTCGAGTACCCGACCGCGCTCAGCGGCGCATTCGAGGAGAAATATCTCGCGCTGCCCGCCGAGACGGTCATCACGCCCATGCGCGACCATCAGCGGTACTTCCCAGTGAAGGCGGCGGACGGCAGTCTTCTTCCTGTTTTTATTACGGTGCGCAACGGCGGCAGAGAGCATCTGGATGTAGTCGCGCACGGCAACGAACGCGTCCTGCGGGCACGCCTTGCCGATGCACAATTCTTCTTTGACGAGGATCGCAAGAAGCCGCTTGCGGAGCACCGTGAGAAGCTCAAAACCGTGGTATTCCAGCAGGGGCTCGGCTCGATGTACGAAAAGACGGAGCGTCTGATGGGGCTGGTCACGGCGGTCGTCGAGGATCTTGCACCGGATGATGCTGCGTATGAGGTGATGGCGGAGGATGCACGCCGCGCAGCGGAGCTGTCAAAAGCCGATCTCGTGACGGGCATGGTGACGGAGTTCACGGAGCTGCAGGGCATTATGGGGCGTGAGTACGCACTGCTTGACGGCGAGAAGCCGGAGGTTGCGCGTGCCATCGACGAGCAGTATATGCCGCGCTTTGCGGGCGACGAACTGCCGCAGTCGGCACTCGGCTTTGCGCTCAGTGTAGCCGACAAGATCGACAACATTGTCGGTACGTTCAGCCGCGGCAAGATTCCGACGGGTTCGCAGGACCCCTTTGCCCTGCGCCGTCAGGCGCTTGGGCTTGTGCTCATGCTCATTGAGCACGAGAGCAGCCTCCTGCTCTCCGATCTCGTCGATGAGGCGTGTGACCTTTACGCCTTGGACGAGGAAGCACGGGACAAGATGCAGGTGGACGTTGCCGACTTTATCCGTCTGCGCCTCAAGAACGTGCTCACGGAGCGCGGCGTGCGCTACGATGTGCAGGAGGCGGTGCTCACGGATGTGGACTTCGTTGCAGACGTGCCCGTGCGTGCCGCCTATGTGGAGCGCTTGCTTGCGTCGGACGGAGCGGATGCGCTCGTGCAGTCCTTCGTCCGCGTCGGCAATATCGCGCGCATGACAGAGACCGGGATTGCCAATCCGACGCTCTTTGCGGCGCAGGAGGAGGGAGCGCTCCACGCTGCATACGAACGTGCAGTCGCGGCACGCACCGAGGGGACGGATACGCTTCCGGCAGAGCAGGAGCTTGCGCGGGCAATCGACGCATTCTTTGATGCGGTCATGGTGATGGACAAGGACGAACACATCAAGAAAAATCGTCTGACGCTCCTCAAGGTGATTGACAACTATCTGCTCTGCACGGCAGACTACAGCAAGATTGTACTGAACTGAGCAAAGACATAAAGGTGGACGATGTACGGATTCGGAGATGAATCTCGTGCAGTCGTCCACCTTTTTTTGTTTCCCTCTAGTCAAAGTCATTGCTTTATGTTATTATGTGAAAGCTAAAAAATGATAGGAGTTATCATTGTAGATATATGATGTTTATGGGGGTGAAAATTTGGATGTTACGGTGAAGGAAAAGTATCTGTCGTGGGGGGCATCGTTCGGGATTCATTTCTGCATCATAGCGGTGGCCGCAGCGATGGGGCTTTTCTCGATGGCGACGGAGACGGAGAAGCGTCCAATCGATGTTGTAATCTATGATGCATCCGCGCCGGAGAGTGCCCCCGAGCCTGCCGCAGAGGCGGCTGCGCCGATGCCGAGCATCGATGATATCCCGCTCGAGCCGCCGAAGAAAGAGCAGACAGAGCAGCAGGAGCAGCCGAAGGAGACACCGAAGACGACGAATCCGAACACCGCACCGAGTACCTCCGAGGGAAAGAGTGAGAAGCCAAGTGCTGCGCCCTCGGAACGTACGGGCGGCGGTGAGAGTACAGGACGCGATGCTGCAGCGGCGCAGCGTCCGAGCGTTCCTCCGAAGCTCCTCTCGGGTTCTGCGCCCGCCTATCCGAAGGAGCTCGAGCGTAAGGGGATCACGGGGACGGTCGGGCTTGCCATCGTGGTCGGGGCAAACGGCGGTGTACAGAGCGTCGATGTTACAAGCTCCTCGGGGCATGCAGAGCTCGATCAGGCGGCGATTACGGCGGCGTATACCTACAGCTTTGAGCCGGCACGCAACATCTACGATGAGCCGGTCGCGTGCCGCGTAAACCGTTCGTTCTCGTTCTCATAAGAGAACACAAAGACTTTTGGATGAGGGATGAAATGGAGGTTTTCAAGTGAAGTACGAATTGAAAAAGTTGAAGAACCGTATCGGGATCGCCCTTACACCTGCGGCTGTCACAGCACTGCCGATGACGGCGTTCGCGGCGGAGGATACGGCGATGGACTCCTATGATCTCGACACCGTCGAGGTCGTAGGGCAGCGTCCCGTCTCGTAGCCGGTCGAGACACTGGCAGAGAATCCCGCCGTCTATGCGGGCGGGCAGGTGTCCAATACGGTGACGCTCGGCGCACTTGGAGAGAAGAAGGCACTCGATGTGCCATTCAACATCGTTGGTTATACAGAGGCGCAGATCAAGAATACGCAGGTATCGTTGCTTGCTGACCTTCTCGCAAATGATCCGTCGGTCAGCAATCAGACTCTCTCGGGCGTGTCGAGTGCGTGGAATGTGCGCGGTTTCAAGTCGCAGCATCAGGATGCGCATCATGAATAAGGAGGTGCGCCTCTATCCCTATGCGACGAACGACATCAATCGATTCATGTACGAGCTGCTCAACCTGCGCCCGCCGCAGATGGTGGTGGACATCGACGGGAACGATGCGAACAACGCGATCTCGCTTGAACTGCTGCCCGAACTCGACACGGACTATCTGCTCATCAATGCGGGGTTTGGTCCGAGCAGCCGTCAGAACAGTGCCGTCGCGCGCAAGCGGTTCGAGACAATGCAGCGTGATCCACTCTGGGAGAGCGTGCCAGCGGTGCGTACGGGGCGTATGGATGTGGTGGATGCGATGATCTGGAACGCACACGGCATCATCTCGAAGGAGATGGCGATGGATGCACTAGCGGATTGGGTGGAGGCACAATAACGGAGAGAGAATCTGTATTCTGACGGGTACAGATTCTTTTTATTTGACAAAATACGGGCACACATCTAAGATGAACAAATATGAACGGAGGGATCGGATGCGCGTAAAGATGTGCGGGATGAGGACGATCACGGCGGCGCGTGCGGCAGAGGAGGCGGGTGCGGACTACGTCGGCTTTATCTTCGCGAAAAACAGTCGGCGCTATGTCGCGCCCGAGGCGGCGTGGGAGATTGTGCGCACGCTGCGCCGCGTAAAGAGCGTCGGTGTCTTTGTGGATGCGCCGATGGATGAGGTCAATGAAATTGCCGCGTACGTTGGACTGGACTACGTGCAGCTGCACGGGCATGAGAGTGCGGAGATGGCGAAGGAATCGCAGTATCCTGTGATCAAGGCATATCGCTACGGGGATGATTTCGATGCGGATGCGGCAAACGCCTATCCCGCCGAGATGATTCTTGTGGACAGTTACGTTGCGGGCGCGGCGGGCGGCACGGGGACGGCGTTTCACTGGCAGGAGGCGGCACGGGAAATTGCGCGTGTGACGAAACCCGTGCTGATCGCGGGCGGCATTACGGCGGAGAATGTCAGCGAAGCAGCTGCGATCTTTCATCCGTTTGGCGTCGATGTGTCGGGCGGGCTTGAGGAGGATGGGGAGAAGTCCGAGGATAAAATCCGTGTGTTTATGGATGCCGCACGAGTGGCGTGTGATTCCCTAAGATTGACAAATTCTCTCTCCTCCACTAGAATGGGGAACATACGTCAATCATAGAAGCTCAAAGGAGGTGCAGTGTGCGCGATATATTAGCTGAAATCGTAGAAAAGAAGCGCGCAATCGTGGCAGAGGCGAAGAAAAGCCGCCCGCTCGATGACCTGAAAGCAGATCTTCCATGCGGTACGTTTCGCATGGCGGAGCACTTCCGATGGCGGGGTTGGGGACTGATTGCGGAGTGCAAGCTCCAGTCGCCTGCAAAGGGGCGGCTGACGACCGCGCATAGCGTCACGGAACTTGCCGATATTTACACGGCAGCGGGCGCAGCGGTGCTCTCCGTGCATACCGATCCGCACTTCCTCGGGAGCAATGAGGACTTTGCAGCGGTGCGTGCGCGTGTGGATACGCCGCTCCTGCGCAAGGACTTCATCATCGACCCGTATCAGGTCTACGAGGCGCGTGCCCTCGGTGCGGACGCGGTGCTGCTGATCGTACGCATCCTGATGCCCGAGGAGCTGAAAGAGCTGCTCTACCTCACATGGAGCCTCGGGATGGATGCCCTCGTCGAGGTGCATGACCGCGCCGATCTTGAGATTGCGCAGCAGACGCCGGCGGAGTTCATCGGCATCAACAACCGCAATCTCGTGACCTTTGAGACGAGCGTCCAGACGACGCTTGACCTCCTGCCGTATGCAGATATGAGTCGTACGATTATCAGCGAGAGCGGCGTTTTCACTTGCGATGATGCGATGCGTGTGCACAGGGCAGGCTGTAAGGGCGTGCTCGTCGGCGAGGGGCTTGTGCGTGCTGCCGATATCGGTGCATTTGCGAGAGAGCTATCCGAAGTTGGAATAAAGGAGCAATGATATATGAGCAAGAAGGGAAGATTCGGCGACTACGGCGGGCAGTATGTGCCCGAGATCGCGATGCCCGCACTGAACGAGTTGGAAGAGGCATATCTGAAATACCGTGCGGATGAGGAGTTCCTCACGGAGTTTCGCGGTTATCTCCGTGACTATGCAGGGCGTCCGACGAATCTCTACTTTGCCGAGCGGCTGACGAAGCACTACGGCAAGGCGAATATCTATCTGAAACGCGAAGACCTTCTGCATACGGGCGCGCACAAGATCAACAACGCACTCGGACAGGCGCTGCTTGCAAAGCGCATGGGCAAGAAGCGTATTGTCGCAGAGACGGGCGCAGGTCAGCACGGTGTCGCGACGGCGACGGTCGCGGCTCTCTTCGGCATGGAGTGTCATGTGTTCATGGGAGCGGTTGATGTCGAGCGTCAGCGGCTCAACGTGTTTCGTATGCGTTTGCTCGGGGCGACGGTCATCCCCGTATCAAGCGGTACGGGGACGCTCAAGGATGCGACGAGTGAGGCGATCCGCTACTGGGCGACGAATATCACGGACACTTACTATGTCATTGGTTCGGCGGTCGGCCCGCATCCCTATCCGGAGATGGTGCGCGACTTCCAGAAGGTCATCGGTGAGGAGATCCGCGCACAGGCAAAGGAGCGGTTCGGCGCAAAGCCAGACTATCTCGTCGCGTGTATCGGCGGCGGCAGTAATGCCATCGGGACGTTCTACGACTTCCGCGATGACGCAGCTGTCAAGAAGTTCTGCGTCGAGGGCGGCGGACGCGGCGACGCAGACGGGGACAACGCCAAGACCCTCAGCGGCGCGGGCACGCCCGGCATTCTCCACGGTGCATACAGCTATCTCCTTCAGGATCAGGACGGACAGGTCGTCGAGGCGTACAGTATCTCGGCGGGACTGGACTACCCGGGGGTCGGCCCCGAGCATTCCTATTTCAAGGACAAGGGCATCGTTACCTACGTTTCCGTGACCGATCAGGAAGCCCTCGCGGCATTTCAGCGTCTCTCGCGCATCGAGGGCATCATCCCCGCGCTCGAGAGCTCACACGCGCTTGCCTATCTCGAAAAACTCATGCCCGAGACGAAGGCGGGCGAGAATGTCGTCGTCTGTCTCTCGGGGCGTGGCGATAAGGACGTGCAGATGGTCGCAAAGGAACTGGGGGAGGAGATCGAATGAGCAAGCGGTTGGATGAAAAACTCGCGAAGCTTCGCGCTGAGGGGCGTACGGGTCTTTATATCTATGTGACGGCAGGCTGCCCGAGTGCGGAGGCGACCGTGGACATCGTGCGCCGTGCTGAGGAGGCGGGTGCAGACGTGATCGAACTCGGACTTCCGTTCTCCGATCCAATGGCGGATGGACCCGTCATTCAAGAGGCGAGTGTTATTGCGCTCAAGAACGGCATGACGATGGCAAAGGCTCTTGAGGTCGTCAAGGAGATCCGCAGGCACTCGGAGATCCCGCTCATCGGCATGGGCTACATCAATATGGTGAACCACTACGGGTTTGAGAAGTTTGTCACGGATTTCAAGGCAGCGGGCATGGACGGCGTGATCTTCCCTGACGTGCCCCACGAGGAGTCCGAGGACATGCGCCGTATATGCGCCGCGCATGACTTTACCCTGACCGAGTTCATCACGCCCGGCACAACCGAGGAGCGCATGGCGGAGACGTGCAAAGATGCACGCGGCTTTATCTACTGCATCTCGAACTATGGCGTCACGGGGGTCAAGGAGATCGACTATTCCATCATCGGCGCTGTCTGCAAGGCGGCACGCCGCTATACGGACGTACCGCTCGCCATCGGCTTCGGCATCGGCACACCCGAGGCGGCGGCACGCGCAGGAAAACAGGCGGACGGTGTCATCGTCGGCAGTGCCGTAGTGAAACAGATCATCGATGGCAACATCGACGGAGGCATTCAGTTGATTGCCGATATGCGCAAGGCGCTTGATGCGTAAATGAATAAGGGGCGCTTGCAGCGATATATCTGACATAAAGACAGGGGTTGTCCATGAAGCTAGAGACTTCGTGCAACAGCTCCTGTCTATTTGTTTTGTTGAAAGGAATAGTACACATGAAATACTTACTCGACACAGCAAACCTTGATAAGATCCGTGAACTCTGTCAGCATGCGTTCGCCGCATATTCAGGTGACGGCACAGGACTATGACGGCATGATGGGTGACTGCATTGCTCCCTATTTCAATCGGATATTAGGGAGTTATTTTTTACAAATGTTAGACGAAAATGAAATAAATAGACAGGAAATTTAGAAGATATGTAGAAATATATAGACGGAGTGTGATAGAGATGAAACAGTATCTTGCTCATATCCGACGCGATGGATCAGCGAAGCAGACCATGCGTGCCCATCTCCTGCGCGTGGGGGATCTGATGGCGGCATCTGCTGCGGGAATCGGTTTATCGGCGACTGCACGGCTGATCGGCGTGCTGCATGATCTCGGCAAGTGTACGAAAGAGTTCGCTGACTATCTTGACTATTGCCGCAAACATCCGGGGGATTACAGCCGTAAAGGGGATGTTGACCACTCGTCGGCCGGTGGACAGTTGCTCATGAAGAAATATGGACGGTTAGGTGAGGATGAATGCCTTGTAGTGCAGATGGCAGCGCTTGTCATCTTTTCACACCATGTAGGGCTGATGAACTATCTTAGTGAAGATGGAACGTCTGATTTCCTACGGCGCATGGAGAAAATAGATGTGCCGAATGTCGATCTTTCCTATTATTATGATACAGTCATCTTGGAGTCAGAGCTTGATTTGCTTTTTGAGCATGCTGTCCATGAATTTACTGTACTTGATGCAAAGATTACGGCGCTTGATCCGGAGAGGGGGGAGAAGTATCATTTTTACTGGGGCATGGTGCATAAGCTGTTGCTCAGCATGCTCGTTGATGCTGATCGGTTGGATAGTGCGGAGTTCGAACTGGAAAAACCGTTGACAGACGAATGGGACACAGCCGAGATCTGGGCGGACTTCTCTGATAAGTTGGAGCAAAAACTTACCGGATTTTCCATTCCGCCAGAGCCAAAGGCAGAGAAAATTGCTCGACTGCGTCAAAAGATCAGCGATGACTGCCTCGAATCAGGTGACAAGCCCCCTGGGATTTTCAGGTTATGTGTTCCAACGGGCGGTGGTAAGACTCTTGCAAGTATGCGGTTTGCCCTGCGTCATGCGCAGAAATACAATAAAAAAAGAATTGTTGTTGTCATTCCTTATACCTCGATCATCGATCAGAATGTCAAGGAGATTCGTGATATTTTCCACATGGATGAGGCAATTCTGGAACATCACTCCAATGTCATCACGGAGGACGGTGGGGAAGATACGGAGAGTATGGACTTTCGGCGCATCCTTACGGAGCGATGGGATGTTCCGGTCATCTTTACGACGCAGGTGCAGTTTCTGAACACTCTGTTTGCGGGCGGCAACAGCCCCTTGCGCAGGCTGCATGCGTTGGAGGACAGCATCATTATTTTTGATGAGATTCAGACGCTTCCTATTCGCTGTACTTATCTCTTCAACGCAGTGATGAACTTTCTTAAAGATTTGTGCCGTGTTACCGTGCTTCTTTGCACGGCGACTCAACCACCGCTGGAACAGTTGGATGTTCCGATTGAGATGAGGGAAAATGCGGATCTCACGAGTGATTTAGCAGAGGTGTTTGAGGGCTTTCGAAGAGTGCAGATTGAGAATATCTGCAAGGATGGCGGCGTTTCCATTAATGAAATTGTCGGCGAAATCGTGCATAGTGCGGAGGAGATCGGTGATATCCTTTGCATCGTAAACCTCACGGAACAGGCGCGCAACCTCTACGAGAAAGTCTATGAACTCGTGCAGATTTCGGAACGAGATATTCATGTTGTGCATCTCAGTACGAAGATGTGTCCTGCCCACCGCAAGGAGGTTCTGCGTACTGTGCGGGAGGAGCTTGATGCTCGACATGAATATCCAGAGCAGCGGCTTATCTGTATCAGCACGCAGCTCATTGAGGCGGGTGTCGATGTATCCTTTCCTGTGGTCTATCGTGCTCTTGCCGGATTCTCCTCCATCGCACAGGCGGCGGGACGCTGCAACCGCCATGGGGAGATGGAGCGCGGGATCGTTCGGCTCTTTACGTTGGAACAAGAAAATCTCAGCAATCTTAAGGACATACAACAGGGAAAGAGGATCGCGAGCGATATGCTGTATAAAACATCGGCGGATGAAATTCTCACACCGCAGGCGATGGAGAAGTATTTCCGCAGATTTTATAAAGGGCGTACGGCGCGTGATATGCGTTTCCCGATGAAGGATTGCAATACCATATTTGACCTGCTCTCGGCGAATGAGGCGGGCTTGCAGGAAGCAGCCGAGAACGGAGCGCAGCCGGATCTCTGGTTCACGCACGCATTTTGCGATGCGGGACGCGCCTTCGCGGTGATTGATTCGCATACGGAGCCGGTACTTGTTCCCTATGCAGGAGGAAAGGAGCTGATCGTAGAATTCAATGATATGCAGTTCGATAAGAAAAAGATTGGCAAAAAGATGAATGCGGCGCAGCAGCATATGGTTAATTTGTTTTCATATGAACTCCAGAAACTCGCCCAGCTCGGCGGTATCTGGCGAACGGAGAGCGGAGTGATGGCTCTGCGGGAGGAATACTATAATGATGCATTTGGTATCCAGACAGAGGAGCAGGGCAATGCATACTGCATGATTTAGGGAGGTGAATACATGAGAAATTCGATTGAATTTCAAGTCTATGGGAGAATGGCACTTTTTACCGATCCGATTACGAAGATTGGTGGAGAGCGTTCCTCCTACTCTGTGCCAACCTATCAGGCACTCAAAGGGATTACAGAAAGCATATACTGGAAACCTACGTTCTATTGGGTGGTGGATGAAGTGCGTGTCATGAATCGAATTGCGACACAGTCGCGCGGCGTGAAGCCTATGAAGTACGGTGGCGGTGGAAATGATCTCTCCATCTATAAATACCTGAGCGATGTTTGCTATCAAGTGCGTGCGCATTTCGAGTTCAATCTGCACCGCAAGGAACTTGCAGAGGACAGGGATGAACATAAGCACCACAATATTGCAAAGCGTATGGTAGAGCGCGGCGGACGACGTGACATCTTTCTCGGTACGCGGGAATGTCAGGGCTATGTTGAGCCTGTGCGTTATGGCGAGGGCAAAGGATACTATGATGACAGCGGCGAGATGCCGCTCGGCACAATGTTTCACGGATTTAACTATGTCGATGAAACGGGGGGCAGTATGCTGCAAGTCCGTCTCTGGCAGCCGGTGATGGAAAATGGGGTGATTCGTTTTCCAAGACCTGAACAGTGTACGCTTGTAAGAGATATTCGGAAGGTCAAGAGCAAGCTCTTTGATAAGAATACTGTCACCTTTGCCGCAGAGGAATACGAACTCCTAGGAGAGGAGGGACGCTTATGAGCTGGATGGAGCAGCTGGTAGAGACGTATGATGAGAATGAACGCTTTGCCGGCAGGAATGGAATCGATGGGATGAAAGCCCTCCTTCCACCTGTTGGACATATTGTTCAGAATGCACAGATAGAGATGACGCTGAGTGCAAATGGGGAACTTATCCGTGCGGAGGCGATTGCGAAGGAACAGCAGCCGACACTCATTCCATGTACGCCAGACTCGGCGTCGCGTACATCAAGCCCGTCACCACACCCCCTGCATGATAATCTCTCCTACATTTCACGGGATTATTACGAGTTTGCAAAAAAACCGCCGAAGGGGGAGACCATCCCATACCTGCTCTACAAAGAACAGCTTGAGGCATGGGCAGCATTGGGCAATTTGAAAGTACAGGCCGTCTATCGCTACATCAGCAGTCATGATGTGATTCATGACCTGATTGCGAAAAAGGTGCTTTTTCAAGATGCTGCAGGCAAACTACTCGAAAAGTGGACAGACAAGGATGCGACGAGACCGCTCATCTTCAGTGTGGTTGCGGGGGACCTACTGAAAGCCATGGTACGTTTTCGCGTTGTTGTGGATGGCGATGACTGTCCGGAACTGTGGAATGATACACATCTGCAAAAAGATTATCAGACGTTCTTTCAGCAAGAGTTTTTGCAGGAAGAGACACAAATTTGCTACGCTACGGGGGAAAAAATGCCGCCAACAGATAAGCATGGAAAGGGCATCCGATTCCCGGGAGACGGCGCGAAGATTATTTCATCGAATGATATGAGCGGATTTACTTTCCGTGGGCGCTTTGTCAACGGGGATGAGTGTACCTCCATTGGCTATGAAACCTCTCAGAAAGCGATGAATGCCCTTATGTGGCTCGCACGCAATCAGGGATATACACATGATGGACGCGTATTTCTTTCATGGGGACGGTGCGGGCAAACTCCACCGCCTGTATTCGACGATACGGCACGCCTGACACGCAGACGGCGACCCACAGGGACGGAACGCCCCTCGTCGTTGAAAGGTTGGGCAGAGTCCCTGACAAAGACTCTTGCAGGCTATCAACATGAATTCAAGCAGGCAGAGATGAGTCAGGTTAACGTCATGATTCTTGATGCCGCGACGAAGGGACGGCTTTCCATTTGCTATTATAGCGAGATGGCGGGTGAGGACTTCATTGAGCGGATCGAACGGTGGCACAGCCTTGGACGTTGGCGTCAACATGGCTACGATAGCACGATGAATGTGTCGTTCACCTATTTCGGTGTACCGACTCCGAAGCGGCTTGTCGAAGCTTGTCACGGCGTAAGTGTCGGCGACAGTCAGATGAAGCTCGAACTCGAGCGGATCTTTTATGCAATCCTGCAAGGAAATCCGCTGCCAGTAGATATGGAGCGCATGTTGATCGGCCGTGCCGTAAAGCGTGCCGTTTGTGATGATTACTATGGATGGCGCAGACAGATTTTAGAGCCGGCGTGCTCCGTGGTTGCGCGCCGCCTCAACCATAAAAAGGAGGAATACACAGTGGCACTTGATGAAACGAAGGCGGATCGCTCGTATCTGTTCGGTAGGCTAATCGCAGTGGCGGATCAGATGGAGAGAGCAACCTTCAGTCGGGATGAGATGGGCAGCCGCACAACAAACGCTATGCGTTATATGGAGATTTTCTTCGCCCGCCCTGCCTCCACATGGATGACTCTCCAGAAAAAGCTGCTGCCCTATCAGCAGAAGAGGGAAATGTATGGAGGAAAGGAACGTAAGCTCATCAGCAAAATTGGCAGTATGTTCCATGATGATGATTTTCTCTCAGATCGTCCGTTGGACGGGAAATTTCTGCTTGGCTATTATTGCCAGCAGTACGCGATGGAACTGGAACGGGAAGAAAATCGTAAGAAGAAAGAAGCACTGCAAGAGGAGGAAGCATGATGGCTGTACTAACGAAGAAAATTGATTTTATCGGATTCATCACGGTGGAGCGTTCCAACCCGAACGGCGACCCCCTAAACGGCAATCAGCCGCGCACGGATTACGGCAGCTATGGAGAAATCTCCGACGTCTGTCTCAAGCGCAAGCTTCGCAATCGCTTACAGGATATAGGCGAAAAAATTCTCGTTCAGTCCAATGAGCGCGCAGATGACGGATGTGACAGTATTCGATCGCGTGTCGAGGCAAACCCTGCGATGGATAAGCCGCTCAAAATGAAGGACAAGGAGCAGGGACGCACACGTATATTTGCAGAAGAGGCGTGTAAAGCATGGATAGATGTCCGTTCGTTCGGACAGGTGTTTGCGCTCAAAGAAGCAAAGAAGCAAGGCGTTGATGCTGTCTCTGTTGGCGTGCGGGGTCCCGTGACCCTCCATACGGCAGTCAGCCTCGATCCTGTCACCATCACGGGTATACAGATCACGAAGAGTGTCAACAATGAGCCGGGCGATAAGAAAGGCTCGGATACGATGGGCATGAAGTATCGCGTAGACTTTGGCGTGTATAAATTCCAAGGCAGTATTAACGTCCAGCTGGCGGAAAAGACGGGGTTCAGCGAGGGGGATGCCGAAAAGATCAAGGAGGCTCTCTGTACAATTTTCGAGAATGATGCATCGTCCGCTCGCCCTGAGGGAAGCATGGAGATGAGCCGTTTCTATTGGATTGAGCATGCCAATAAGAACGGCTGTGCACCGAGTGCGAAGATCCACCGCAGCGTTTCGGCACAGAAAAAGGATGGGGTAGAGACACCATCTCATTTGGATGACTACATCATCGACGACAGTGCTCTTTATGCTATCAACGGCATTCACATTGAGAAATACGTCGAGGGAAATTTGGTCGATTGATATGGGGTATGCTGAGGAAGAGTATCTCATGCTCTCGGAGATTCAGCATTATGCCTTCTGCCCTCGTCAATGGGGGCTGATTCATCTCGAGCAGCATTGGCAGGAAAATGTTCTGACCGTCGAGGGGAATGCCCTGCACGAAAGGGCGCACGATGAGAACATCAAGGAAAAGCGCGGCAATAAGATCATTGTGCGTGGAATGCGCGTAGCATCCCCTCGGATTGGGATTTCCGGAGCGTGCGATGTTGTCGAATTCCACGCGGATCCTACGGGAGTATGTATTCCCTCCTATCAGGGCAGTTATCGCGTCGTCCCAATAGAGTATAAGCGAGGAAGGCCCAAGGAGGGGGCAGAGGATGTACTCCAACTGACTCTGCAGGCACTCTGTCTTGAGGATATGCTCGTGACAGATATTCCCTTCGGATATTTGTATTATGGGGAGATTCGCCGTCGGGTTAAGGTCACATTTTCGGACGAACTGAAAGCGCGGATCCCGGTTCTGGTGCAGGAAATGCGGCAGTATATCCGAAGTGGACATACCCCGCGCGTGAAGCGCCGAAAAGGCTGCAAGAACTGCTCTCTCAACAATATCTGTATGCCGAAATTGAATCGGCTCGAATCTGCCAAACATTATCTTGAGAGGAGGCTGGCAGAGGGATGAAGCCTCTTTTGAACACACTTTTTGTCAATCAGGATAAGGCGTACTTGGCGTTGGACGGCGGCAATGTCGTGGTCGTTCGGGAGGAGAAGGAACTAGCTCGTTTTCCGCTTCATAACTTTGAGCAGATCACAACCTTTGGCTACACGGGAGCGAGCCCTGCGCTCATGCGGAAATGCGCAGAGGAAAATATTGCATTGACGTTCATGAGCCCGGAGGGGAGATTTCAGGCGCGCGTTATCGGCAAGATGAACGGCAACGTCCTCTTGCGCAGGGAGCAGTATCGTCGTGCAGATGATGAGACTGCCGGTCTTGCACTTGCGAAGAACTTCATCCTTGGCAAGATCTATAATGCGCGCTGGATGATCGAGCGGACGCGCAGAGACTATGCCATGCGAATTGATGAGGAGAAATTTCAGAGTGTCAGTGACTTTCTCCAGACATCCTGTCATGAGGCAACGTGTGCATCTGATCTGGAGGAACTCCGCGGCGTCGAGGGTAAGGCTGCCGTCAGCTATTTCTCTGTGTTTGATGATATGATACTCAAACAAAAAGGAGAGTTCTTTTTCACTGAGCGTAACCGCAGACCGCCGCTCGACAATATGAACTGTCTCTTATCTTTCCTCTATGCCCTCCTCATGAATGATGTAGGAGCGGCACTTGAAGGGGTGGGATTGGACTCCTATGTCGGCTTTCTGCATCGTGATCGCCCGGGCAGACAGTCACTCGCACTTGATCTCATGGAGGAACTGCGCCCAATGGCGGATCGTACGGCATTTTCCATGGTCAATACCAAGAAGATCAGCGGCAAGGATTTTCGCCTAGAAGAGGGCGGCGCCGTATATCTGACCGATGATGGGCGTAAAAAGATTCTGGAGGCATGGCATGCACACAAAGAGGGGATGATGACACATCCTTTTTTGGAGGAAAAAATCAAATGGGGGCTTGTTCCTCATGTGCAGGCAATGCTGCTTGCACGCCATCTGCGTGGGGATCTTGATGCCTACCCGCCATTTTTGTGGAAGTAGGTACTTGCTATGTATGTTTTGATCACCTATGATATCAGTACAGTTGACGCTGATGGGCGCAGGAGGCTGCGCCAGGTCGCACGAAAATGCAGAGCCTATGGTCAGCGCGTGCAGAACTCTGTCTTTGAGTGTAAGGTGGATCCAACCCAATGCAAGCAATTGGAACTTGCGCTGCTGGATATCATTGACTTGCAGGAGGACAGCCTGCGATTTTACTACCTCGGAAAGGACAAAGGACCGAAAGTAACGCATTATGGTGTTAAAGAGTCCTATGACTTGGAGGCGGCCATCATCATCTGAGCATTCATTACTGAGTGCGAAGGTGAAGTGAACAGAAAATAGAATGTAAAAATATAGGGCGAGAATCATGCCGCAGGAGGGGCATGGGTCTTAGGTGCCGAGAAAATCGTATTTGTGGAGGGGAATACCCATAAATACGTGGCAGAGGAGGGAAGTCGTGACCTCTTTTGCCGTCGCGCCCCACACGGGGCGCGTGGATTGAAACACGCGGAATTACATTTTCGCCCTTTTCCGTTTTTGTCGCGCCCCACACGGGGCGCGTGGATTGAAACAGGGGATTGACAGGCAAGCTATTTTTTGCTAAAGTCGCGCCCCACACGGGGCGCGTGGATTGAAACATGCCGTACAGTCTGCGTTTGCAAATCATCGAAGGTCGCGCCCCACACGGGGCGCGTGGATTGAAACCAAGTGGAGCGAAGATCAGATCAGCACGGCGGAGTCGCGCCCCACACGGGGCGCGTGGATTGAAACACGCAAAAGCCCCTTCATCATTTTTCTTGCACACGTCGCGCCCCACACGGGGCGCGTGGATTGAAACATTGTTCATTAGGCAATAACCCCGAATTTGTAAAGTCGCGCCCCACACGGGGCGCGTGGATTGAAACGTCCATGCACTCAAACGCTATGGGTACCGTGTCGGTCGCGCCCCACACGGGGCGCGTGGATTGAAACATGACCTTTTAGATGAATCATGGGGCAGAGCGGTGTCGCGCCCCACACGGGGCGCGTGGATTGAAACACAAGGATGATCGACAGGTGCGCCGACGTGGAGAGTCGCGCCCCACACGGGGCGCGTGGATTGAAACCCGATTCATGGATGGAATACACAAAAGCCCTTGCGTCGCGCCCCACACGGGGCGCGTGGATTGAAACTCAATATGAAGGAGAATGACAAAATGAAAGCTAAAGTCGCGCCCCACACGGGGCGCGTGGATTGAAACTCCGTTGAGGCGAAGAATCAGAGCAATGGGAATGTCGCGCCCCACACGGGGCGCGTGGATTGAAACTAGTGAGAGAGTGTCAATAGTTGTGCCTGTTATAGTCGCGCCCCACACGGGGCGCGTGGATTGAAACGGACACTGCGACAACCGCATAATGCGCGGTCATGGTCGCGCCCCACACGGGGCGCGTGGATTGAAACATTTCAGTATGGGAGACAGAACGATTCTATGAAGTCGCGCCCCACACGGGGCGCGTGGATTGAAACGCCTTGCACGCACGGAGGACGAGCGCAACAAGGGTCGCGCCCCACACGGGGCGCGTGGATTGAAACCGCGCGTCATATCGTTGATCGGATTTTTGGCAATGTCGCGCCCCACACGGGGCGCGTGGATTGAAACGATTTCTGACAGGTGGTCTACAAGCGCGTTAATGTGTCGCGCCCCACACGGGGCGCGTGGATTGAAACCCTTCTTTTATTTGTCGCTATCGCTACAGTCGGAAGTCGCGCCCCACACGGGGCGCGTGGATTGAAACCAGCCGAAAATCCCCGCCGCGAACGCGAACGGATGTCGCGCCCCACACGGGGCGCGTGGATTGAAACGAGAACGTGGCAGATTTGCGGGCAATTTTGCCGGGTCGCGCCCCACACGGGGCGCGTGGATTGAAACATTCTGACCTATTGGCAGACGGTTGATCGTCCGCGTCGCGCCCCACACGGGGCGCGTGGATTGAAACGCCGCCGAATCTCCTCGCCGACAAACAGATCTAGTCGCGCCCCACACGGGGCGCGTGGATTGAAACTGTACCGCCCGTGAGAGGATGACGGCACGCATCCGTCGCGCCCCACACGGGGCGCGTGGATTGAAACATCCGCATCCTCGTCGCTGTCAAAACGCGCATCGGGTCGCGCCCCACACGGGGCGCGTGGATTGAAACGCCGTCTGCACCGTCCGAAGTGTCTTAATAAAAAAGTCGCGCCCCACACGGGGCGCGTGGATTGAAACCGCGACGCCGAATTGAGGTTGAAGTCATGCTGTCGTCGCGCCCCACACGGGGCGCGTGGATTGAAACACGCTCACTTTGTCTGTCAAAGGGCGGATGCGTGTCGCGCCCCACACGGGGCGCGTGGATTGAAACTTTTGGTCGAAGTCCGACCAGCGCAGCGCGACGAGTCGCGCCCCACACGGGGCGCGTGGATTGAAACTTGCCGCCATCATGTGTTGCCGCACCTGCGCAGTCGCGCCCCACACGGGGCGCGTGGATTGAAACCATGTATGAAGCCCTTGACGATGGGGAAAAAGCGTCGCGCCCCACACGGGGCGCGTGGATTGAAACTGTCATCGCCGCATTGCGTAACGCAACGTCGGCAGTCGCGCCCCACACGGGGCGCGTGGATTGAAACTCACAGAGCGGCTTCTTCCGAGCAAAGATGCTCGGTCGCGCCCCACACGGGGCGCGTGGATTGAAACGCAGGAGCAATGACCCGCGCGAACCGTCGCACCTGTCGCGCCCCACACGGGGCGCGTGGATTGAAACATCTACTGTCATTATAAGCCCTCCAATCTGGGCGGTCGCGCCCCACACGGGGCGCGTGGATTGAAACTTTTTCCGCTTGCGCTGCAATTTGATACCTCACGTCGCGCCCCACACGGGGCGCGTGGATTGAAACTTCCTTGACGAAGATAAGAAGGGAGAATATACAGGTCGCGCCCCACACGGGGCGCGTGGATTGAAACTATGTGTGTCATGCTCTATATATCCCGCCATGTGTCGCGCCCCACACGGGGCGCGTGGATTGAAACGGAATCGCAAAACATGAGATTGATGTGTCGGATGTCGCGCCCCACACGGGGCGCGTGGATTGAAACGTCTCGCTCGGCGTGAATCCGTCCGTCGTACGGGTCGCGCCCCACACGGGGCGCGTGGATTGAAACATGTTACAAAACCATCTGTACCGCCAGCGCAAGGTCGCGCCCCACACGGGGCGCGTGGATTGAAACTAACTCTATGTCCCCATCGCCGCTATTAAATGCTGTCGCGCCCCACACGGGGCGCGTGGATTGAAACAAGGCTTAGGGCACGGTTGAACAGACCCGTCCAAGTCGCGCCCCGCATGGGGCGCGTGGATTGAAACCTCCACGGCGGTAGGAGGTGTGATGGCTCTGGCGTCGCGCCCCGCATGGGGCGCGTGGATTGAAACTGAGGAGGGCTAACCTTGCTTGAGAACGACGCAGCGTCGCGCCCCGCATGGGGCGCGTGGATTGAAACAATGGTCTCTCGGTACCCTACAACGTTATCGGCGGTCGCGCCCCGCATGGGGCGCGTGGATTGAAACTAGGGAATTGGTCTTGTAAGGTGGATTGTGCATTGTCGCGCCCCGCATGGGGCGCGTGGATTGAAACGTCGCCGTCCGCTGCGTCGTAGTCGTCGAGGATGGTCGCGCCCCGCATGGGGCGCGTGGATTGAAACCACAGACCATGAAGATCGCCGACATAAAACCTGGTCGCGCCCCGCATGGGGCGCGTGGATTGAAACTATTTCGCATATGGATGTGGGCAACGATCTGGTGTCGCGCCCCGCATGGGGCGCGTGGATTGAAACTGTATGTCATCGCCTTGTGGGCTGATTGCTGTCGAGTCGCGCCCCACACGGGGCGCGTGGATTGAAACATGTGGTAACCCCCGGGAATCTCAAAAGCAAGGCGTCGCGCCCTACACGGGGCGCGTGGATTGAAACGTCATCGACAACGGCATCTATACACATGAGAAGGTCGCGCCCCACACGGGGCGCGTGGATTGAAATACCTACTTCTTTATACAAAAAAGGGAGCATGTGACTAATAAACTTACATAAAAATTTCTTGAAACCATGCTGCTCTCTTGCACACATCCTTCAAACATGATATACTGTCCCTTGTCGCGTGAGCGTGTGCTTTTTTCGTGCGCGCTCACATAGGAGTAACTCTGCCGCTGCACAAAGCGGCGGCCATAGACCGAAGAGGAGGTGATTTCGTGAGATTGTACGAAGTCATATTTATTGTGAAGCCGATGGAGGAGGAAGCGACAAACGCCGTCATCGAGAAGTTCACGAAGCTCATTCAGGCAAATGGCGGCAAGATCGAGAAAGAGGACCGCTGGGGCAAGAAGCGCCTCGCCTATGAGATCAAGGACAACAGTGAAGGATATTATGTTCTGCTGTACGTCAATGCAGAGCCCGCCTGCGTCGCTGAGTGCGACCGCGTGATGAAGATCACGGACGAGCTTTTGAAGCACATGATCGTCCGTGCGGACGGTGTCGAGGAGTAATCGACTGACGGGAATCCATGCAGGAGAGAGAAACCGATGAACAGAGTCATATTGATCGGTCGCCTTGCGCGCGACCCGGAGATTCGCTACACACAGAGCGGCAAGGCGTTTTGCCGCTTCACGATCGCGGTGGATCGGCGTTTCTCGCGGGCAGCGCAGCAGGAAGGACAGCAGACGGCGGACTTTATTCCCGTCACCTGCTGGGAAAAACTTGCCGAGATCTGCGGAAACAATCTGACGAAGGGTCGCCGCGTCGGCGTTGAGGGGCGCATTCAGGTGCGCAGTTACGACGGCAATGACGGACAGCGCAAGTACGCAACGGATGTTGTGGCGGACAATGTCGAGTTTCTCGATTCCAAGAATGCCGGCGGCCCCTCGGGCGGCTATGATGCGCCGATGGGGCATAGTGCCGCGCCCACTGCGGGCGGCGATGCACCGGATATGATGGGTCCCGTGATTCCTGACGACGACATTCCATTCTGAGCGCGTGATGCTCAGTACATCCCGTAATAAGGAGGGACAGCGAAATGATGAAACGAGATCGAGGCCGCAAGCCTCGTCGTAAGGTCTGCTCGTTCTGCGTGGACAAGGTGGATCATATCGACTACAAGGATGCTGCAAAGCTGCGTCGGTTCACGACGGAGCGCGGCAAGATTCTGCCGCGCCGCATTTCCGGCAACTGCGCAAAGCATCAGCGGCAGGTAACGCTCGCAATCAAGCGCGCACGTAATATTGCACTGCTTCCGTTTACGGCGGAGTAAGGGAGACCTCAGCGTCGCACCTCACAGGTGCGACGTTTTTAATTTCATAACTCTAACGCATTGTTTACCTTTGCTTAAATACACTCCAATCCAAAGGAAGTACGGTAGAGGCGGCGGAACACGAGACAAAGGAGTGAATGATGATGAAGAACAAAAAATACAGTGCAAGTGTTTTGGCTGTGGCCCTGGGGCTCGGCATGATAGCGCTGTCTCCTGCAGTGGAGGCTGCGCCCATTTATCAGCCGCTCGACTACATCAACGGTGCGACGAACGAGTACAGCTTCCGCATGAAGGAGGAGGATCGCGTGCATGAGCAGAACGTGCGCAAGATCCGATTCGAGTTTCAGCGCGACGGCGATCAGGCGAAGTATGACCGTGCGATGAAGGAGGAACAGAAGCGCCACGATCAGGCGGTGAAGAATATTAAACGCGACTACGATAAGCGTACGCCGTGGCGGCGCTGAACAGAAGGCATAAAAAGACCTTATCCCATGTGAGGAGCATGAGATAAGGTCTTTTATTTGTGCAGGTCGATCGCATCGAGCACCGCTCCGCTCACCGTCTCGCATCGGATGTGAAGGCGATGCGCATCCGCCTCCAGATAGAGGTAGTTGGACGGTGTGGGATCGGGGCCGGCGACGATGTCGTACGTCTCTGCAGGGACGTTGAAATACTGATTGCCCGCAGGGCCTGATAGGAGGTAGAGTGTGCCGTGTTCGTCTGTCTGTCGCGCACAGATGCGGCGACGGCGGTAGGCATGGACATGCCCCGAGACAACGAGATCGATGCCGAGCTCGTCGAATATATCCAGAAAGACCTGTCCCACGTCGCTGATGCCGCGATTTGTATTCTGCTCGGGCTGATTGTCACCGTATGCCAGGATATCCTTGTGCATGAGGACGAGCTTCCACCGAGCTGTGCTTGCTGCCGCATCGCGTCGGAGCCAGTCCATCTGCTCTGTCTTGAGCGCCGTGCCGCGTTCCTCCGCCTCAAGGAACTGGGTATCGAGGACGATGCAGTGCACCGCGCCAATATCGAAGGAATAGTAATGCCCGCGAAAATCACGGCTGCCGTTGTCGGGGAGTGCGAAGGTTTTCAGATAGCGGACGGGCGGTACTGCCGTCCACTGCAGTCCGTAGTATTCGTGGTTGCCGAGAACGGGCACATGGGGGTGACGTGCGAGGGCGGTGCCTGTCTCCATCGCCTCGAAGAAGCTGCGCCAGTGCCATGCGGATTCGCCGTTGTCCGTGAGGTCGCCGACGATGGCGGCACAGTCGGCGTTCGGATGCTGCTTCCATGCCGTCTGATAAGTTGTGTGCCAGATGTCGTAGCTCTCGCCGCATTGACTGTCCGAAAAGAGCAGGGCACGTACCTGCCCGTCCTCGTGTATCGGTAGGATCGGAATCCAATCCGTCGCACCCGCTGCGTGTGCGACACGATAGGAACTGCCTGCGGTGGCAGGAATCTCACAGCGATAAATGAACTGAACTTCGTCGTCCATTGCGAGGTAGGTATAGGCAGGAATCGTACGATCCATGTGCCCTGTGCTGTCACGCAGCTCGACACGCACATTTTCGAGCTGCTGCGGGCTGTCCCACTGGATCATGCGCGTCTTTGCAGGATGTACTGTCACGATCTGGCGCAGGTGCTGGATGCCATCCGCAGCGAAAGCCGAGCGGGGCGCAAAGAGACCGCCGAAGCCCATCGTAAGAATGGTCTTGGCGGCAGATTGCAAAAAGGAGCGGCGCGTCATTTATTTTTCTCCGTTTTCTGCGAAACAGCTTCGGCACGCATAAGATTTTTTTCATATCGTATGGCTGTGTAGATGAGGATGCCGGCAATAATGATGACGATGATCAGGCGTGTATTGTCTTCCTGCTGCATGATGATGTCATGCCCGATGATCGCCTCAATGCCCGTCGATGGGAACTTGCCGACGAGTGACGCGAGCACATAGTCACGGAAGCGGATGGAAGAGAGTGCGCCAACGGCGTTCATGACGGCAGAGGGGAGGTAGGGCACCATACGACCGATGAGCATGATGATAAAGCCCTTGCTCCCGCTGTATTGGTCAACCTTCGCGAGAAAGGGGCTCTTTGCGATCGCCTTCTCCGCCGCCTCACGGAAGTAGAAGCGCATGAGGATGAAGGCAATCGTTACGCCGACGGTCTCTGCGATGCAGGAGAGAATAATGCCGGGCACAATGCCAAAGAGGATGACATTCGCCGTCGAGAAGATGACGGCGGGCGGGAAGCCAAGTGCGTTCGTAAAGAGGGTGAGGAGAAAGGCAAAGACGACCGCCCACTCGCCGAACGAGCGGATGTACTCGACGGTTCGCGGGATGTCACCGCTCGCGAGCAGCGTAAAGAGCTCGGGCAGGAACTCCGGCGCGAGGAGGTGGATGATGACGAAGAGCAGGACGATTGCAAGTGCGGCACCGACCTTCAAAACGCCCATACCCATTTGCTGTTTCATGGAAGATACCTCCTAGGTGGTCAGCACCAGAGCGAGTGCGCCGAGAATGAGGGCGAGGCTGAACCCCTGCATTGCATTCGCAATACTCTTTCCGTGACTGCGTGAGTAGCGTGCGACAATCTTTCGCAGCTCGAAGATCAAGAAGGAGAGACAGAAGAAGATGAGCGGGAGGTCTCCCTCCGTCCATCCATAGGCGAAGATCACGGCGGCAAGGACGATGCCGGTTTGCTCACCGCGCGAAAAGATGCGTTCGGGTTCTTTCTCGTGTTCTCGTGCGTCAATTTCTGCGCGTGTCAGCGGAATACCCATCTCGTTCACTTTTTCCTGATTGCGGTCAAACCAGCGGTAGTGAAATCCCATGATGCTTCACCTCCATGAGCTATGTTGCAATGCGCCTCTGCGCAGGCGATGGATTTGGCTTGGGGAGATCGGGACGCTTATTGGGCTTTAGACCCGGTTTTTCCGGCGGTGGCTGCACGGGCGGATTGGGAGCACTTGGTGTCGGATGGCTCGGCCGCGTCATGCCGTTCCTGCGCTTTGCCTCCTCCATCCGTGCGCGGAGCAGTTCACGCCGACGTTCTTCTTCCTCGCGCTCCCGCTGTGCAATGCGCAGGCGTTCTGTCTGCATCTCCTCAGAGCTGTAGTAAATGCGTGCCTGCTGCACGATGTCGGGCAGCTGTGCGTAGAGATGTCGTCCGGGGCAGACTGTTGCATTGAGATCGCGATGTCCCTTTACCGTGCCTTGCCACATGGGATCGAGCTGATAGACCGTGCACAGCGATGCGATGAGACGTGCCGCCGAGACTTTCTGTGCCTCGGTCGGAGCGCCGATCTCGAAGTTGCCGGCGAGGTTAATACCGACGGTGTGATTGTTCTCACCGTAAACGTGTGCGCCGATCGTACCGAGCGGGCGCCCCTGTTCGATTGTGCCGTCCTTGCGAATGAGGAAGTGATATCCGATGCCCGACCATCCATTGTTCAAATGCCACTCATGGACGCTGCTTGCCGAGACATCATCGTCGTTTGCCATGCCGATATGATGGACGACGATACAGTCGGTAACGAAGCGGTTCTCGAGTATACCGAACTTTAAATGTGTGGGACGGACGGACACACCCGGCAGCGCCGACGGAATGTACCATGATGCCTCAGCGACAGAGGGGAAGAAGGGGGAAACAGCGGCACCAATGCCGACAAGTGCGCATCTGCGCAAAAATTCTCTACGAGTCATGAGGGATCTCCTGATAGGTATACGTTTGGTCACTCAGATGGAGCTCCGTATCATGAAGGGCAAAAAGGGTCGAGCGATGCCCGATGCTGATTATACTTGCCGAGGGGAGCTCCTGATGGAGCAGTTCATACAGTGCCCGTTCACGCGGCTCGTCGAGGGCAGAGGTTGCCTCGTCGAGGAAAATCCAGTCGGGGCGGATGAGCAGGATCCGTGCGAAGGCGAGCCGCTGCTGCTCGCCGAGCGATAGGATGCGGCTCCAGTCGTCCACATCATCCAGCCGCGCGGAAAAATGGTCGAGACCGACGCATGTTAGAATGCGTGCGATCTCTTCGTCCGATGCGGCTGCGGTGCGCGGATAGGAGAGTGCACGGCGCAGTGACCCGAGGACGAGATAGGGGCGTTGGGGGAGGAAGAGACGCTTCGCTCCTGCGGGCAGCGTGATCGTGCCGCTGCCATACGGCCAGATGCCCGCGAGGGCCCGCAGGAGTGTGCTCTTGCCGGCACCCGAGGCACCCGTTACGAGGATGCGGCTGCCGTGCGGCAGCGCCAGTGTGCACGCCGTGAGGAGCGGGAGACCGTCCGGCAGCGTGATCGAAAGGTCTTGGAGTGTGAGCTCGTTCGCCGTGCCCTCGCCCCGCTCGATAGTGCTCTTTACCCGAGCGCACTCCTCCATGTGCTCGGTAAAGCCGGTGAGTCGCTGGATAACCGCAGCGAGCTCCGCGATGGAGCTGTAGGAGTCGACAAAGAAGGAGAGTGCATCCTGCACGCGTCCGAACGCCAAGATCGTCTGCATGAGCCCGCCGAGTGCGATCTCACCCGCATAGTAGCGCGGTGCTGCCATGATGAGTGGAAAGATGATCGCGAGCTGTCCGTAGCCGTTGACGTAGAAGTTCAGCAGCTTCGTGCGGCGCATGAGCCCCCAGTAGTTCTTGATGACGTTTGCGAATCGCTCCTTGAACCCGACACCCTCCGCCATTTCGCCGCGATAGAATGCGATGCTCTCGCTGTTTTCGCGCACGCGCATCATGCTGAAACGAAAGTCTGCCTCGTAGCGCTGCTGGTCGAAGTTCAGACGGATGAGTTTTTTCCCAACGAGATGGACGAAGTATGTGCCAAGTACAGAGTAGAGGAGGGACAGCCAGAACATATAGCCGTAGACCGTAAACTCTGCATCGCCGATGGGAATGGTGATAAGGCCCGAGAGGTTCCAGAGCACGACGGCAAATGCGCCGAGTGTCGTCAGCTGCTTGAGGACTCCGACGAACAATGTAAGCGTCAGAGAGACGAACTGGTTGATATCTTCGCTGATGCGCTGATCTGGGTTATCCGTATCGCTGCGCAGCACCTGCAGACGATAGTAGACCTGTCCATGCATCCAGCGGGCAAGGTATTGCTCCGTCATCCATGTACGCCAGCTGATTGTGAGCATCTGACGGAGATAGACCGCATAGACGGCAATGATGATATAGATAAAGGCCAGTACGGTGAACTCGCCGATCAGCGGCCAGAATGATGTCCAGTCATAAGCCTGCAGTGCGTCGTAGAAGATGCGGTACCAGTCGTTGATCCGTACGAGCAGATAGACCATGATCAGGTTGAGCACGATGACTGAGATGAGCAGACCGCGTGCCTTCCACTTCTCGGGAGAACTCCAATACCCTTTAAACAGCTGCCAAAAGCCACGCGCGAGAGGGAACTTCAAAACATATCCTCCTTCGTAAACGAACGCCTTTCATTATAATATTTTTTCACATGCTCTGCAAGACATTCGGCGGGATAAGAATAATATAATGGAAATTGTTATCGTTGACGTGTAAAAAAATATATAGTAGAATAAAAAAACTTATCAATGCATGGCGTAGGTCATTCCAGTGCAAAAAGGAAGGAAAGATTGCAGAATGGAGTTTATTTCACAGGGAATGGAGTTTTTTCGGCAGGGCGGCATCGTTATGTACTTCCTGCTGGCGGCATCGATCTTTGTCGTTTTTATCGGCATTGAGCGTGCATTCTACTTTGCGCGCGCAGATGCGGGGCGTGCATTTGCGCAGGAGTTCATGCTGGATATCGCCAACGAGCGCTTCAAGGAGGCCGTGCAGCTGACCAATGAGAGGCGCGGTTCGATTGCGGATATTCTGTTCAGTGCGATCTCAAAGAACAGCAAGAACTCGCGCAAGATGTCCTCCTACATGGAGATCCAGTCCGGCATCGCACTCTCGAAGATGCGTAGCCGTATGTACTATCTGAGCGTTATCGTCACCATGGCACCGCTGCTTGGTCTGCTTGGAACGATCAGCGGCATGATCTCGACGTTCAGCGTGTTCAATCTTGAGGCGGGCGAGCCGAGTGCGATCACGGGCGGTGTCGGTGAGGCTCTGATTGCAACGGCAATGGGCCTGTGCGTTGCGATCATTGCACTCGCGGTACACGCGTATTTCTCGCAGCGCATTGAGAACATCGTCACGGATATGGAGATGTGCTTCTCGGCCGCTGAGAGCAGCCGCGTGGAACTGGCACGCGCGGCAGGCATCAAGGGCGTGATCGAAACATCTCTTCATATGGGAGAAGCGGCAGAAGGTGATGAGGCATGAGGCTGCGCGACAGAAGGGCATTTGAAAAGCCCGAGGTCATGATCATCCCCATGATCGACATCATGTTCTTCCTGCTCGTATTCTTCATTATGAGCACGCTCTACATGGTGAACCTCAAGACCGTGGACGTGAATCTGCCAAAGGCGCAGACGGCGCAGACCCAGCTGAACGTGACCTATCTCGTCACCGTACGCAAGGACGGCTCACTCTGGCTCGAGGACAAGCAGATCGACGAGGCAACGCTCCTGCGCCGTGCGCGTGCCGAGAGCCAGAAGAACCAGCGCTTTGCCGTTGTTGTCCGCGCGGATGGGGATCTGAACTACAGCGGTGTCATGGAGCTGCTGGACAAGTTCCGCAAAGAGGGAATCACGCGATTCGGACTTGCGGCGGAATAAATATGTATAGGAAAAGACCGAAGCCGCTGCGGCTTCGGTCTTTGCGTTACGGCGACAGTTCGACGCGCGGCTGTGCCTCAAGCCGAATCTCGAACGTGCGCGGCCACGGATAGTATGCCGTGATATTGCTGCGTACCGCACGTAGCCGCATATTGTTTTGTACGAGCGGGGCGCGAAATGCGGCGGTGGATTCATAGCTGCGGATGCGGCGACTGAGGTCGTTTGTGAGCAGATCGTTCGCCCAACGCCAGTTGCGCGTGAGGTCGAGATCGGCCGTGTTTTGATAGCCCGCCATGCGGAGGGTATCGTTGACGCGGTCGATCGTCTCCTTCAGATAAAATTCGTCCTCTGCGACGCGCCCTGTGAGAAACGCAAGATTTGCATAGGCGGTACGTTCCTGTTCGGCAGCGGACGCTGTGCTCTGTATGGCACAGTAATAGAGAACCGCTTCCGAGAGTGCCGTGCCGATGGCGTTGCTCGCCGTATTCCATCCTGCGTACGCCGTGAGGGCGTTTACAGGGACATTCTTTTCGATCAGCATCGGGAGCAGCGTCTCCTCTGCACGGAAGTGACGCGAGAGATCGACGAGCGCGACGCGCGTCCCTGCTGCAATCATATCCTTGACGGCACCAGCGGCAGACGCGCGTGTGCCGAGTGTGTCTGTCGCACTGTCCCCTGCCGAAACGAAGAGTGTCACGTCGCTGTGCGTGTCATCCGCAGCGAGAGACGCACCGAGCAGGTCGATCTTCTCGCGTACGGTCGCATCGTTCGAGACTGCCATAAACGGGAATACCATATCGGCCATATCCTCCCGTGCATAGCGCAGATCGATGCGCGGCGGCGATCCTCCGCGCGTGCACAGCTCATCCACGGAGAGCCGTGCAAGCATCGAGAGTGCAATCTCATCCGCGCCGTGGACAATCATCGCCCGTTCGGGGGCGATATTTTTTTGTACAAGCAGGTTGGAAAGCTCCTTTTTTTTGAGATTCCCGACGGAATACTCCTCGCCGTCATCCTGTCCAAGTATGAGGCGCGTGAGCACCCCCTCCTTCGTGAGATCAATGAGCGTGGAGGCGAGCGCCGTACTCTCGTCGAAGTGCGCAAGATATTTTTGCAGATCGTCGGACGGGAACTCTGTGCGCAGTCGCTCCATCTCGTTCTCGTCGACGGCCAGACCCTCGCCTGCACGTCCGAGGAGACGCGCGTACGCGAGTAGGGCGCGCCGCTCGTGCCAGCCCTCAATCCCGTCCTGCGGAATCGCGCGCGGCAAAATGTAGAAGGCGTGCAGGGGAACGCTTGGATGCGCTGCGTGCAGCGTGCGCAGATATGTGGCAAGCGTGTCGATGTCATTCGCCGAGATGTGCACCTCGCGTGCCGCGAGCAGGCCGCCCGAGAGCAGCTGATCGACCGAGAGGATAACGGTATCTGCGCTTCCCGCATTCTCCGCAAGCCAGCGGCGCATCGCAGCTGTGTCGCCTGCCTTGGAGTAGTAGTCCATATACTCCGTCGGCGGCGTTGCGATTTCGCGCCCGATGATCTTCCCGCCGTTTATGACGAACTCTCGGCACGGCGGACGCGAGTCGAGCGGTACCAGGAGAATCGGACGCTTCCCCGCATCACGCTCCATTTCCATCGCAACGGACAGCGTGCGCCACTCACCGACAGATGTCGGATGGAATACGAAGTGAAAGAGCAGGAGGGAGAGCGCGAGGAAGAGGACGATCACAAGGAAATTTTTTTTCATTATGCTTCTCCATTTCGTAGTTTTCATATTATAACATACTTTTATGCCGCGGCGACCTGTTGAAATACGAATGCAAATTGTGGTAGAATAGGAAAGTCCATAGTAGAATGGCGGGAGGAATGCGATGCGGATCATTACGGGCAGCGCACGCGGCACACGTCTGAAATCCCCTGTGGGGGTGGGGACCCGTCCGACGGCTGACCGTACGCGCGAGGCTCTCTTTAGCATGCTGGGCACACGCGTCTATGATGCGCAGGTGCTCGATCTCTTTGCGGGGACGGGGGCACTCGGACTTGAAGCCCTCTCGCGCGGAGCGGAATGCGCTGTGCTTGTCGACCGCGCAACGCACGCCGTTATGGAGGAAAATATTCGCCGGACGAAGATGGAGAACCGTGCGGTGATTCGGCGCGGTGATGTCTATGGGCAGCTTGCTGCACTTTCGCAGGAGGGGCACGCGTTTGACCTCATCTTTGCCGATCCGCCCTATGAAAGCGGGGACAATACACGCGTGCTTTGCGCGGTGGAGGAGGGGCGGATTCTTGCCGCAGAGGGGCTCCTCATTCTCGAACAGGGGGCTGAGGAGCCTCTGATCGATCACGCAGGCAGTTTCTCGCTGCTCCGTGAACGTCGCTACGGTGCGGCACGGTTATGCTTTTACACGCAGGAGGTGCAGGGATGAGACGCGCGGTGTTTGCCGGCAGCTTTGACCCCGTGACGACGGGGCATATTGACATTGTGGAGCGTGCAGCTGCCATGTTCGACGAGCTCATTGTCTGCATTTTTCACAATGTGCAAAAGGAGGGCTGTTTCCCTCTGGATGACCGCGTTCGATTTCTGCGCGAGGCGACGGCACATGTTCCGAATGCGCGCGTGGACGTGTTCTCCGGGCTCTTGACGGACTACATGGAGCAGCAGAATGCGCGTGTCGTGGTACGCGGGCTGCGCTCGGTGAAGGACTTTGAGTACGAGGAGAATCATGCGGCGATGGTTCGTCACCTCATGCCGGAGAGCGATACGATATTCTTGCTGACGCGTCCCGATCTGACCTTTGTCAGTTCCTCGGGGGTGCGTGAGCTCATCCGCTTCCGCGGGCCGGTACAGGGGATTGTACCGCCGTCGGTGGAGCAGGCGATTTTGAAGCTGTATGGCAAAAAGCCGCCTCTGGGATAATGTCTCGGGGCCGTGCAGGTAAAGGAGATAGATTTATGGCAGTAGTTGATACGCTGAAAAAGCTCGAAGATCTGGTTGCGGATGCATCTCACCTCCCCTTCAGCGATAAGGCTCTTGTGAATGATGATGAGATTGTTCACCTTGTGGAGGAGCTGCGCATGGATCTCCCGAAGGAGCTGAACCGTGCGGCGGAGATCATGCAGGAGCAGGAGAGCATCATTAGCCGCGCACGCGAGGAGGCAAAGGATATCGTCGATACCGCACAGTCCCGCGCCAATCAGCTGCTTGAGGAGAGTGAGATCGTCATCCAGGCAAAGGAACGCGCCCGCACGATTATGCAGCAGACACAGGATCAGGCGCGCGAGATCATGGAGCAGGCACAGACGAGTGCCGCACGCCTGCAGAGCGACGCGGATGCCTATGCGAATCAGGTGTTCGAGCAGCTGATCGCACACGTCGGCAGCACGTTCAAGGGGGTGCAGCAGGCAGAGATGGGGCTGAATCAGGCGATGAATGTCCTGCGTACGGCAAAGGCTCAGATGAATGCACCGCAGGAGGATGTGGCGGATCTCTGAAAACCCTCCTTGACAATGCCGAAAACCGCCGCTATAATGTGAAAGGTCATGCGTCATGATGAAGCTGGATGTTGACGAGGCGACATTCCCTCTTGGTGAAAGTCGTTCCTTCTCGTTTGTCGTTGCACCGGAGTCCATTGGTTTGGAAGAGGATGCCGGATTGTTTCGCGGAGAGATTTATGTCGACGGTTCGGTGATGAATACGGGATCCTCTCTGCGTACCACAGGAACGATTCGTACGCGCCGATGCTTTGTCTGTGACCGCTGCCTTGCAGAGGGGGAGCGGGAATTAACGCTTGATTTTTCTGAGGACTATGCGAAGACTCCGGGAGAAACGGATGAGACTGCGTCCTATGATGGCACGGCCATCATTCTGGATGATCTCGTACGTGACACCCTCCTTGTGGCTGAGCCGCTGCGTGAGCTGTGTAAGTCTGATTGCAAGGGTCTCTGTCCGGTCTGTGGACAGAACCTGAACGAGGGGGCCTGTGACTGTGATTCGTTCGTGCCAGATCCCCGACTGGCGGCTTTAGAAAGCCTACTCCAAAACGATTAAGGAGGTGTATCCAAAGTGGCAGTACCAAAGAGAAAGACATCGAAAGCACGCCGTGACCGCCGCCGTGCAAACTGGAAACTCGAAGCGCCGCACTACGTATCGTGCCCGCAGTGTCATGAGCCGAAGCTTCCGCATCACGTATGCATGGAATGCGGCTATTATGATGGAAAACCTGTGGCCGAGGCGGCTGAATGAGAACCGTCGAACTGCTGCAGGAAGTCATCTGACTTCCTGCAACAGTTCTTTTTTAATGAAATCCTCTTGCAATTTTTTTTAGCACCTAGTATAATATCTTCGTATAGATAGCATCAGGTGCTAAAAATAATAAATACGCGCGTATGTCACAGCATATCGTGTGTTTTGGAGAGGAGTGACGTGATGACGGAGAAGAAGCGTCGGCGGCAGGAGACGCTCGTTATGGCCGTACGGAAAGAACCGTTTCTGACGGATGAGGCGCTTGCGAAAAAACTTGCCGTGAGTGTGCAGACGGTGCGGCTCGACCGCACGGAGCTCGGCATCCCTGAGCTGCGCGCTCGTGTGCGCACGCTTGCGGAGAACGCGCGCGAGAAGGTACGCGCCATTCCGCACACCGAGGTGATCGGCGACCTGCTCTCCCTTGAACTGGGGGTGCGTGGAACATCGGCGCTGCGCGTGACGGATGATCTCCTCTTCGCGGACTTGGAGATTGCGCGCGGCACGGCACTCTTCTCTCAGGCAAACTCACTCGCACTTGCAATCATTGACGCGCCGATCGCCATGACGGGGGTCGCAAACGTAAAGTATAAGACGCCGATCAAAAAGGGCGATACGGTCATCGCACATGCGGAGATCGTGAAGGTGCGCGGGAATAAAATTTTTGTATGGGTTAAGACATATCGAGAAGATAAAGAAGTCTTTCGTGCAAAGTTTATCGTGGTATCTCTCGAACGGTGAGGGAACGGCATGGGGGAAGGGAGTGCAGGATGCGTATAGCGGTCGATGCGATGGGCGGTGATTTCGCTCCGAAGGAGATTGTACGCGGAGCGGTGGATGCCGCGAAGAAATACGACTGCGAGATTGTGCTGATCGGGGATGAGGAGCAAATTCGTGCAGAGCTTCACGGTGCAGATCCTGCCGCCCTGCACATCTCCATCGTCCATGCCTCTGAGGTGATTGGCATGAACGAACATCCCGCCGAGGCGGTGCGTTCCAAGAAGGATTCCTCCGTTGTGGTCGCGACCCGCCTTGTCAAGGAGGGTAGCTGTGACGCGGTGTTCTCCGCGGGTTCGACGGGAGCGGCAGTTGCAGCGGCACAGCTGATCCTACACCGCATACGCGGTGTAGGCCGACCCTCCATCGCAACGCCGATGCCGACACCGGACGGCGTGACGCTCATGCTCGACTCGGGGGCAAATGTGGATTCGAAGCCGGAGCATCTCGTACAGAGCGCCGTCATGGGTTCCCTCTATGCGCAGCACGTCTTTGGCATCGAGCATCCGCGCGTCGGCCTTCTCAATATCGGTGAGGAGGAGACGAAGGGCAACGAGCAGGCGAAGGAGACATATCCCATGCTCAAGGCGGAGCCCAACATCCGCTTCTGCGGCAACGCAGAGGGGCGTGATGTGCCCAAGGGGAATTTTGATGTCGTCATTTGTGATGGATTTGTCGGGAATGTTGTGCTAAAATTTGCAGAGGGCCTTGCGAAAACGATTCTGGGGCTCATCCGCGAAGAGATTCGCGGCGCAGGCCTGATGGCAAAGCTTGGCGCACTTCTCCTCATGCCGACACTTCGGCGTCTCGGCAAGCGGCTCGATGTCCGAGAGTATGGCGGTGCGCCGCTCCTCGGCGTGAACGGCTATTGTGTCATCGGGCACGGATCCTCGGATGCAAAATCCGTTGCAAGCGCGATTGGCGTGACCGTGGACTACGTGAATGGAAGAGTGTTGGATCAGATCCGTGATGCTCTGGCAAAGGAGGGGGAGAGGGATCGTGCCTAACATCAGTGCAGGCATCCTCGGAACGGGCTACTACGTTCCGGAGCGCGTGCTGACGAACTTTGACCTTGAGAAGATGGTTCAGACAAATGATGCATGGATCGTCGAACGCACGGGCATTCATGAGCGACGCATCGCTGCGGATGGTGAGCCGGTCTCTGTGCTCGCACAGCATGCGGCAGAGATGGCACTCACGGATGCAGGCATCGTTGCCGAGGATTTGGACCTCATCATCATGGCAACGCTTACCTCAGATCGGATCATTCCGTCGACGGCGTGTGTGCTTCAAGATCGCCTCGGGGCAAAACAGGCGGCTGCATTCGATCTCTCGGCAGCGTGCTCCGGCTTCGTTTACGCTGCATCGATTGCATCGCAGTTTATCGAGAATGGCATCTATCGCCACGTCCTCGTGATCGGCGGCGAGACCCTGTCAAAGGTCATTGACTGGCAGGACCGCAATACATGTATTCTCTTCGGCGACGGTGCGGGCGCGGCTGTGTTCGGACCCGTTGAGGAGGGCTATGGGATACGCTCCTTTGATCTTGGCAGCGACGGCTCGGGGGGCGATGCTCTTGATATTCCGTCGAGCGGCAGCCTTTGCCCCGTGACACCGGAGACGATTGAGCAGCGCCTCAACTTCGTCCACATGGACGGCAAGGCGGTGTTCCGCTTTGCAACCAAGGTTATGGGAAAGACGGTAGAGACTTCCCTCGAACGCGCCGGAATGCGGCGCGAGGAGCTGGACTACCTCGTCCCGCATCAAGCGAATATCCGTATTATCCAGGCGGCAGCCAAGCGACTTGACATGCCGATGGACAAAGTCATTATAAATATTCATCGTTACGGCAATATGTCTGCCGCATCCATCCCTGTCGCCCTTGCGGAGGCGGCGCACGCGCAGCGGTTCAAAAAGGGAGACAACATCGCCCTCGCAGGTTTCGGCGCGGGACTTACATGGGCATCGTGTATTATGAAGTGGGCGAAGGAGGAAAACGGTTAATGTTTGAACACAATCCGATCTGTCAGATGCTTGGCATCAAGTATCCAATTTTCCAAGGTGGCATGGCATGGATCGGCACAGCCGAACTTGCCTCTGCTGTTTCCAATGCGGGGGGACTTGGACTGATCGGTGCCGGCCACATGCCGCCCGATGCACTCAGGAATGAGATCCACAAGGTCAAGGGATGGACGGAGAAGCCCTTCGGTGTGAATGTCATGCTCATGAGCCCCTTTGTCAAGGAGGTCATGCAGGTGGTGCTCGAGGAGCGCGTCCCCGTCATCACGACGGGCGCGGGCAACCCCGGTGAGTATGTGCCGGCACTCAAGGAGATTGGCTCGAAGGTCATCCCTGTGGTCGCGTCGGTCGCACTTGCACGTCGCCTCGTACGTACGGGCGTGGATGCCGTAATTGCAGAGGGGACGGAGTCCGGCGGTCACATCGGCGAGATTACGACGATGGCACTCCTGCCGCAGGTCGTTGACGCAGTGGATGTCCCCGTGATCGGCGCCGGCGGCATCGGCGATTCGCGCGGCATGGCAGCGGCGTTCGCACTCGGCGCGCAGGCGATCCAGATGGGCTCGCGCTTCGTTCTGAGTGAGGAGTGCATTGCACACCCGAACTACAAGAACGCCGTGCTCAAGGCAAAGGATCGCTCGACCGTCGTCACGGGGCGCTCGCTCGGCCATCCGGCGCGCGTTCTGCAGAACAAGCTCTCGCGCAAGTACGAGGAGATGGAGGCCGCAGGTGCCTCACATGAGGAACTCGAACAGCTCGGTGTCGGCAGTCTGCATCGTGCAACACATGAGGGCGATGTCGACAACGGATCTGTTATGATCGGTGAGATCTCCGGCATGCTCTCGGACATCAAGCCCGTTGCACAGATCATGGAAGACATTGTAAATGGTCTTCCAGGTGCGTTCGATGCAGCACGCAGGACTTGTGAGTGAGGGGGATCGCGATGGGAAAACGTGCATTTCTGTTCCCCGGACAGGGAGCGCAGGTCGTCGGTATGGGAAAGGATTTTTTCGATACTTACGATCTTGCAAAGAAACGTTTTGCGGAGGCCGATGAGGCACTTGGCTACTCCATCAGCAAGCTCTGCTTTGAGGGGCCTGCCGATCAGCTGCAGCTGACCGAGCACACACAGCCTGCGATCCTTACGGTCGCGGTCATCGCCTCCGAGCTTCTGCGTGCTGAGGGGATTGTGCCCGAGATCGCGGCGGGGCACAGTCTCGGCGAGTATGCGGCACTCGTGGCTGCGGGCGTACTCTCCTTCCAGGATGCCGTCCTGCTCGTGCACAAGCGTGGTGCCTATATGCAGGAGGCTGTTCCTGTGGGTGAGGGCGCGATGGCTGCAGTCATCGGGCTCGACGATGAGACGATCATCTCTGTTTGTGCCGAGGCAAGCTCTGTGGGGGCTGTTCAGGCGGTCAACTTCAACTGTCCCGGCCAGACGGTCATCGCGGGGACGGCAAAGGGTGTGGAGACGGCGGTTCAGCGCTTGCAGGAAAAGGGCGCGAAGAAGGCGGTCATCCTGCCGGTCTCGGCACCGTTCCACTCGACGCTCATGGAACCTGCCGCGAAGAAACTTGCGGCGGAGCTCGACAAGGTGGAGCTGCATGATGCGGCGTTCCCTGTCGTCTCGAACTATACGGGCGGTCTTCAGCAGACGGCAGCGGAGATCAAGGCGAATCTCGTAGCACAGGCGGACCATCCTGTGCGCTGGATCGCGTGTGTGAATACCATGCGCGACTTCGGCGCGGATACCTACGTCGAGTGTGGCCCGGGCAAGACGCTGGCAGGGTTCAACAAGCGCATCGACAAGACGCTGAGGAGCCTGAACGTCGAGAATGTGGAATCCCTGCAAAAAACACTTGACACACTAAAGAAGTAATGCTTAAATGAATTCGGTGTGATTTAAGGAGGATATTCATGCTTCTTGAGGGGAAAGTTGCTCTTGTTACGGGCGGTTCTCGTGGCATTGGACGCGCGATCGCCATCCGGCTTGCACGGGAGGGGGCGAAGGTTGCCGTCAACTATGCAGGAAATCAGGCTGCTGCCGAAGAGGTCAGGACGATCATCGAGGAGCAGGGCGGTACAGCAGTGATCGTTCAGGCCGATGTGTCGGACAGTGCTGCTGTAGCCGAAATGGTCGCGCATGTGCATGAGCAGCTTGGTGGGCTCGATATTCTCATCAACAATGCGGGCATCACGCGTGACACGCTGCTCGTCCGCATGAAGGATGAGGATTTCGATGCGGTCATCGGCACGAACCTCAAGGGGATCTACGCCTGCACGAAGGCCGCCGCAAAGTTTATGACAAAGCAGCGCAGCGGGCGCATCGTGAATCTCTCCTCCGTTGTCGGTGAGATCGGCAACGTAGGGCAGACGAACTACGCCGCCGCAAAGGCCGGCGTGATCGGCTTCTCGAAGGCTGCGGCAAAGGAGTTTGCGCCGCGCGGGATCACGGTCAATGTCGTTGCGCCCGGCTTCATTGACACCGATATGACAGCTGTCCTGAAGGACAGCATTCGTGAAAAGCTTGTCGAGGAAATTCCGCTGGGAACGCTCGGCAAACCGGAGCATGTTGCCGATGCTGTACTCTTCCTTGTGAGTGATGCAGCATCGTACATTACCGGCCAAACGCTGAATGTAGACGGCGGCATGGTTATGTAGCATACAATCAATCTATTTAAAGGAGGTGAAAATGCATGGCAACGTTTGACAAGGTTCGCGACATCGTCGTGGAACAGCTTGGCTCGGAGGCTGATGAAGTCACGCTCGAGTCCACCTTCATTGACGATCTTGGCGCAGATTCGCTCGACATCGTTGAGCTCATCATGGCTTTTGAGGAGGAATTCAATGTAGAAATCCCCGATGAGGCTGCTGAGAAGATTAAAACGGTTCAGGATGTCGTCAATTACATCGATCAGAACAAGTAAGACACTGCGATAGCAATCGCATTCGTGCACAAAACTGGTCTTTTTGGGAAATCCCGTGACAGCTCAGGCGCACGGGATTTTTCTCAAAAGGCAGTATTACTGACCACGCATACAATCAGGGCTGATGAGTGCCCTGCTGTAATAGATTCGTCTTCCGTCCGAGCGTGACGTGAAATCGGTGCATACATGGATGGGAGATGAGCCAAAACTTCTTGCGGAGAGAAATGGTGCTCGGTGAACACCTTGCTGCTGTGTGGCGATCTCTCCCGATTGGAGGGCTTATATGAGACTACCCGAGGTGAGGATTGGCAATAAAATTGCCGCCGTCCCCATCATTCAGGGCGGTATGGCGATCCGCATTACAACGGCGCGGCTCGCAGCCGCTGCTGCAAACGAGGGCGGGATCGGGCTCATCGCAGCCTCCGGCATGAAGCCGAAGGAGCTGCGCTATGAGATCCGGCTCGCACGCTCGCTTTCTCCGAATGGGATCATCGGCATCAACGAGATGGTCGCGGCAAGCGATTTCTCCGATGCTGTTAAAATTGCGATTGACGAAGGCATTGACCTTGTGGTCGCGGGGGCAGGGTTCTCCCGCGACATGTTCCAGCTCGGCAAGGAGTCCGGCACGCCGATTGTACCGATCGTCTCTACGGCGAAGCTGGCAAAGATCGCCGAGAAGCTCGGCGCGGCGGCTGTTGTTGTCGAGGGCAAGGAGGCGGGCGGACATCTTGGTACGGATCAGTCCGTACGCAATATCATCTCCGATGTCCGCGCGGCGGTAAAGATTCCGATCTTTGCAGCCGGCGGCGTTCTGACGGGACAGGATATCGCCGATCTGCACAAGATGGGCGCGGACGGCGTACAGCTCGGTTCGCGCTTTGCCGCGTGTGTGGAGTCGAATGCCGCACCGTCACTGAAACAGTACTATCTGAAATCCAAGAAGGACGACATTGTTATCATCCATAGCCCTGTCGGGCTGCCGGGGCGTGCCGTACGCACGCCGTTCTCCAAACGGATCATGGATGGCCCCGTTCCGCCAACCGTCTGCGACCGCTGCTTGAAGCAGTGTGATCATCACTTCTGCATCATTCGTGCACTCTCGCGTGCGCAGCAGGGGGATCTTGAGACAGGCCTTGTCTTTACGGGCGAGTTTATGCCGCGCATTGACCGGATTTTGACTGTTCATGAGATATATGAGGAGCTGAAACAACAGCTTGAGGAAGCAAACTAGGGTGCGTACTCTAGGAAAGGAGTCGGTTGGTTTGAAGAAGAGAATTGTCGTCACAGGGGTTGGCCCGATCACACCGATCGGCATTGGCAAGGATGCGTTCTGGGAGGCACTGCTTGCGGGCAAGAACGGTATTGAACGGATCACCCGCTTTGACGCAACAAACTACGCTGCGCAGATTGCGGGCGAAGTCAAGGACTTTGACGTAGACGGCTACATTGACAAGAAAGAGGCAAAGCGCATGGATCGCTATGCCCAGTTTGCAGTTGTGTCGGCCGGCATGGCGATCGCGGACGCGGGGCTCAATCTGGAAAATGAGGATCGTGACCGCATCGGAGCCTATGTCGGTGCGGGCATCGGCGGCATTGAAACGATGCACAGCACATACGAGCGCCTCTTTGACAAAGGACCTGAGCGCGTCAGTCCCTTCTTCATTCCAATGATGATTGCCAATATGGCTGCGGGACAGGTTGCGATCAACTATGGCCTGCATGGTCCTGTGTCCTGCGTCGTGACGGCGTGTGCGACGGGGGCAAACTGCATCGGTGATGCCTATCGCGTGATGCAGCGCGGCGAGGCGGATGTTATGATTGCGGGCGGTACGGAGGCAAGCATCTCCGAGGCGGCGAGTGCGGGCTTTGCCGCGATGAAGGCGCTCTGCACGGATCACAATGACGATCCCGCGCATGCCTCACGCCCGTTCGACAAGAACCGCTCCGGCTTCGTTATGGGGGAGGGCGCAGGTCTTGTCGTACTCGAGACTCTCGAGCATGCGGAGGCACGCGGCGCACATATCTATGCCGAGCTTGTCGGCTACGGCTCCAACTCGGACGGGTATCACATCACAAGCCCTGCGCCGCACGGTGCATATCAGGCAAAGTGCATGCAGCTTGCACTTGATGATGCGGGGCTGAATCCGACGGATGTGGACTATATCAATGCACATGGCACATCCACCCACATGAATGACCTCTGTGAGACCGAGGCGATCAAAACGGTCTGGGGCGCGGCGGCAAAGGATGTCGCTGTCTCCTCGGTCAAGTCGATGACGGGACATCTCCTTGGCGCTGCGGGCAGTGTCGAACTGATTGCGGCGGCACTTGCGGTCGAGAACGATATGCTTCCCCCGACGATCAATTACGACACGCCGGATGAGGGGCTCGATCTCGACTATGTACCGAACAAAGCGCGTGCGAAAACGGTACGTGCTGCAATTTCCAACTCCTTTGGCTTCGGCGGGCACAATGCCTGTCTCGTCGTCAAAAAGTATCAGAAGTAATCACAATGGCACACGAAATATCGAAGGAAAGGCGCGCGGCACTCGTGCGCCTTTCCGCGCACATCGGCGTTTCCTTTGATGATCTCTCCCTGCTGGATGAGGCGCTGACCCATCCTTCCTATACCAATGAAGCGAAGGGAACTGTACCGCATAACGAACGTCTGGAATTTCTGGGCGATGCCGTGCTGGAGCTTGCCTCCAGCACGTATTTGTATGCGTCTTATCCGGACTGTACGGAGGGAGAGCTCACGAAGATGCGCGCGAGCCTTGTACAGAGTGAGACGCTCGCACGCCTCGCACGACGGCTTGATCTCGGCAGTTATCTGCAGCTCGGACGCGGGGAACTGCTCGGCGGCGGAGCAGATCGACAGAACAACCTCGAGAACGCATTCGAGGCGGTCATCGGTGCGGTCTATCTTGACGGCGGATGGGAGACGGCGCGGGACTACGTCATGCGTCAGCTGGCCCCCGAGGCTCCGCTCGTTCAGCGCAGTTATGTAGCGCATGACTACAAGACGACTCTGCAGGAACATATCCAGCAAAAACGACGCGCGAGTGTTGCCTACGAGCTGATCGGTGAGACCGGCCCCGATCACGACAAGCGGTTCACCACGCGTGTTCTCATCGCGGGACAGGCGATGGGGGAAGGGACGGGACGCAGCAAGAAGGAGGCGGAGCAACAGGCTGCTGCGGCCGCACTCCGTTGCCTCAAGCACAGCTGAGTTAATTAACTCTTCCTTAAACTTCATCATAGAGTGAACATCATTTCTTGACTTTTTTCGTCTGCTCCGATAATATAATTTTGTTGCGGCAGGAAGTCCCATACGGAACCCTGCCCTTCTTCATCACTGTATCAAAATAGTCATTTCAGTGGGGAATGGGAAAGAGGAGGTCTTTTATTTGTTTGAGAACCCAAAAGGTCTTGGCGTTTTTGTCGCTGTGATCTTTGCGCTCGGTACGCTGCTCGCCGGCTGCGGCGACAAGCAGGCGGGCGGTGCACGTCCGACGGCGGTCAAGGCGATGAATGTCCTGCGGCAGGATACGCCGATCACGCATGTCTATGCGGGGCAGATCATGGGGACGGACGAGGTGAAGATCCAGTCCCGTGTCTCCGGAAATATTGTGGAAAAATACATTGTGGGCGGACAGTCCGTCGCGGCGGGGCAGCCGCTCTACCGCATCGACTCGCGCCAGTACGAGAGCGCTCTCCTTCAGGCACAGGCGAACCTCGCCCAGTCCGAGGCGACGCTGAACAATGCGCGTACGGATCTCAGCCGCTATCAGCAGCTCTATGCGAGTGCGGCAGTATCCGAGCAGACGCTTGCCACGCAGCAGGCACAGGTGAATGCCTATGAGGCGGTTGTCGCAGCAAATACGGCACTCGTCCGTCAGGCACAGGAGAACCTCGACGATACCGTGATCTATGCGCCCATGTCGGGACAGCTCTCCGTGGATGATGTGGCGATGGGCACATTCGTCTCGGCGGGAACGACGACACTCGTCTCGATGGGGACATCGGATCCGATCTTTGCTCAGTTCAGCCTTTCGGAGAACGAGTATCTGGATCTTGTGGCACAGGCGGCAAAGACGGGCGGGATCGGTGCGACCATCGTGGAGCTTACGCTCTCGAACGGCTCGAAGTATCCGATCATCGGACAGATCGTCACGTCGGATCGTGCGCTTGCTGCACAGACGGGAACGCTTACGGTCAAGGCGCTCTTTGACAATCCGGACGGGCTGCTCCTGCCCGGGATGTTCGCACGCGTCAGTCTCATCGGCGATACCATTCCGAATGCCGTACTCGTTCCTGAACGCGCCGTTCAGCAGCTTCTCGGCAAGTCCTTTGTCATGCTTGTCGGGGAAAACAACAAGGCGGTTGCCCGCACCATCACGCTTGGGGAAAAGGTTGGCAGCTACTATGTCGTCAAGGATGGTCTCGATGCTTCGGACATCGTCGTGGTCGAGGGGCTGACTACGCTTCAGGAGGGCGGCGATCTTGCCGTGACGATGGTGACGGCCGACGAGATGGGCTTCTCCATTGAGGGGGATACCTCTAACTTTAACACACGTGAGCTTACGCCCACGAAGTAAGGAGGGGACCCTTTGGCAAAATTTTTCATCCATCGTCCGATCTTTGCGATTGTCATTGCGGTGATGATCGTCATCATCGGTACGATTGCGGGGTTCTCGCTGCCGATCGCGCAGTATCCGCAGATCTCGCCGCCGACGGTTGCGGTGTCGGCGAACTATACGGGCGCAAGTGCTGCCGTTGTCAATGAGACGGTGGCGCAGGTCATCGAGGAACAGATCAATGGTACGCAGGGGATGGACTACATGAGCTCCACCTCCGATGATACGGGGCGTTACAGCCTCTCTGTTACGTTCGATGTCGGCACGGACGGCGATATGGATGCCGTCAAGGTGCAGAACAATGCGGCGGGGGCAAATGCCAGCCTGCCGTCCTCCGTGCAGTCGGCGGGTGTTACGACGCGCAAATCCTCGGGGCAGATGGCATACTTCGTTTCGTTGTACTCCGAGGACGGCACCTATGACCGCGCCTTCATGAAGAACTATGCAACGCTCTACTTCCTCGATGCGATCAAGCGCGTCAGCGGCGTGGGCGAGGTGCAGGTATTCGGTGCCGACTATGCGATGCGCGTCTGGATGAACCCCGACCGCCTCGCAGAGCTTGGACTGACCGTCGCGGATATCACGGAGGCAATCAACGAGCAGAACGTACAGGCTCCTGCCGGAACCGTCGGCGGTATGCCGACGCAGAATGGGCAGGAAAAGCAGTTTACGGGCAAGGTGCAGGGGCGTCTTACGACGCCCGAGGAGTTCGGCAACGTCATCATCGCCTCGGGCAAGGATGGCTCTTTCATCCGCCTGAAGGATGTCGCACGCATTGAAACGGGCGAGCGTCAAAATAATATTGTTGCGAAATTTAACGGCTATCCCGCCGTCGGCTTCGGCATTCAGCTGACCTCCGATGCGAACGCAATGATTACCCTTGCGGAGGTGCGCAAGATCCTCGATGAGGCGGAGAAAACCTTCCCGCCCGGCCTTAAGATGAAGTCGGTCTTTGACAGCACGGACTACATCAATGCGTCCATCAAGGAGGTTGTGCATACCTTCCTTGAGGCACTGCTGCTCGTCGTGCTCGTCATCTTCCTCTTTTTGCAGAGCTGGCGCGCGACGCTGATCCCGCTGCTCGCCGTGCCTGTGTCCCTCATCGGTACATTCGGTGCGTTCGTTCTGCTCGATTTCTCCATCAATACGCTGACGCTCTTTGCGATGGTGCTTGCCATCGGCCTCGTCGTCGACGATGCGATCGTCGTCATCGAGAACGTCGAGCACCATATGGAGAGCGGGCTTTCGCCTATTGATGCGACGGAGCGTGCGATGTCGGAGGTGCAGGGACCCGTTGTCGCGATTGCCTTCGTGCTTGCGGCGGTCTTTGTCCCTGTCGCCTTCCTCGGCGGCATGATGGGCGTGCTCTATAAGCAGTTCGCTCTCACGATTGCAATCTCAATGGCGATTTCCGCCTTCGTTGCGCTGTCGCTGACCCCTGCACTCTGCGCACTGATGCTGAAGCCCAAGAAGGAGAATGGGACAAAGAGCGCACTCGACCGCTTCTTTGACCGATTCAACAACTGGTTCGATGCGACGCGCAAGGGCTATGTCGGCATTGTCAGCAAGTTCATCCGCAAATCGAAGATTGCCGTCATCTTCCTGCTCATCGTCTGTGGGCTTACGGCGATCATCTATCGGAATCTGCCGTCCACATTTGTCCCCGAGGAAGATCAGGGCTACCTGCTGATCGCGATTCAGCTGCCGCCGGGCACGTCCACGAATCAGACACAGAAGACCGTGGACAAGATCCAGCAGGCGGCACAGCGCGAGATCAAGGGGCAGAGTGCCGTCATGTCGATCAACGGCTTCGACATCCTCGCGGGTGGTGCAAACTCGAACGGTGCCGTCGTGTTCGTCGGCATGAAGGACTGGTCGCAGCGTGCAGGGCTCGCTGAGTCCGTTGCCGCTGCGGTCGGTACGATGTTCCGCGTCGGCGCGATGGAGGCACCCGAGGCTCTCGTCATCGCTATCAATCCGCCCGCGCTGCCGGGGCTCGGCAATGTCGGCGGCTGGTCGCTCCAGCTGCAGGACATGACCGGTCATTCCGACACCGAGCTCAACGACATCGTGAATGCGATTCTTGCCGAGGCGAATACGCGCCCCGAGTTGCGGGGCGTGCGCTCGACGTTTAAGATCAACGCACCGAGCTATCAATATGAGATCGACCGTGAAAAGGTCAAGAACCTCGGCGTTCAGCTCTCGGATGTATTCACGGCACTACAGGTCAACTTCGGCGGCTATGAGGTCAATGACTTCAACCAGTTCGGGCGCACCTATAAGGTCGTCCTGCAGTCCGACGTGACCTATCGCACTGAGGCGGAGGCGGCGAAGTTCGTCTTTGTCAAGAACTCGCAGGGCGGCATGGTGCCGCTTGATACCCTCCTCAAGCCAAAACTCACAACGGGACCGACGCAGATCAGCCGCTTCAACGGTGCACGTTCCATCCAGATTCAAGGCAGTGCGGGGGCAGGCTACAGCTCGGGTGAGGCGATGAAAGCCATCACTGAGATTGTCCAGAAGCACACAGGCTCCGGATTCAGCATCGAGTGGTCGGGGCAGAGCCGCGAGGAGCAGAAGTCGGCGGATTCGACCATGCAGGTGCTTTCCCTCTGTCTTGTCTTCGTTTTCCTCTGCCTTGCAGCACTCTATGAAAGTTGGAGCGTACCGTTTGCCGTGCTCTTCACCGTGCCGACGGGAATCTTCGGGGCACTCTTCTCCGAGTACATCCTCGCAACGATCTTCGGTACGATCGGCATTCCGGCGGCGGGCTATCAGAACAGCGTCTACATGCAGATCGGTGTCATCATGGTCATCGGTCTTGCGGCCAAGAACGCGATCCTGATCGTCGAGTTCGCAAAGATCCGTGTCGATCGCGGCATGGATCCGCTCAAAGCAGCGATTCAGGCGGCGGGGCTGCGTCTCCGTCCGATCCTCATGACCTCGTTCGCGTTCATCATCGGCTGTCTGCCTCTGTGCATGGCATCCGGTGCAGGTGCTGCGGCGCGTAACGGCATGGGCGTCGCCGTTGTCGGTGGTATGCTCTTTGCCACTGTTCTTGGAATTTTCCTCATTCCCGTGTTCTATGTCATTGTCGACCGCATCTCGCGTATGCTCGGCCTCGGCAAGAAGGCAAAGACTCGCACGTCGGATGACTATATGTAACCATAAAAAAATTCCCCTTTATGGGGAATTTTTTTATGGGATAAATACGCATTGAATTAGTATCATATAGACCGCCGTCCCTCCTCCAATGGAGAGGAGCATCTGGCGGAACTTCAGATGCAGCACTGCCGTCACGAGGATTCCTGTAATCTCCGGCAGACCGTGATTTCCGCTGAGCAATGTCGTGTCCTTGAGGCAGTAGACGACGAGCATTCCAAAGACGGCAGCCGGGAGAACGTTGCCGAGATAGCGGACCATGGGCGGTGTCGGCTTCTCCTCCGAGAGCAGGAGAAAGGGGAGGGCGCGCGTGAGTACACTCGCAAGCGCGCAGAGCCCGATGGTGATACACTGCTCAGTGAACGTCATGCCGCCTCTCTCCCTTCGATGAAGGGGCGCAATGCAAGGCAGCCCGCGAGGATGATGAACATGGTCGGGAGCATAAAAGCGTTACGTCCAAAGACGGCGAGTGCGATGCCTGCAGCTGCAAGTCCGAGGATTCCCGTATAGTGCTGCGGATCATTCAGCCATTGCTCGATAAAGATGACGACGAAGAGCGCCGTCATCGCGAACGCAATGCCGTCTGTGTTGATGGGGAGCTGCGTGCCGACCAGTCCGCCGATGGTCGCGCCCGCAACCCAGTAGAGCTGGTTCAGCAGGGTGACAAAGAACATGAACCAGCCCGCATCGACCCCCTGTGGAATCTTTGACGTATAGTTGATGGAGAACGATTCATCACACATCCCGTAGATGAGGTAGGGCTTTTTCCATCCCGTGCCGTGGTATTTCTCGAACATGGAGATGCCGTAGAAGATGTGCCGCCCCTGCACCATGAGTGCGAGGAGAAAGGTCTGCATGGGGGCAAAGGGGCTGAGGAGCAGTGCTGTCGCAATAAATTCGAGCGAGCCGCCGAAGATGATTGCACTCATCGCCATCGGGTACCAGAACGAGAAGCCAGACACATTCGTGTAAATACCGTAGGCGAGCCCGAGGAAGAGAAAGCCAGCGAGGATGGGCACGGTGTAGGGGAAGGCGGCACGCAGGGCTGCGAGGCGCGGATCGCCCGCGTGTGTCATGACTTGCTCCAATCGCAGTCGTCCGTATGTGCGGCGAGGACGCCGATCGCCTGCAGTGTCGAGTAGATGCAGGTCGAGCCGACGAATCGCATGCCGCGTTTCTTGAGGTCATTCGACACCTTATCAGAGAGCGGTGAGGTTGTGCGCAGTTCACAGCTCTCGCGCACGGGTTTCCCATCCGTAAAGCCCCAGATATACCGATCAAACGAGCCAAACTCACGCACGATGTCGAGGAAGATGCGGCTGTTCACAATGCTTGCCTCGATCTTGCGGCGGTTGCGAACAATCCCTGCATCCTGCATCAGTTCTTCGACCTTTGCCGCATCGAACGCGGCGACACGCGCGGGAATGAAGCCCTGGTAAGCACGGCGAAAGTTTTCGCGCTTGTGCAGGATCGTCGCCCATGAAAGACCCGCCTGAAATGTTTCGAGAATAAACAGTTCATAGAGTGCGCGGTCATCGTGAAGCGGCTGACCCCACTCCTCGTCATGGTACTTCACATAGATGGGATCATCCAATTTGACCCAGCTGCACCGCGTGCATTTGTTTCCCATATCTCTTCCTCCAAAATAAAAATGCCGGTGTTCCCCAAGGGTTCCGGCTCATTGATCTATGAAAATGGTCGGGATGACAGGATTCGAACCTGCGGCCTCATCGTCCCGAACGATGCGCGCTACCAAACTGTGCCACATCCCGACATGGATAGTATTGTAATGGGCTTTGCTTTTTTTGTCAAGCCGTATCCTCAGGGGGGCCGTACTCTTCGTATTGCGCCGCACGGTCTCCCGCTGTGCGGGCTGCGGCAGCATGCAGCCCTGTAAGAGCGGAGAAGGGCGCGAACTGTCCCGCACGGTCACGCAGGGACATTGGGGGATGTGTCTTTGAGATGGGGCGCGGCAGGTGGATGATGTCCGCATAGTCCTCGATTCTTCGCTGCATGAGGTTCTCCCTTCGCTATGCCTTGTGTCCGCCGATCTGACTGTTGCGCAGACGTGTCGTTGCACCGTCGATGAGATTCGATCCGCGTAGGATGGCGTTCTTTCCGTATGCCTTCTTGATGGAGATGATTGCCTCCTGCAATGCCTTTTCTTTTTTCTGCGCGGCAGCCTCCGCAGGGGGCGTCATCCACTCTGCCGTTTCCTCGGGGGAAAAGAGGTTCATCTGCTCAGCGCCAGCGGCACGCTGTTCCTCTGTCATCAGATGGTGTGCGGAGATGGTAAGGCGGCGAATGAGAAGGTCGGGGATGACGATCGTATCAAAAAGATCGGTCAGTGCCCTCATAATGGCATTTGTTCCCGCACCGCGTTCGATGAGAACCTTGCCGTGTGCCGGCCACGGAACACGGCGCCCATAGCGATCCGTGCGGATGCGCCCGTGATAGTTGTCGCGGATCTCGGGGCGAGTCAGGCACTCGATGTCATAGCCGATCGTCAGTTCCAGTCGGTCGCTCGTAAGGCGCTTCTCGGCGAGATCGATGGAGAGTGCATCCGCCATCTCCCAGACAACCAGGCGGGCTTTCTGCGCAGTGTAGGGATACTGCAGCACCTGTCCCATATGTGTGCTGCGCGACTTTGGGCGGTAGTTCTTGATATCCTCCATGCGCGCGGACTCAAAACCCCATGCGTGGTCGATCAGCAGCTCTGCCTGTACGCCGAAGAGGCGGTAGAGAAGCTCCTCATTGTATTTCGTATTTGTCCTGCCGAGCGAGCAGCGTGCAACATCCCCCATCGTATAGAGCCCATTTTCCTCAAGTTTACGCGCGTTCCCTCTGCCGATCCGCCAGAAGTCTGTAAGTGGGCGATGGGTCCAAAGTCTCTGCCGATAGCTCATCTCATCCAGTTGAGCAATGCGTACGCCGTCTGCATCGGGGGAGATGTGCTTTGCCACAATGTCCATCGCGACCTTCGCGAGATAGAGATTTGTACCGATTCCTGCTGTCGCCGTGATACCTGTTTCCCGCAGCACCGCACGGATGAGACGCATGGAAAAGTCATGCGCAGAGATGTTTTCCGTCTCAAGATAACTCGTCACGTCGATGAAGACCTCGTCGATGGAGTAGATATGGATGTCCTCGGAGGAGACATATCTCAGATAGATCTCATAGATCCGCATGCTGTATTCCATATAGAGAGCCATGCGCGGAGGGGCGATATGGTAGGCAATTCCGAGTTCCGGGTGTGCTGCCAGTTCGGTGGCATCCGTTGTCTCTCCTGTGAGCATCCGCTGCGGAGCGCGATATTTTCTCCGTGCGTTCGCTTGCTCTACGGCACGGATGACCTCGAATAGGCGCGGACGACCGCCGATTCCATGCGATTTGAGTGCGGGGGAGACCGCGAGGCAGATGGTCTTGCTGGTGCGGCTCTCATCCGCAACAACGAGGTGTGCGGTCAGCGGATTCAGCCCGCGCTCTATGCATTCAACCGAGGCATAGAATGCTTTGAGATCAATGGCGATGTACATGCGCTTTTTCATCCATATCCCTCCTGTAAGATAGTATAGCACGAATGTTTGTTATCTGTAAACGAAAAAGGAAAAACAGAAGTGACGTCGAATCATCTGTATAAAGAAAAGGAGCGGAGATTATGAAGATTATTGTGACAGGCGGCGCGGGGTTCATCGGCGCAAATTTTGTTTACTACGAACTGCGCGAGCACCCTGAGGATGCGATTGTGTGCTATGATGCGCTGACCTATGCAGGGAATCTGGCGACGCTCGATGCAGCACGCGAGTATCCGCAGTTCTCGTTTGTACGCGGTGACATTGCGGATCGTGCGGCAGTCTATGCGCTCTTTGAACGCGAACAGCCGGACATTGTGGTGAACTTTGCGGCGGAGTCTCACGTTGACCGCTCGATTGAAACTCCCGAAATTTTCCTGCAAACAAATGTGATTGGGACGAGCGTACTGCTCGATGCGTGCCGAAAGTATGGCATCCGGCGCTATCATCAGGTCTCGACGGACGAGGTGTACGGAGATCTTCCGCTTGACCGTCCCGATCTCCTCTTTACCGAGGAGACACCGCTGCACACATCGAGCCCATACTCCTCGTCGAAGGCTTCTGCCGATCTCGTTGTACAGGCGTATGCGCGTACCTACGGTGTGCCAGTGACCATCTCGCGCTGCTCAAACAACTACGGTGCGTTCCAGTTCCCCGAGAAGCTCATTCCCCTCATGGTGATTCGTGCGATGCAGGGAGAGAAGCTGCCCGTTTATGGCGATGGGCTGAATGTCCGCGACTGGCTGCACGTCGACGATCACTGCAGTGCCATCGACGCGATTATGCGCCGGGGGACGGAGGGCGAGGTCTACAACGTCGGTGGACATAACGAGCGGTCAAATATTGAGGTCGTACGAACGATTCTACAGGCGCTCGGCAAGGGCGAAGATCAGATTTCCTACGTCACCGACCGCAAGGGCCATGACCGCCGCTATGCAATCGATCCGACGAAGATCGGACGCGAACTCGGATGGCAGCCCACGACGAAATTTGACGACGGCATTCAACGTACCATCGCGTGGTATCAGACACATGAAGCGTGGTGGGCGGACATCCTCAGCGGGGTCTATGAGAAGCGCAACGCAGAGGCGTGAGAGACCATATTGCCCGATCTGTGCACCGAAAATTCAGTCTTGACAAGGTATGTGCTTTTCGCTATACTACCCTTTGTCAGCGCAAAACGCGCGGGGGCATAGCTCAGCTGGGAGAGCGCTTGCATGGCATGCAAGAGGTCAGGGGTTCGATCCCCCTTGTCTCCACCATATTGATTGAAAGCGGATGTGAGAGCAATATCTCACATCTTTTTTTATTGCATAAAACACAATAAAAAAACCGTATCGCACATAGCAATACGGTAAATTTCAATGGTGCGCCTGGGGGGATTCGAACCCTCGACCCACGGCTTAGAAGGCCGTTGCTCTATCCAGCTGAGCTACAGGTGCAATGGTCGGGATGACAGGATTCGAACCTGCGACCCTCTGGTCCCAAACCAGATGCGCTACCAAACTGCGCTACATCCCGATACCGACCTATTATAATGAGCAGCAGGGGAAAAGTCAATATGGAAGGGCGGGACTTTGCGCGAATCCGTTACTTTACAATGTGTTTTCCACCGAGAAAGCGCGGCTTCCAGTAGTCGTTTGACAGTGCGTCCACGCGTACTCCCTTGCTCGTGGAGGCGTGGATGAACTCGCCCTTGCCGAGGTAGATGCCGCAGTGGGATGCACCCTTTTCATACGTCTCAAAGAAGACGAGATCACCGGGCACAAGCTCCTTTGTGCTCTTTGTTCGGAGACCAAGTTTATACTGCTCATCGGCTGTGCGCGGGATCGTGATGCCGTGTTTTTGGAAGACGTACTGGAGATAGCCGGAGCAGTCAAAGCCCTTCGGCGTTGTTCCGCCGAATGCGTAAGGAGTGCCCATGTACGACTTTGCCGTCTTGATGACATCGGAGACCTTGCTTGCGGGCAGGATGGGCTTGCCGTTCGGCGCGAGCGGCTGTTTTTTCTCTGCGGGCGGCGGGGGAACATCAATGCCCCATGTGCTCTTTGCGGGGAGCTCCTTGAGCGCACGCCACGTCGCATTGTTGACTACGCCCGTGATCTTGATCTTGCGGTCGCGCTGAAACTCTGCGACCGCACGCTCGGTATCCTTGCCAAAGACCCCGTCCGCATTCTTGATCTTGTAACCTGCGTTTTGAAGTGCCTGCTGCAGGACAAGCACCTCATGTCCCTGTGAACCCGTGCGCAGAGTGGGGGAGGCAAACGCCGTGCTTGCGGCAAGTATGAGTGCCATGCCGGTGCAGAGGAAGAGGCGGTGTTTCATGAAACAACATCCTTTCGGCATATTATGTATGCTGTACGTGCTCAAGGCCTTGGCTGAGCAGCTTCAGCACGTGATCGTCGTCGATGGAGTAGAGTACCTCCTTGCCGTCGCGGCGGAACTTTACGAGGCGGGCACTGCGGAGGACGCGGAGCTGATGGGAGATGGCGGACTGACCCATGTCCAGGCCGTCTGCGATATCGTAGACGCGCAGTTCCTCTGCGGATGCAAGGAGGGAGAGAATCTTGATGCGGGTAGGGTCACCGAGGGTCTTGAAGAGGTCGGCGAGGTGCTGTGCTGTATCCTGGTCGATACATTTCACCGGAGCGGAAGTCATGCTTTGAGATATCCTTTCCTATTAGTCAATAAATCTTGTTGATCTCAAATCCATTCGATGCGAGTGCGGCGACGATACGATCGATGTGCTCCTGTCCGTGTGCCTCGACGGTGACGGTGAGCTGGACCTTCTGGAAGCTGTCTGTCACCATGGTCTGATCGTGGTCGAGGCGGATGACGTTCGCATCCTGCTCGGTAAGGATCTGCGCGACGGTGAGCAGCTGTCCCGGTTTATCGGGGAGCTGTACGGAAAAGCGAAATACTCTGCCGCGTGAGATCAGCGCCTTCGAGATGAGCGCTGAGATGGTGGAGATGTCGATGTTGCCGCCGCTGATGAGGACGGCGATCTTTTTGTCCTTCATGCGCAGTTTTTGGAGTGCGGCGAGGGAGAGGACCCCCGCGCCCTCGGCGATGAGTTTGTGTTTCTCGATCAGCGAGAGCAAGGCGCTCATGACCTCCATCTCCGAGACGGTGATGATCTCATCAAGGTAGCGGCGGCAGAATTCGAGTGTAAGCTTCCCCGCCGTGCGCACGGCACAGCCGTCTGCAACCGTGTCGGCGGAGGGCAGGGTGATCGTGCGCCCGCAGGAGAGCGCAGCTTTCATGCAGGCGGCGTTCTCCGGCTCAACACCGATGACCTTCACCTGCGGGTTGACGAGCTTCACTGCGAGCGCAATGCCGGAGGCAAGTCCGCCGCCGCCGACGGGCACGAGGATCGCGTCCACATCCTTGAGCGCGTCAATCACCTCGAGGGCAATCGTGCCCTGACCGACGAGGACATCGCGGTCATTGAAGGGATGAATGTAGACAAAGCCCTTCTCCTTCTGCAGCTCAAGACTGTGCGCATAGGCATCGTCAAATCCGTTGCCGTGGAGAATGACCGTCGCGCCGAGCGCGCGTGTTGCCTCCACTTTCAGAATCGGCGTTGTGGCAGGCATGCAGATGATGGCATTTACGCCGAGTTTCTGTGAGGCGTAGGCGACGCCCTGCGCATGATTGCCCGCCGAGGCGGTGATGACCCCACGTGCCTTCTCCTCCTCTGTGAGCATGGAGATGCGGTTGTATGCGCCGCGCAGCTTGAACGCTCCTGTGGTTTGCAGATTTTCGAGTTTCAGATAGGTTGCATTGTCCGAGAGTTCGGAGAAGAATTCGCTGTATACCAATGGGGTCTTTCGTACGATGCCCTCGAGGCGTTTTGCTGCGGCATAGATGTCTGAAATACCGGTCGCGGCAACAATTTCCTCATCCGTCTGCACCGTCTGCTCTTCTCCCATAATTTATTGCCTCCCAAATTTCGTTATTATGTAGAGTCAGTCTATCATTTTCGATGGGGCACGTCAATTTATTTTCATCGGATGGAATAATCGTCGGAATAAAGAAGGAGTTTGACAGAATTTCGCGAATAAATACATCAAACAAGGCGGGGCGGGAGGTGCGCGATGAAGCAATATCTGAAATACGCGCGTATCCTCGTTCCTGTGGATGGATCGCAGGAGTCTCTGCGCGCCGTCCGTCTGGCAGGCGAAATTGCGCTGATCATGCACGCGACGGTGTATATCCTCTATGTGTCTCCGTTCGATGAGAGTACGGATGAGGGAGATGTTCCATGGCTCCCGGAGAGCATTGTGCGGTCAGCGGCGAAGGAAGCGCGCGAGATTTTTGCACCTGCACTCGCAATGCTGCCTGCGGAGGTCCTGTATGAACGTATCCACTGTACGGGTGCACCGGCAGACGTGATCCTGCGCTTCATTGACAGGGAGCACATTGGTCTTGTCGTCCTCGGCGGGCGCAAACGCTCCCGCGTGAGCGGGTTTCTTCTCGGGAGCGTTACACAGTCCGTCTTGGAGCACGCGCATTCCAGCGTCATGGTCGCGGGGAGCGCTGAATATTGTCCATATGGTTCATGTTCTTTAAAGAAGTGAGGAGGAACTGCCATGATTAAGAATATCTTGGTACCGGTGGATGGCTCTGAGGGAGCGGACCGCGCAATTGAAAATGCTATGATGCTTGCCGAGACATGTGGAGCAAAGCTGAATTTTCTCTATGTCGCAAACATCAATCAGCTTGCAATCAACGCCGTACTCTCGGATGCGATTCTCGACTCCGTGACAAAGGCGGGGAATGTTATCCTCGACCGTGCGCTTGAGATGGTGCCGGCAGGCATCGAGAAGGAGTCGTTCTCGGATACGGGCTCGCCGGCAGTGGTCATCCTCGACTTTGCAGAGTCGAACGGCATTGATCTCATTGTTATGGGCAGCCGCGGCCTCGGTGTTGTGAAGGGGGTCCTGCTCGGCAGCGTCAGCCAGTACGTGGTGGAGCAGTCGAAGTGCCCTGTGCTCGTGGTCAAATAAGGGGAGAGCTGTATAATTCTGTCGGAAAGGAGCTGCTGCGCAATGATGCAGCAGCTCTTTGACGTGCATGGATGCGGAAAGGCGGGGAAGATGAGGGATCGGCGTTTCGCGCGGACAGAGATGCTTGTGGGCCGCGCGGGAGTGGAACAGCTAGGAAGGTGCTCGGCGGCTGTGTTTGGCATTGGCGGTGTTGGTTCCTATGCGGCAGAGGCACTGGCACGCGCGGGGATCGGCAGGCTGACACTGGTTGACCATGATGTGATCGACGTGACGAACATCAACCGACAGATCCATGCGCTGACGGAGACCGTCGGAGCGTCCAAGACGGAGACGATGGCACGGCGCGTTCATTCCATCAATCCTGCCTGTGAGGTGCGTGAGATTCGTGCGTTCTATCAGCCGGAGGCGGCGGAGCAGTTTTTTCCCGAACACTACGACTATGTGCTCGATGCCGTGGACACAGTGACGGCAAAGATCGACCTCGCCGTGCAGTGTCATCGGCGCGGCATTCCGATCATCGCGAGCATGGGTGCGGCGAACAAGCTCGACCCGACCCTCTTCGAGATCATGGATATCTACCGCACGAAAGGAGATCCACTCGCACGCGTCTTGCGGAAAAAGCTCAAGGAGCAAGGCGTTCCGCATCTGAGGGTCGTCTGCTCACGCGAGCGGCCGCGTACTCCGGAGATAGGGGAGGAGCAGCCAGCTGCAGGGCGGAACAGTGTACCTTCGAGCGTGTCCTTTGTCCCGTCTGTCGTGGGGCTTATTATGGCGGGGGCTGTCGTCCGTGATCTGTTGAACATACGAGTGGAGGTATCATCATGAGAGTATCTGTCCTTGGCTGTGGGCGATGGGGCTCGTTTCATGCGTGGTACGCCGCACGCGTGGGGCACACGGTCACACTCTGGGGGCGTAAGGACTCGGCACATCTCTCGCAGCTGCGTACAGCGCGGGCAAATGAATTTTTATCCCTGCCTGACGATGTTCAACTGACCGATGATTTGGGGGCCGCGATTCGAACGGCGGAGATTGTCATTATCTCCATTCACGCACAGGCACTGCGTTCCTTTCTCTGTGATCTGTGCAGGCAGGGGCTGGGGGAGGATCTCGCGAAAAAGATTGTGATTCTCTGCATGAAGGGAATCGAGATCGGAACGGGAAAGCGGCTCACAACTGTAGTGCATGAAGAACTGGGCGACGGTGTGAAGCCTGTCGTCTGGGTGGGTCCCGGTCATGTGCAGGACTTTGTGCGCGGGATTCCGAACTGTATGGTGCTCGCGGGCGAGGACAGAGAGACGCTGCGTACGCTCGTAGATGTGCTCGGCAGTCCGCTCATCCGCTTCTACTACGGTGACGATCTGCTCGGTACGGAGGTCGGCGCGGCAGCGAAGAACGTCGTCGGGCTCGCTGCGGGGATGCTCGACGGGCTCGACTACGGCAGCCTCAAGGGCGCACTCATGGCACGCGGCACGCGCGAACTCGTGCGGCTCGTGCGTGCGATGGGCGGTGACGGCGAGACGATCTACGGACTCTCGCATCTCGGCGACTACGAGGCGACACTCTTCTCCCCGCACAGCAATAACCGCCGCTACGGCGAGGCGGTTGTACGCGGCACGGCGGAGGACTTCCATAAGATCGCAGAGGGGGTCTATACAGCGGAGGCACTGATGTCACTGTCTGCAGCATATAATGTTGATCTGCCCATCTCCGCGACTGTCTATGAGATCGTCACGCGTGGAAAAGACCCGCGTGAGCAGCTGACGCAGCTTTTCCTGCGTGCGACCAAGAGTGAAAAGGAGTAGGGCATGGGCGAACGAAAGCATATTGATGTGGTCGCAGGAGCAATTCTGCGTGACGGCAAGGTCTTCGGGGCTTGTCGTGGGTACGGGAACTATGCCGGCACATGGGAGTTTGCCGGCGGCAAGGTCGAGCCCGGGGAGACGGACGAGGCGGCACTCGTGCGCGAGATTCGTGAGGAGCTTGGAGTTGAGATCGCAGTGGATCGGCTGCTCGGCATTGTCGATCACGACTATCCCGAGTACCACATGAATATGCGCCTCTACATCTGCCGTCACATCGCGGGCGAGCCTCAGCTGAGCGTACATTCGGCAGGGCGTTGGCTCGGACGCTCTGATCTCTACAGCGTCCCATGGTTCGAGGCGGATATGGAGCTCATACGAAAGCTCGAGGGCGAGCTCGGCTGACATTGACAAATTCGCCGCAGAAATGCTATAATACGTCACAGATTTTACTGCCGAAGTGGCGGAATTGGCAGACGCAGCAGACTCAAAATCTGCCGTTGGCGACAACGTGCCGGTTCGACCCCGGCCTTCGGCACCATAGAATATTATGCCAAGATTGGCGTTTCCCTAAGAGTAAATGTGATACTCTTAGGGTTTTTTGATAATATCGGGATTTTTTCGCTCGGCAACAATTATTGTATGCCAATGCCTTGACAGGATAGGCGGAAGCGCGTATATTAGACAGAAAAATTTTGGACGGATACAGAAAGGAAGGGTTCACTTGGCGTATTATTACACCGAGCCATCGCACACATTTGGAGAGTATCTGCTCGTTCCGGGCTATTCCTCGGCGGAGTGCTTCCCTGCAAACGTCTCACTGCGTACGCCGCTGGTCAAATTTCATCGCGGTGAAGAGTCGGCGCTCACCATGAACATACCGCTAACCTCTGCGATCATGCAGGCAGTCTCCAATGATACAATGGCGATTGCCCTCGCCAAGCAGGGGGGTGTTTCCTTCATCTATGGTTCGCAGTCCATCGAGGAGGAGGCCGCAATGGTCTCCCGCGTGAAAAACTACAAGTCGGGGTTTGTCAGCAGCGACTCGAACATCAGTCCCGACACGACACTTGGCGGCGTGCTCGATCTCCTTGCCAAGACGGGACACTCCACCATGGCGGTCACGGAGGACGGCTCGGCGAATGGGAAGCTCGTCGGTATTGTAACAAGCCGAGACTATCGTGTCTCGCGTATGTCACTTGATACGAAAGTCGCGTCCTTTATGACGCCGTTCGAGAAGCTCGTCTGGGCAGACGCGGACGCAACGACGCTTACGCAGGCGAACGATCTGATCTGGGAGCGCAAGCTGAATATGCTGCCGCTCATTGACAAGAATCAGCGTCTGCGCTATATGGTGTTCCGCAAAGACTATACGGACAACAAGGAGAATGAGCTCGAACTGACTGACAGCAACAAGAGTTATATTGTCGGTGCGGGCATTAACACGCGCGATTATGCTGAGCGCGTACCGGCACTGATTGCAGCGGGCGTGGATGTTCTCTGCATTGACTCGTCCGAGGGATTCTCCGAGTGGCAGCGCCTGACAATTCAGCACATCCGTGAGGAGTTTGGCGACAGCGTAAAGGTCGGCGCGGGCAATGTTGTCGATGGCGAGGGCTTCCGCTTCCTTGCAAATGCGGGGGCGGATTTCATCAAGGTCGGAATCGGCGGCGGTTCCATCTGCATCACGCGCGAGACGAAGGGCATTGGGCGCGGACAGGCGACCGCACTCATCGACGTGTGTGCCGAGCGTGACAAGTACTTTAAGGAAACGGGCGTCTACATCCCCATCTGCTCGGACGGCGGCATCGTCTACGACTACCACATGACGCTTGCCCTTGCGATGGGCGCGGACTTCCTCATGCTCGGACGTTACTTCTCACGCTTTGACGAGAGCCCGACGGATCGCGTCATGGTGAACGGCACATACTACAAGGAATACTGGGGTGAGGGCTCAAACCGTGCGCGCAACTGGCAGCGTTATGACCTCGGCGGCAATAAGAAACTGTCCTTCGAGGAGGGCGTAGATTCCTATGTTCCCTATGCGGGTCCTCTGAAGGAAAATGTCGAGACGACCCTCTCCAAGATCCGCTCTACCATGTGCAACTGTGGCGCACTCAGCCTGCCAGAGTTCCGCGACAAGGCGAAGCTCACCCTCGTCTCCTCGACCAGCATCGTTGAGGGCGGCGCGCACGATGTCATCCTGCGCGACAAGCTTGGACGGGATTAACACTGAAAAATAAATTGAGCCGGACGGCGAAGAGAGTATCTTCATCGTCCGGCTCTTTTGATCGCTTACTTCGCCATAAAGGCGCGGTAAGTGTGCTCCATCTCTTTGCGCGTCTTGCTTGCGGGCCAAAGCTCGCCGAGTGCGCCCTCGCGCATCCCTGCGGCGAGGTGGTTGTAGAGGTTTGGATTATCCTTACCGAGCGTTTCGATCAGCTCCTTGACGGTCTGACGTGTGGTGTTGCCGTTGTGGGGGCAGGGCGAGGGGATCGGCGTGAAGCCGTGGTATTGGATCGCGTCGATGATTTCCTGCTCGCGGAAGTAGACAAGGGGACGGATGACGGTGATGTCCGTCTTGTCGAGATAAGTTTTTGGGCGGAACGTGTTCAGCTGCCCTGAGTAGAATAAACTCATGAGAAAGGTCTCCACCGCATCGTCATGGTGATGCGCGTAGGCGACCTTATTCATTTGGTGTGCTGCGGCGTAGCGGTTGACTGCGCCGCGCCGGAAGAACGCGCAGGTGAAGCAGGGGCTTTTGTCGTCCTGCTCCGCAATCGCACCTGCGATATCGACATCCACAACCTCATAGGGGACATCGAGCTGCTTGCAGAATGCTGCAATCGCATCGGTATCAAACGGATCGTCAAACTGCGGATTGACGGTGAATGCCGCGATGGTAAAATCTCTTTTCAGACGCTCGCGCAGGATGGCGAGGGCGTAGGTGAGAAAGATGCTGTCCTTGCCGCCCGATACGCCAATTAAGATACGATCGCCCTGCTCGATCAGCTCGAACTCCACGACGGCACGCATGAGCTTGCTGAAATAGGCCTGTGGAATGTTGATATTCAATGAAAACTTCCTCTATTCTTTATGGCAGAGATAGACACCGAGAACGCCACTCTTGATGGAGACGGTAAACGTGTTCTTGATGTTTTCGCGTGCGAGCACGTTGCTGATTGCAAGTGACGCACGATTTGTGATGCACGCATCCTGCAGCTCCCAATACAGCCCATGCGTTGTTACGCCCGTACATTTCTCCGTAAAGGGGAGGAGCGAGATGGCACGTGGGGGCGTGTCATAGGTGACGGTGAGCGATTCGCCCGCATGGAGGTAGAAAAGTGTTTCACGCTCGTCCGCAAGTACGCAGGGGATGGGCGCGTGTGCGGCGACAGAGGCGGTACTCATGAGATGGTCGAGCCGCCCGCCGAATGCCGCCGTTAAAATGACAAGCGGGTGGGTATACTGGTCTGCGGCAATTTGCAGCGCAAGCTCCGTATCCGTGAAATCCTTCTCGGGCGGGAAGGTGTGTACCTGTGCGCCGCTCTCTTTCGCCCAAGTCCATGCGCCACTGTCGGCACTGTCGCCGTCGCCAATCAGATGTGCGGGCACTTGGTTGGCCGAGTGACAGATGTTCACACCGCGGTCAATCGCCCAGATGGGAGTGTCTGGGCCGCACATATTTCTTTGTTGTATCAGTCCTATGAGCCAACCTGTTTCGGGGGCACGTCCTCCGCCAATGCAGATAATCTCCTGCGACGGTGCACATGGCAGCGTCACGTGAAGCGTTGGGAGGGTAAAAGTGCGCTTGTATTCATGCATGACAATATTTCCTTTGTCGTGTTTATGTGGTAGAATAATTATATCATACGATATTTTTGACGAAAAGCAAAAAAGATAAAAAAGGGGGTTGACGCAGGAGGAATCTCTGTGTTATATTATGACAGTCGCGCCGATGAGAGCAGCGAGAAACTGCAAAGAACCTTGAAGCCTTACGCGGTGCAGGATGTACCCTGAAAACTACACAATGCAAAACAAGTTAGAGGAAACTCTAACAGC
>CAJPQT010000014.1 GCA_905372865.1 uncultured Centipeda sp.
AGTTCATCGGTAGAATGAAAGCTTCCCAAGCTTTAGAGGTGGGTTCGACTCCCATCGCCCGCTCCATAGAAAATGCAGAGCCGTCCGAGAGGGCGGCTCTTTTTGTTATGCTCTGGCAAGTGCCCTCTTTTGACAGTCCATGCAGAGCATACGATGGTATCGGCTCTCAGAGAAGGCACGCACCTTATCCGTCAACTTTAATCCGCACTCCTCGCAGTAGGACGCAGTAGCCGCAGCAGAACGTTCCTGTTTCAACGGAATTGTCACAGCAAGGGACTTTACCCGCCCCTTCGTGATCTTCTTTTATGCCCGAATTTGCCGCTGCCGATTCCCAATCCGGTACTGCCGCTCCGCAAGAAAAGGACGGTTCTCTACAAAGGATCTTCCGCAGTCTTGGCAACGATACTGTCGGCGATTGTGTTGCAGGACACATAATGTGTCTCCACAACATTTATCATAGAGCCTTGTTTTCGTACTGGATTTTAAGGAATCGCTGATAAAATGAAGTCCGTCAAATTGGCGTAGATTTTTTCGTCCGAACAAGGAGGCAAAAAAGATGCGTCAAGATGGCGCGGCTGAATTTATCAGTACTTCCTTAAGCTATTGCTGCAGTCCCTACAAGGTTTCCCTTGCCGTTAAGTATAAAACCATCCACCTGATATTTCCGTATTACTTCATCTTCACGGTTTACCAACAACCTATCACCATGTTGACCATCCTTTATCTTCCCCAGCAGTTTGCCATCGGCATCAATTATTGTGCCATTCGTTTTGTCTATTGTATAGGAAAAACCGTCTGTGAGCTGTACTTCTTCACGCACATTTTGATGATCTAGAACGATGTGTCCTACCTGATGTCCATCGGCATCCTTTATTACGGCGTGATCGTCAGTCGTATATTGGATTGTCTGCATTAATCCGTTTTCACCACACAACGTAAAACGCTCACCCGTTCTCTTTAAGTGTTCATCTACCAAGAAAACACCTCGTGAAGCTGCAGATGCAATAGCGGCTTCTATAGGCGGCGAAATTGTTCCCGCATGATCATCAAATATAGTACCAATATCTATATCCGCATAATCGAGCATCGTTTTCACATTGGGTGACAATTCTATATCACTCTTTAACGGTAGATGCGCCCCTACGTCCTCTGTGCCATCGATACCATCAATACCATCAGAAAATGAGCCGTGGAAAATTTCATAGCCGTGTATGTCGATTTTTAGAAATGGCAATATGAAGCCTATCAGCAGTAGCGGCGTAAGCCCCATGACATAAAAAGCTCTGTCTGTAGAATACCCATGCCTATACAGCCAGCAAAGCAGACGATGAAATATCAGCGTTAATATACCGGGGAAAATATATGCAGTAATATGAAGAACCCTCGAAGCATATTCTGCGGCTTGTCGTGAGGCATTTACACCGCTTTGACCAATCATACTGACGGCCTCAGGAGAACCGTTCAAAAAAAATTGGAAGATTGCTCCTGCTGTCTTTACGACAATATGGTCATAGAAGAAATTATTGAACAAAACAACCAGCAAATATACGCCATAAGCGTACATGCCAACGAGTAGTATCCGCCAATTGTCAATCAAAAATTTTATTCGTAGCAGAAAGAATATGAACGATAGTGCCGCAATAAGAGCGGCAATCGGAGGAAAAATAATGCTCAAGAAAACGACAGCCGCCATCAATATGACCAACTTGCCCAAGACTTTGAATGTCGTCAGAAAGAAAAAAGCCATTGTAATCAATATGCCCAACAGGATCCGCTTCTCATCCAGAGCGTACCCCATACTAAGCCACCATACGGCAAGCCAAGCATAGTGCTTCCATGTAAACTGTCTTTTTGCTGCTGCTTGATGGTCCATAACGTGATAATTCTCTTTCTTACAATTTAAATTTTTGGCACGACAAAGAACCTATGGATGACGACAAGCGAAATCTCTATCACATTTCTAAACTGATTCCTAGGGAAGCACTGATAAATTCAGCCGCTCCATCTTAGCACATCTTCCTTCCCGCTTTTCGTTAGCAAATCCTCTACATAGCTTTGGGGCTATGCGTCCAGCTTGCTGCCGCAATCGGGCAGAAAAATCTACGTCAATCTGACGGACTTCATTTTATCAGCGATTCCCTAGAAAAATTATATCCACTTATGATGGTAAAATCAATACATCAAGAATATGTGTCAATCTCGAAGATTCCAACTCTTCATGCAGTCTCTATTCAGGTCTGTTCGTTTGTGCTATACTGTTCATGGCATGAGCCTCCACTGGATACGCAGTTTATTTATCTGTAAAGTTTGAAAAGATAAGGGTGCGATGGTAAATGCAGAGTAAAATCAACGATGTTGTATCCTACACACGAGAACACCTTATAGCCGCAAAAGATAGCTGGTCTGTAGTAAAAAAGCACGAACAATTTCCGGTATATAGCGTGATCTTTTTACTCAGTTCCTTATTTTGTGCAGCTTTTTGGATAAATGGCGTGTATGATGATCCCATCGGAATCAGGAATTTTTCTATCCCAATTACTCCATTCGCGTTTGCAGCTTCTATTTCTTTGCTTTTCTGTTTAGGGAAATATTGCAAAGAATATAGTCTCAAGAGAATTGGGAAATTTCATTACTATCAACTATTTTTCTATGGTTTCTGGATTTTATTGTTATCTACTGTCGTCTGGATTTTCAGTAGTTCTCGTTACTATTATGGAGTGGACAGCGGGCTGAAAAAGGGTGCAGATTCCTACCAAAAAGGTGTTTCGCTCATATTGAACGAGGCAAATATAGACGATGAGGAGAAGCGTCGCCGGTTAGACTATTTTCTAGGGAAAAATTTGGGACAATTCATCCTTTTGAAAAACGGAGACGAATATTACAAGAAACCATCTACGACAAGAGACGCAACACATTATGAGGCGGATTCCTACGGAGATAACTATAATCCTATTCTCGTAGGAAATGATGTATATGAACTGTCTTATATCTATTATAACAGACCATACTTGCTTGAGAGCTATATTAAGTCTGTAACTTTCTCCTGCATACCGGACTTGATAGAATATGATGTAAAAAACTACAACTATTCCTATGTACACAATCGCCTGCATAACAGATCTCTTAGCTTTTGGGGCGCATTGCTGATTTGTTGTATTGCCTTTGAGCTCATATGGATCAAAAGCATATACAAAGAATATAAAAGGAATGCGAATCTAGCAAGCATGTTGCGCCTGGCTTTCTCTCATTTGCATGGCGAGACAAATCATCAGATTGCTGACAGCAGGAATATCCTACAAGAAATAAGTAATCTCTATGAAGATGATTATGACGAACATATCATATCCTTGAACAGCCAGCTGGAAATGGCTATAAGAAAAGAACGTCATGACCTGAAAAATAAATGGATTACATCGGATGCATATATTAAGAACCAGGAAATCCAGCCATACATCAATATGATTCTAGAGGATTTAGCAGAACTTCCTGAAGCCATATCAATAGCAATGACTACGTGCAAACTTCAAGAGTTAATGGCAAAAGCGCCAAAATATATTGCCGAATACCAAAAGGACAGATCATCTGGGTTCACCTATGAAATAGACACAGCATATGGTGAAAAAACGATGTTTGCTAATCCGCATCATTTTTGGAGTATCATCACAAACCTAATTGGTAACGCAAAAGAAGCAACAGGACGACAGAAACGCATTATGCGCGAGAAGGGCACTGCTTCCACATATAAGAGATATACCTCTCTAAAAATATATACCTCAGAACACCGCCTCTTCATCATCGTAGAAGACAATGGCGGAGGGTTTCCAGAGGTACAGAAAATTTATAAAGAACCTGTTATAAGCTCCAAAAAAGATGCACATGGAAAGGCACGGGAAGGAGAAGGAACAACCTATATAAAAATATTCACGGAAATGATGGGCGGAGAAATCGAAGCAGAGAATATTCGCACACAAGATGGAAGTATCGGTGCAAGAACCAAAATTTCTTTTCCGATCAAAGATGAGGAGGTCTAATTTCATGGAAAATATTCTTGTGGCAGTAGCAGACGATGAACAACATATTCATGACTTATTTCGAAAATGTGTCGAAGATGTATATCATTCCACAGAGGTTACATGCGATATTGTAGATTTTTACGATACCGACGAACTGTTGGATTACTGCTATGACAATATTGATGCCCTTGATGCGCTGTTCCTAGATATCGATTTTGGACGAGGCAATCCCCAAGGAACGGATGCCCTTCCCGATATACGCGAAGTTTGTCCGAAGCTCGATATCTATATGCTCTCCGGTATGAGACTGAAAGACGAAGACACACTAGGATACACAGAAACGTATGGTGTGGAATTCATAGATAAGCCCGTGCGCGGTGTCGTTCTGTCCTCTAAGATCATTCGTCTGAAAAAACGCCTAGAAGACTATTCTAAAATTATCCAGGAAGCAGAAGAAAATAAAGAGCTCGTCAGCATATTGGAAGAAGAATACGGCGATGCTCAAAACGAGTTTGCTTCAAAAGGGCAAGAACTCAAAAATTTCATTGATCGTATAAATGACCGAATGAAAAACATCATCAAAAAAGACACCCAAGCGTTAATCGAGGAGGTTTTCGACAACCTCGAGTTCACGCCACTTGCTATTGCAGAAATTCTGAACGAAAAGACATTTGACAAGAGAATATACAAGCTACTAAAAGCCATAAATGGAGGTGAGCCCCTATCGAACGGGATAAAGAAACAGCCATTTTATGAATGGGACATAGAAAAACTATTCGAATATCGATACAGTCACACTGGTAGGATTTATATACAGGAATGTGGCGGCGGAAAAAAGTCTCTTGTTTACTGCTTGGACTATAACCACAAAAAACATCATGGATAACAAAACAGACTTTGACTGGATAAGGAAGGAGTGTTCCCATGGGTTTCAAGAAGGTATCACCCAATCTGACCGAAAAACTCGTTGGCGGCGTACAGAGCGTCGGCTCTTTCGTCATCGACAAGGGGAAGGAAGTCTATGAGACCGGAAAAGAGGACAAAGAACTATACGAACAGATCAAGCGAGATAACGCGGATGCCGAACAGCGCATGGATCGCTCCATCGAAGACTATGGGACGACGTGCCTGACGCTGAAGAATGAGTTCGAGTATCTGGAAAAAGTCACGGACGAAATCCGAGATTCATTCAAGGGCATCGGTATCTCCCTCGCAGCGCGCCCACAGGAGGATCTGAGTGCTCAGAATCCCGAGATCAAGGATGCGGTCATGGCGGAGTCCATCCTGAACGGTGTTGCCGTCGGATCACTGGCTGCGGGTTCTGCCGTCCTGCTCACGGCATCGTTCGGCACTGCCGGTACGGGCGCGGCGATCTCGGGCCTGACGGGGACATATGCTCTCAACGCAACCCTAGCAGCACTCGGCGGCGGAACACTCGCCTCGGGTGGATTTGGCATCGCCGGAGGGATCGCCGTTGCCTCTGCGCTCTTTATCGTGCCGACCATCGTTATCGGAGCTGCGCTCGCACATAACAAGATCCGTGAACTGGAACGCAAGACAAAACAGACGGTAGAGCAGGTCAACCACGCCATCGAACTGAATCGCCAACTCGGCGAGCGAAATCTTATAGCAGCAGAGAAGATCCGCGCACTGTACGACCTCGGCACGAACATCAAGTTCCTGCTCCATGCGATCCGTCAGCGGTTCAGCTACGACCACAAGGTCATGGCGGCGGTGCAGGACAAGCTCGGCAAGGCCTTCTTTGCGATCGAGATCTTCCAAGGAAGAGAGATTCATCCTGAGCTGGACGCGATCATTCAAGAAATCGAGAGTGATGTGCTCTTCCTGAGCGAGGCATTCTTCGAGCAGAAAAACGAACAAAAAGAAAAATATTCCGAGAAAGAAATCAACGATGTATTCCCGAAGCTCTATCAGGATGCCGAGGAATATCTCTATCTGTCCTATCCATGGTACGGCGAGGAGTATGTCGATAAGGATCTCCCCAAACTCAAAGAAGCTGCAGCTCGGGGCATCCGAATCCTGATCTGCTACGGAATAGGCAAGATTGATAATAACGATGAACGGCAAGTAAATACACAGGTAGAGATCGACAAGATGCGCAAAGCACTCCCCTCCTGCGTAAAGTTCGTTCGCATTGACTCCCACATGAAGATCGCCGTCTGTGAGAAATACGTCCTGTATGGGAGTCAGAACATGATGTCCTATCGTTATCAGGCGGGGAAAAAAGACATCCGCTCCGAAATCACGATCAAGGATACGGATGCGCAGGAGATCGAGGAGTTCAAAAAGATCATCGAGCGTGAAGCGGGAAAAAGAGTGCGGCTGCGATGGTAAAATTGGAGTGCACAAGAGGAAGCAGAATACACCTATGGGGTGTATTCTGCTTCCTCGCCCTCCTCTGCACCGCCCTTCTCTCCGGCTGCTCATCGACGTTGGCGACAGAAAGCAGCGAGCCATATACGGCGGACGATGTGATCGGGATGGTGGTGGAGGAGTTTTCCTCCTGCGCGCCGCAGCTCGTGTTGCAGGAGACGCAGATCGAGAAGGAGAAACCGTTTGAGCGGCGCATCTATGTTCTGCACGACACGGCGAATGATTTCACGTTTTCCTGCAGCGCGGTCGTCCGGCGCCCGACGCTCCCGCGCCCCGGTGCGGAGCGGGACACGAACGCGTTCTTTCAGTATGCGGCGGGCTATGCCGCGTATCTAAATGCAGCGATTGGACGAGTGGCGGAGGAATACGGCTTTCGCGCCGCGACCGCTGAGGAGGCGGAGGCTCTGATTCATTCGGGGGCGAAACGCAAACACCTCGAGCGGGAGGTCTCGCTCTTTGACCAGGGAGACTTTATCTTCGTCACGGACGGCGCACGGGGCGCGGATCTGGCGGCGGTCTGTAAAGCACTCCACGCGCTCTATCGTCCAAACGGGGACGGCACGGTCCTCTCCGCGCTGTACGGGCGCAAGATCACATTCTACTATCTGCCGCCGAACGAAACGGATCGGACGCGGGCGGTCTTTGTCGCGTTCTTCACGCTGAAGGGTCCGAACGACTGGGCGGCGACGCTCGCGGACAATCCCGGCTCCTCATCGAGCGAAAAGGATGTCACTGCGTTGGAGCAAAATCTCGCGCGCTACTTCGACAGCTGTCTGCGCAGTGCGCGCTAGGGAAGCACTGATAAATTCAGCACCGCCGTCTTAGCACATCTTTTTCGCCCTGTCTGTGTCGACAAATCCTCCACATAGCCTTTGCTATGCGTCCGGTTTGTCTCCTTGACAGGACAAAAAATCTGTACCAATCCGACAGACTTCATTTTATCAGCGATTCCCTAGAAACACAAAAAGAGGCTGCTGCACGAAGCTGGAAAACTTCGTGCAGCAGCCCTTGTCATTAGATGGGGAGGTGTGCGGACAGCTATGCCAGTGGATCGTCGCCGTATGCGTTCGAGCCGTCCGTCCCCTTTTTCACCCACAGGAAGATCAGAACCAAGAAGTTCAACAGCGGAATCAGCATGAGCAGGGAGAGCCAGCCGCTCTTGCCCAGATCATGCCAACGGCGGATGATGAGCATAAAGGTGCCAACGCTGAGAACCACCATGAGAATGAGCGGCAGCAGCGCGAGCAAATGCATCACCGTAGAGGAGGCTTCTGTCATTTCCGTCATGACGGTCGACATCACCGACGAGAGGACACTCAGCAGAAGCCCGCGCAGGATGAACGGTTTGCGGTTGAGACGCCCCCGATAGGTGAAGAACATATCCTTGATGCTCTTCGCCGATGGTGGCTGTCCCGCCGCGGCACCGCCGTATGCGCCCGTCTGCTGCTGTGCCGCTTGGTACGGCATCTGCTCCATCGGAGCGTGCCGCATCTGCGGCGGCTGTCCGCCCGTTCCTCCTCCCATTGCTCCCCCGACGGCTCCTCCGGCTGCAGCGCCCATGCCGCCGGCAGCAGCTCCCATCGAATGTGTCGGCGGGGGCTCCTGCTGTGCGGGGCGCGGCGGCTGCGCAGGAGCTGCTGGAGGGGCGGCGGGACGGGGCGGAGCGGCCGCGACCTGCGTGCCGCAGTTCGTACAAAACCGCTCCCCCGCATTCAGCTGATTGCCGCAGTTTTCACAGAACGCCATGATGATTCCTCCTTATCGAAAAAAAATTTGTGCTCTGTTCTTGGGAATCACCGATAAAACAATCTCTCAGATTGGCGTAGATTTTTCGTCCGAACAAGGCGGAAAACCGGACGCAGAGTGATGCTCTGAGGAGAATTTTCTTCCAAAGTGCGGGCAAAAAAGATGCGTCAAGATGGTAGTGCTGAACTTATCAGCGATTCCCTTGTTCCATTATAGTCGAAAATGCGACAAAAGGTACTGTAGTAAATGACAGCTTGACAAAATTTTTATTGATATAATATGATATAAATATCGAATTGTTTGACGTTTCAGAAAGGAGAAGTCCCATGACGACCCGATTCCCCATCCGCATCATTGCCGCCGCACTCTTCGCGCTGAGTGCCCTGCTCGGTGCGCCGAGTGCACAGGATGCATCGCTCGCCATCGGCACGCCCGCCGCTGCGGCGCAGGAGGCGCAGACCGAGCCGCGCTACTGGCAGATGTACTACAACTTCGCCCCGCCGACGGATGCGTTCATCGCAGGGCTCGCGGCAGAGCAGGGTGTCGCCTATACTCCGGGCAAGAAGGGTGAGGCACGTTTTTACGCCGATGACGGCCGCCCGATCTATCCGAGCAACGATGGTGCGGTCGGTCTGATCGTGACCGTCACGCTCCCCTCGGGCGATGTGCTGACGCGCTACGGGAAGCCGACGGGTCGCTATGTCTCGCCCGACGGCATGACGTTCGAGCAGCGGGCACTGCCGAGCACGACGAACGAGGGCGATTTTCATGTCTACTGTGTTGAGCGCCCCATCGACGGTGTTCAGAAAGGGAAGATCGCGCCGTGGTTCGGTCGCCTGGGCGGCGGCATCCAGTACAAGCTCCCCGACCGCATCGTGAATCTGATGGAGGCGTCGATGCTGCGCGAGGTGGACTTGGCCGAGGAGAACGAGGCTGCATAAGCTGCGGGCTGCATAGCGAATTTTTTGACCACACTTTCTTCTTGCATTTCCCCTGTCTCCGTCCCATAATGAGGGAACGTATTTAGACATGGGGGCTTTGCTATGAGAATTCCATTGCGCCAATATATGGCGCTGCTCGGCATTACGATTGCCGCATTTATCTTTAACACATCCGAGTTCATACCGATTGCGCTGCTCATTGATATCTCGGAGTCGTTCTCCATGACGGAGGCGGCGACGGGGCAGATGATCACGATCTATGCGTGGGTGGTTGCTCTGCTCTCGCTGCCGCTCATGCTGCTGACCTGCCGCATGGAGCTGAAACGGCTCCTGCTGCTGATGGTCGCGCTCTTTGGCCTCGGGCAGCTCGTCTCGGGGCTCGCGACGAGCTATGATGTGCTGCTCGGCGCACGCATCATCGTCGCCTGCGCACACTCGATTTTCTGGTCGATTGCCGCACCGCTTGCGACGCGTCTCGTGACGCGCGAGCATCGCCCGATGGCACTCGGCATGATCGTGACGGGCAGCTCCGTCGCGACGATTGTCGGCCTGCCGCTCGGGCGCGTGATCGGTCTTGCGGCAGGGTGGCGCATGACGTTCCTGCTGCTCGCCGTGGTCGCCGTCATTGCGTTTGTCTATCTCGGGATTCTCCTGCCGAAACGGGCACCGGGAGAGGGCTTCACCATCGGCGAACTGCCGTCGCTCGTCCGTCAGTCTGCGCTCGCGTGCATTTACATCATGACGGCACTCTTTGCGACGGCGTACTTCACGATGTACAGCTACATCGAGCCGTTCCTGCACAATGTCGCGGCGTTCTCGCCCGATCTGATTACGGTCACGCTCATGCTGCTCGGGGTCAGCGGCATCCTCGCGAGCCTCGTTTTCTCTCGGATGTATGGAAAGCGCCGCTTTTTCCTGCTGCGCTGGTGCCTTGTCGGGGTCGCGGTTCTGCTCTTCCTCTGGCAGGCGGCATCCATCTCCGTCGGCACGATGATCGTGCTCACGATGCTGCTCGGGGTACTCGCAACGCTCTACAACACGATGTTCCAGGCGGAGGTTCTCGCAACGGTCCCGCGCGACGCATCAACCGTTGCGACGGCGATCTACTCGGGCATCTTCAACCTCGGCATCGGCAACGGAACGTACATCGGCGGGCTCGCGGCGGGGGACGGCCACCTCGCCCACATCGGCTACATCGGCGCGGCGATTGCCGGTATTGCTGCCCTTCTCTGCCGCTATGTCTATGTGCGAGACGTGCAGGGGAGATAATCCTCATACACACAAAGTCCCGCCGCATTCGGAACATACCGAATGCGGCGGGACTTTTTTGAGGAGAGCAAAGAATGATAGGATGACGCTGCCATCGTGCGTCCTATCCTTTTCTGCTCTCGTACGATAAGATATTTCAAAGAAAATCCTGCATTTGCAGAGCCAAGCTCTTTGTCATCAGATCTTCTGTTCATGCGAGACAGCGTCAATCTCTCTCAGTCGCCGCAGCCATTTCAGCATGGCACCATTCTCAAAGAACGGTTTCAATGCGCCGCCACTTAGATGCTCCACGCGAACGGCACCCGTGATAAGCGCAAAGACACTCTGCGCATCCATTTTACTCACATCGGCAGCAGACATACTGCGCTCACTCCACTCGATCCCATGTGACTCGAGTATATCCGCATAGTTCGTCAGATGATACGCCGGATATTCCTTCGCGAACGCATAAAATTCATCCTCGAACACCGCAATAGAACCGATGAACCGCGTTGCAGCCGTTTCTCCCTCATGCACACGAACACTGCCATCCGCCGGCTCCTCAGATCGCTCCATCTCCGCAAATTTGTCGATGTACTTCGTCAGCACATGGAATATCTCCCGAGGTGCGCCGTGAGTCTCCTGCCATTCGTCATATACCGCACGCAGCCGCCCATCGAGATAGGAAAGCGCCTGTGCCCGCATCCAGTCGGGAACGCCGTAGTACGCCTCGGCGATCGCGCCCGTGATTGCGGCGATGGTGTCGCTGTCACCGCCGAGCGAGATTGCCGTGCGGATCGCATCCTCAAAGGATGTGGCCTCAAGGAAGCACTCAATCGCCTGCGGAACGGTCTCCTGACAGGTCTCGTTGAAACGGTAACTATCCCGAATGCCGTTGATGGAAAAATCCAACGGATAGTAATTCCGCTCGATATACTCCTTGATTTCCCGCCTGTCAGCACCCGTACGCGCCATATAGATCGCAGCAGCGGTCGCCTTCGCGCCCTTGATTCCCTCGGGATGGTTGTGCGTGACCGCCGTCACAGCCTCCGCAAGAAATAAGGCTTCCTCCGCATCGCGCGCAGCGAATCCGGCAGGACTCACGCGCATCGCTGCACCATTGCCGAAACTGTGATACGGCTGCGGATCGTCACTGAACATCCACTGATGGAACCGTCCGCCATACCCGCAGTTCGGATAGTACCGCCCGATGTCCTGCATACAGCGCACCGTGTTCTCGCCGAGCAGCGCGCGGAACGCCTCCGCACCGTCGCTGTTCTCGGACATATACGCCGCTGCTCTCTCCGTCTCCATGATCGCCTTTGCCACGGCGAGCGTCATGATGCTGTCATCCGTTGCAAAACAGCCCTTGCCAAAGAGATCAAACTCCTTGCTGCGGTGATTGTTGAACTCGAACCGCGAGCCAACGATATCGCCAATGATTGCTCCGATCATATACGCCCTCCTAAAATCATGCTTTTGCATCCATTATACCATAATATACGCATCAACATGACCGCATTCATGCGTGATGACGTACGACAAAATTCCGTAAAAGGGGAATCGCCGTCGGCCGCGATCCCATCCATGCATAACAAGGGGGCTGCTGCCGAAGATTTTAGCTTAGCGCAACAGCCCCCTTGCTGTGTACTTAGTTCCAATACTTGCTCAGCATGACGTACTCCATGCGGTTGCAAAAGAAGAGGTGTTCCTCGCCCCCAATGCCATGACAGCCACTGCTGGTTTCTGTCACTGCAAGACCGTTGTCCCATCCGCTCACATTCGTCCCACCTGACGCTTCATCAAATCAAATGCCTCCTGTTCGGGGCTATTGGGGCTCACTTTCTGCGGCTGCCGCATGGTCGATGCGAGAACAGAGACTGTTCCCGACCGCTTATCTTCGGAAAAGTTCACATAACCACGAGGTTCCAAATCCCCATTTTCATAGGTGCGTCCATCACCCGCCGTATAAGTAAGGTGATAGTTGAACGCGCAGATGATCAGCTCAGAGTCCGTGTCCCTCGTAATGACGCACGAGGAGAGATCAAATGCCGAGCCGCCCCGATTGCCCGTATTCCATATCGGATAGTTCGCATCCCCGTTCGCATACATGATGGCAAGGCAGGTCTGCGGAACGAGACAGAGCAGAAATACTGTGACCACCAAAAAACGATGAAGCTTCCTCATGTAAAATCCTCCTCACAACTTACACAAACTTGCCGTGCATGGCATCCGTCCCATGTCCTCCGTTATAGCACCGCACGCAGCAACGCTGCGGCGCACCTCACGTCATCACGCGGTTGAGCAGCGTCTGGAAATCATTCACATGCTCGTAAATCACGCAGTCACTATGCAGTTTTTCAAACAGTTTCTTCGCACACGCTATTTTTGCCTCCTCAATCGGACGAAGCTGGAGCGAGGACAGCGTTCCCTTCGTCTCCGCGACGAAGTAGATGTGCCGCACCTTCCCCTCGCGAAAGACAATCGCCCAATCCGGCGCATAGCTGCCGACCGGCGTCGGGATGGCGAACCCACGCGGCAGTTTCGCATAGATCAGCACCTCGTTCCCGCCGTCGAGATCCTGGGCAAATCTCCTCTCCACATTGCCGTCCGTGAACACATAGTTCTGAATCGCCTTCTCCGCCTCGTATGCCTCGGTGTAGGGGCGCTTCTCCGTGGCAAAGATACTCGCATCGTAGCTGCCCTCGATCGTATTGTACTCGATGTGATCGACGATGCGTGTCGCTTTCTGCTCGAGGATGAGCCGCGTCACCGTGCGGATAAACTCCTCTGGATTGCAGCGGTAGCCTGCGAACACCTCGGTCTTAATCCCCCGCAAAATCTCTGCGACCGTGCGCCGCGTGAGTGTCGTCCCCGCTGCAATGCGCCCGATCAGATCATACGTCACCGCAGACCCCTGTGCGCGTTTCAGCGTGCTCGTCCGACTCTTGCCGTAGGCAAAGCTCGTGCCGTCCGCCACCATGCCCACATCCAGATCCGTCTGCTGACTGCCATAGGTGATCGTGTATTGGAGACGGCTGACACGCAGCTCGGCGTTGATGTGGTCGATGGCCGCCCGTACGAGTTGTCTCGTGTCAAAGGAGACCGTATAGGCGTACTTGTGGTTAATCCTCTTCCAGAGTTCCTGAAACTCTTTCTGATAAAATCGCTCGTTCAGCTTATTCTCCGGTGTCTTCGTCGCCCCCGCATCCGAAATCATCGTGCGCAGCACACTCTCGTCATAGATTGCCTGCACGAGGCGATGAACCCCCTCCGCCATGGGCATGAGAGCCTCAGGCAGAGGCGCGAGCGTCCCCGCCGCAAGTGCCGTGCGATAGTCCTCCGTCACATGCCCCTCGATATCCACATAGCCATTCATGCCGAGATAGAAATAAATCGCCCGCGCCGCCTTCTCATCGAGCTGCACCGCCGTACCGTCCGCCGACTGCACCGTCTTCCCCTGGAAATACGCCTCTGACGCCGCCTTCGGACGATCATACAGCTCCGCCTCCATCTGCTTTTGCAGATCGCCGACGAACCCCGCATAGCTCTCGCTCGCGATCACCGTCAGCACATTCACATCATGCACCGCATCCCCAAGCACACTGCGATCCATCCGCTGTCCCGTCTGATCGACCGCGAGACGCAGGCCTCTGCCGACCTCCTGCCGCTTCGCCGTCACACTCGCCGCATGCTTGAGCGTACAGATCTGGAACACATTCGGATTGTCCCAGCCCTCGCGCAGCGCCGAGTGGGAGAAAATCACGCGCGTCGGCTCATCGAACGAGAGCAGCCGCTCCTTATCCTTCAGGATCAGATCATACGCCGAAATATCGTCCGACAGATCCGATCCGCGCCTGAGACTGCTGTCCACCGCGCGTCCCGTCTTCTTGTCAATGCTGAAATACCCCGCGTGTATCTTTTCTACAGGCACATCGTCCAGATACTTCATATACGCAGGGTCAAAAATATCGCGGTTTTCGTTCATCACCGCGCGGTACTCCTCCTCGAAGATCCGCCCGTACTCCCCAAGCACGGCATTTCCGTCTGCATCATACTGACGGTACTTCGCCACCTCGTCGATGAAGAACAGCGAGAGCGTCTTGATCCCGCGTGCGAAAAGCCGCTGCTCCTTCTCAAAATGCGAGACAATCGTCTCACGGATCTGCACCCGCCGGAGATCCGCCTCCGACACATCGCCCTGCACATCTCCCGTATGGAGCGTTGTACCGTTCAGGAAAAGCACCGTCCCCGCAGCGGCATCGATGTGCTCTACCACATAGCCCTCGTACTGCGCCATCCCGCCCGAGAGATAGCAGAGATTGTCCCCCTTAGAAACAATGCGCAGCGTGCGCCGCACCCCGCCCTTATATGCCACCTCGAACTCGATCCGCGCACGCGGCGGCACCTTCGGCGAGAGTACAATCTCCGCGAGATAGAGATAGCGCCCCGTCCCCGGCAGATTCTTCACCTCGAACCCCTTCACCTCGATCTTCTTCACCAGACGCGCATTGTAGGCATCCACTGCATCCAGCACATAGACGAGATTGTGACGCTCCGCGTGCGTCGCCGAATAGTTCAGCGTAAAGAGGGGAGCGAACTGCGCGAGCGCCTTCTGCGTCACCGATCCCTTCTTTCCCATCTTCTGCGGCTCATCGAGAATGAGGATCGGACGGTTCGCCGCAATCACATCGATCGGACGGCGCGAGCCGAACGCATCGCGCTTCGAGTAGATAATGCGCGCCTCCTTGTTCCCGCCGCGTCCCTCGATCGACTTCTCCTCGTTCAGCGAGGCAGCGAACGCCTGCGTGTTGATGATCATCACCGAGAGTCCTGCATCGGCAGAGAACGCATCCAGCTGATTCAGATTCGCACTGCTGTAGACGAAGAACCGCGCCTTCTTCCCATAGTGCTCCATGAAATGCTCCGCCGTCATCTCGAAGGACTTCTTCACGCCCTCGCGGATCGCAATGCTCGGCACCACCACGATGAACTTGCTCCAGCCATAGCGGCGGTTCAGCTCGAACATCGTCTTGATATAGACATACGTCTTGCCCGTGCCCGTCTCCATCTCCACATCGAGAGCACACGCGCCGAGCGGTGCAGAGAGTGTATCAGACAGATGGAGGTTGCGTGCACTCTGCACCCTGCGGATATTCGCGAGCAGCTGCGCCTTCGTCAGAGCCAGCTCCTCATTCTGAAAACCATCGTCCGCCTCCGCCGTGAGAAGGGGGGCATTCATGTAGCTCTCCTGCACCGGCAGCAGATTCCCCTGCGCAGCATTCGTCCCAACATCACGCAGATACGTCGTGCGCGCGGCATACGGCTGCCCCTCGAACACACAGACAACCGCCTCCACCGCATCCGTCTGATACGGCTGCACCGTAAAGTGAAACTTCATCAGAGATCACCCGTATTCTCATATTCTGTCAAACAGCACTCCAGCTGCTGGATCAGGATGGGCAACTCCTCAAAAACAACCTCTGAAATAATATTCCAGTTCGTCCCGTCATAATCATGCACAAGGCGATGCCTGAGCCCTGCAATCATCGTCCATGAGATTTCAGCATGTTTCGCCTTATACGCTGCGGACAAATAATAACAGTGCTCTCCCATATTGTATAACGGTGTTGTGACAAGCCATTGAAGCGGCAGCTGCGTCAGCAACTCCTCTTTTTCAATGTTGTTTTTTCGGATATATTCCTGCAACTGAACAGCATAGTCATAGATCTTTTGAACCCTTTGCCGATCCGAGTACTTCATGCCACCAAAACCTTTTCTTTCATAATTGTTTGATAGAAATTACTGTCCGGGTTGACCTCTGCGATTTCAAAAACATCCACGTTTTTCTTGAGCACCTCGCGCAGCTCCTCCGCCAAGGCAAAAATCATCGTTCGCCGAAACATTTCTCCACCAAAAACAAGAAAATCCAAATCGCTGTTCTCGTCCGCTTCCCCGCGTGCGTACGAACCAAACAAATAAATTTCCTTCACACGGTATTTATCAGCAAGCGGTTTCACCGCTGCAGCAATCTGTTCCATGGTAAATACAGACGTTTGCATCATGACTCCTCCTGTTCATAATGATTCATAGCGCTTCCCGAGGGGTGTTACACTACAGCACCCGCCGCACCGTTGCGGGGCTGTACGCCGCAAAGAGCTGGTCGAAGTTCGTCAGCGCACTGTCGTCCGCCATCGAGGCATCACGGAACACCGCATAGTAGGGCTTTCGCTTGGCGATTGCCGTCACCGTCTCGTCCGTCACATCACGGTCAAAGCACGCGAGGAGAAAGCCGTCCGCAACGTTAAAGACGCGTTTCCCCGCGATCTCCTCCACCGTAATCGGTGCCGAGAGCAGGATGCCGAGATCGAGCATCGTCTGAAAGAGCAGATCCTCCGGCGTGCGATCCGCCTTGACATTGTCCACCTGCGCGAAAAGCCCGTCCTGCGTCACCGCATCGGGCGCGTAGTAGACATCGGTCATATTGCTCGTATCGAGCCGCAGACAGCGGAATCCGAGGTCAAGCCCTGCCGCCTTCTCGCCCGCCTCAGCTGCGATCTTCGCCCCCGCACGGCGGATGCGCTCCTTACCGATCTCGCAGATATTCCGATAGCCCGCTTTGTAGGCTGTGCCGCCCTCGTCTGTCGCCTCGGGCAACTGCACCATAATGAACTTTCGATGACCACCATCCTCGGCATTCAGCTGCATCACGGCATGAGCGGTTGTAGCAGAGCCGGAGAAGAAATCGAGGATAATATCTTCATCTTGTATATTTCCTAGTGTTAATAAATATCGAATCAACTTAATCGGCTTTGGGTTTGTAAAGATATTATTTTGAAATAGCTCCCTAACATTTTCTACCGCTTCATGATTATGCCCGCCGAGTGTGAACGGGATAATCGTTCTGGGTACAACTCCATCATGCTTCAAGTCGCATAGAAATGTTTTCCGAGAAGGAACGGATTTTCCGTCCCTGCCGAACCATATTTCATCATGTTCATCCAGTTTTCTGAGTGTTTCTGCCGAGTACCTTGAAAATGTACCACTAGGAGGAGTATAAATCACGCCATTCTTGAATTGATAGGTAAAATTAGCATTTGTTAATGAACCGCTTTTTGCATGAAGTGGTGTTGCCTTCCAAACACCTTTTGGATGGTGGTCAGGATTTTTATAAGCCGCATTCATTTCTTCTGTTCGCGGTAATTTTCCAATCGTGAGAGATGCGGTATTCTTTGCATAGCATAGAATATTGTCATGATTATCAGAGAAGAACTGAGCGTCATTCGCTACCGTATACTTCTTTTCCCATATTAGATTGGCAACAAAATTCCCTTCTCCGAAAATCTCATCACATACTTTCCGCAAATTATGTACTTCATTATCATCAATACTAATAAAAATAACGCCATCATCCGCGAGCAAAGACTTCGCCACGCGCAGACGTGGATAGATCATATTCAGCCAGTCCGTATGAAAACGTCCGTTGCTCACATTGTTCGCACGCAGATCATACTGCATCGCACCGTCCTCGTCGCGCCACCCGTTCGCCGCATGGAAATCCCCATCCGCCATCGCAAAATCATCATCGTACACAAAGGCATCATTCCCAGTATTGTACGGCGGATCGATATAGATCATCTTCACCTTGCCGAGATACGTCTCTTGGAGCAGCTTCAGCACATCGAGATTGTCCCCCTCGATGTAGAGGTTTTCGCTGTCGAACGCGCCCGCCGTGCCGTCGCGCCCCACGCTGTCCTCCACAACGGGACGTAGCGTCGCATTGATCGGCGCATTCGCCGCGAGGATCGCCTGCCGCTTATCGGGCCATGTGAACGCATAGTGCTCCTCGCGCCCCTCCACGATCTCACGCGCGAGCTCCTGCCTCAACACATCGAAGTCAATCGCCTGCACGAGCTTCCCGTCCCGCATGACCTCCGTCAGCGCATTCGGGAACAGCTGCCCCACCGCCTCGATATTCCGCGCCACATTATCCCTGCTGTGCATTTTTAGCTTATCCATTACAATCTCACTTTTCTAGTCCTATATGTTTTTGATCATCTTACTATATGTCATTTGAAATGCACGATCAAACTTCTCAAAAAACAATATCAACTCTTCTATAGTAGAATAGTCGCCGTAGTAGTAGTTAAGCAGGTGTGTTGCATCTATAAACGCCCATACCTTTCCATTTTTCTCAATATCTCCAAAAATATTTTTTAGATCATCATTATTAAAGTCCGACGCAAGATCTACAAACCATGACCGAATTTTGGAGGCAGTATACAAAGCGGTTTCTTCCTGTTGATCAAGAGTACGCCAAAAAATTGTATGATTAGTCTCCACATTCATTATCTGATACATCATTCTATAAAGGAACGATTCCGGGGCGAAATAATCGGGAAAGAAGCATATATTGTTCCTCTTTGTTTCTCTATCAGATAGGTTATCCTTATAAGGATCATATTTCCTGTCCAAGTATTCTCTTATTTTAGGTTTGTGCTCTGTTTGCTTATGACGAGCATCTCCATCCAATAGAAAGATGACTTGATCAGAATAGGGTCGATCTGCCTGAGAAAACCTCAATAATTCTTCGCAGCCAAGAGATGTTACAATGGGGTTAATTAAGAATGCCGCATGACGATATTTCTTGATATTTTCCAGTCTACATTTTATTTTAGAGGCATATTCCTGCAAAACATTTCCTCTCAGCATCCCCTTTTCTTCCAATGTACTACATTGATGATGAAGTGCTCCAACAAGCATATCAAAAAGATGTTTTCCAACTTCATCCTCAAAATATACCTTGGGTTTTGGTTTTTGATATGTTACTTTCCCTAATAAATCAGCTTTCAAAATTTCATATGACTGTTGAACAGTGACCATAGGCGCAGATGGATTTTTTAGATACACAATGCCATAATCATTCGGATTTTTCTTGTGTTTTCCCAATAATTCCTTCAACACCGTCAACGAGTGTGTAGTCACAACAAATTGGATATTTAATTCATTAGCCAACTTATCCATTAAATCCAATAGCCGCATCTGAGTGTCCGGATGTAATGAAACTTCAATCTCGTCAATACAAATAAGTGCTCCATTGTAATTGTCTTGCTGTGATAAAATATAAATATCCACAAGCGTACTAATAATATTTCCGAGATTATCCTGCCCGACAGACTTGCCAAGTGCAGGTGTGTTCTCCATTTCCATATGTAACGAAGACCGTGTGCTTGCTTCCTTATCTACAATGCTAAGATCCCCATCCTGTTTAATGCTCCCTGGTATAACGGAATTGTACCAATCACAAAATTTTGTATGCGCCTTGCTGTGATAAAGCTTGTTATTTCTTCGAACCTCTTTAACACTCACAGATTCCTTGCGTTCACCTAAAGGATATAATCTAGAAATACTCAAATAAATAGTCGGTATAGGAATCCTGGCCGCTCCTCCCACATTGAAATTTTCTTTTGCTATAAGCTCTGCTTCCTTTATGGTCATATCATCCCTCTCCTTGTTAGAGGTTCTCGGAATAATACGAATACCACGATTTGACTCTGTATCATTCTTAAAAGTCAGGCACTTAAGAACTGTTTCATCTGTATTGTCACTGCCATAACGCAAATAAATAGTATAGTCATCATAGGCTTCTTCAGGAGAAATATAAAAGAAGTCATAAAACTTTGGTTGAAAATTGCCTCCGAATTCAGAGCTTTTACCAAGTCCTGATCCAGAGGCGATTAACGATATAAGATTGGACTTACCGACACCATTCTGCCCACTTATCACAGTGATTTTTCTGCCTATATCAAATTCCACATCATGAAAACTTCTAAACTTCTCAACTTTTACATGTTGAATTTTTGTTCCCATTTTTCTCACCTCTTAATCTATAATATCTCGTAAGAGTGCCTGCCCCTCACACATGGACAGTTCTGATTCCGTAGGAATCATATCATTCCTGCGAAAGATCATGATCTCATCCACTCTTTTTTTTGTCCCGGCAGAATATGACCACGCCAACCTTCTACATGATCGCTCTCGATACAATTCTAAAATTTCGTCCTTAACATCGTATGTAATAACCCAGTCCACATTATCAAGTCGAGAGATTTGCTCACTAATACGAATATGGTCACTATATCTAAAAAAATTCATATATAACTTATGTCCTTTTGCATAATATGGTGGATCAAAATAAATCAGTGCATTATCGAAGTGCCTAGGCGCATAATGGATAAGGAAGCTGTTAATATCCTTATTATAAAGATATATACTGTTTTTTCGTATAGCTATCTCCTGTATCCTCTTAATAAGAGTACCTCTATTAAATCGTGCATCCATTCTCCATTTGCCACATTGGTCTTTCCCGCCAATAACGCCACCTTTAATAATCCCCGATCGATTCGTTCGGTTTAAATAGAATGTAGCAAATCCTAAATCATAACTATATTTTTGAGATTTTTCCATATATATTGTTCTTTGTCTATGCCATTCATCCATATTCAAAGGAACTGAAAGAACATCAGAAGTAAAACGATCTGTCTCTGTTAAAATAGCTCTCCAAAACGAATAAATTCCCTTGTCCAAATCATTGATTACAATTTTTGAAACAATATTATTTAAAAGCAGATTGATCGCAATTCCAGCTCCGCCAGCAAACGGTTCAATATAAGTTCCATTCATATGTCCAGTCTTCTGGATTAAAACCTCCATGAAAGAGGATAGCTTTCCTTTTCCCCCAGGATATCTTAAAGGTGAATATATCATGTACCAGCCCTCCAGCAACAATGTCTAATTATATAAGTTACACTGTAATGCTTTTAATTCCTGCACAAGTTCAATATTTTTCTTTGGCTGTTTCTCCCGTCAGATCTTCACCTCAAGCGCAGGTACATCGCGAATTCCGTTCCGTAAAGGATCATTTCACGTGAGATACGCGGAATGTAGACTCGCGCTTCTCCTTTGCTGCCTTTTCCCGAATAAATGTGGGCGAGGTGAAGAGGAAGCGGAACTCCTCCACGGACGCCAGCTGCTCGCGCAGCTCCTGATACGCGTACATGGAGAAACACGCTGCCGCAATGGACACCCTGCTGCCGCGCACAATCTCTGCCCGCAGATCGTCGCGCACCGTGTTTGTGATGTTATCGAATATCTTCACTCTGCTCCACCAAATCTTTCCCATAGAGATTGGCTCGATCAAACTTTCGTCCCTATTATAACATATTTCAAAGAAATCAAAAGATACGTCTTCGGTTTTGAGCTGCTCCCTCCGTTCAAAAGAGTCCCCGTTGTCAAGATTTCATCCTCCTTTCATGCAGAATGACGACAACCTACTCATTCAGAGAACATCTTTTGCTGATCGCCTTAATTTTTATTTCATTAAGTATTTTATTTATGCTATAATTATAATTAACTTTTCCAGTATTTTGTCCTTATAGAGATTTATTTGCACTACGAAAGGTATTACGATGACTACCTCACGCAGAGTTCTTTGGGACGCAGAAGAAACGGCCATTCTTGTTCACGCATATACACAAGTTAAAAGTGGTCTCTTATTCGAGGATGAAGCGATTAAATTCGTATCAAACACCCTGCGAGAACGTGCTCTGAGGAAGGGCATGGATATCGGTGCGACGTTCCGAAATGAGAACGGCATAACGATGCAAATGACAAAAATCGAGGATCTATTTTCTGGTGGGAAATTCCGCCTGAGCCCTCCGCCGCAAGTATTCACCGACGTTGTCAATCTGTATAAGAAAAACCGCCATGCATTCAATGACCTGTTGCAGCAAGCAATAGGGGGATCGCCTCTTTCCACCTCTCTGGAAGAGGATTTCTTTCAGTGGCTCGCAAAAAAAGTTTCCGACAACTTGCGACAAAAATTAAAAAATGCAAGCCTCGATCTGGATCGCTTTTTCACGACCTACAAAACACTTAAAACGCCCTTATTTGACAGAGATACGATACAAACGATTAATACGGTGAAATCCGCCATCACCTCAAATGATATATTGCGCGTTATACACAAGGGTAAACTTCCCCTGATGCAAACGCTCATTGAGTTTTACTGCATTTACCTCAACGAATCACAAGATAGCCATACGGATGAACACGAAGTAACGATCATAACGCCAGCTATCCTCTCACCGCCTCCACCGATCGGCAATACAGTGGACTTAACAGAAATAAAAATCGATCAATATGCAAATACGAAGCCAAAACAATTATATTACTTCAACGATTGCCATGATGTAAAACGCTGGAATGAACTATACACACAGATAGCCCGTTGTATATATATAGATTTTCCACAACAGCTTCAGGGCATGATTGGAAAAAGTCTTTTTGGAAAAGACCGCCGAATGGATATTGGAGATGATTCCTGTATCTACAGAATGAAGTTTCCAAAGGAAATAACCAAAGGTCTCTATTTAGAAACGCACCATAGTGCTACCAATACCGTCCGAAAAATAAAACGTCTATTGGATCTGTGCAATATTGACTACAAAAATGTCACGATCGTCTACACCATGCTTGGTGAGACTTCGCCTCTGCCAGAGGAAGATCCCGTCGCGCTTCCCTATCTTTCCGAGGCTGCCAATATACCATCATCGCGACCAAGACCGACACAAGCTGCGTCTGATCCCGTTGTGCCGGGGGAGATTGTCGTTCAACCTTCACTTTCGCTTGGAGCGTATGCATTTGCCACGGATACACCGGCAGCATACACGCAAACCAGTCGATCTGTTCTCTCATCTTCCCCTATGAGCCCTATCGATATAGCCGCCCTCCCCCAGGCCTATTCCGAAAGCCGATCTCGACAGGAGGAACACCTTCTCTAGCCTCAAAAATTCACTCTCCCGCAAATGAATGTTGATGCATGACTCAGACGGAGGTGCACACATGACACCGGTCATCACTGCTCTATTGGAAAAATGTGAGATTTATCTTGATGGAGCCCTCATTTCCAAAGAGAATCTCCTTGAAAAATACCACTCTTTCTTTGCAGAGAGTATACAAAGTCAAAAGAAGCCAACCGGTTTCGTCCTTCATACGAACAATGTATGTTTTGACGCGCTTTCCATTGTCGCTGTCAGTATAGGATGTCTCTCATACAGTGCCGTTACCATCGACGACATCCTTGCCACACTCGAGGAAGATGACTATGTGATTTATAAAGACCAACGCTATCGTTGGAAGGGAACAGAGGAGGTCAATGGAATCACACACTTCAGACTATTAAAAGATGGCGTGGGATTCAACAGCCCACTCAATCTCCTGCTCCCTTATGAAGAATACAAACAACGGATCAAGCCCTATTATGGTACCGCACAAAAAACAAATAGCGTGGGTGTAAAAGCCATCACAACAAACCGTGAAGAGTTTCTCGCCTATATCCTCGACCGTCCCATTGATGAAATCCCGCCTCAGATTGATGTTGCTGTTGTCGTCGCATGCGGACGGGAACGATTCGAGGATATATTCAAACGCATTCGTATAAAATATAACAAGGAAACGTCTGTCTCCCTATCCGATGTTTTGCCGGCATCCTATTATACGGATACAGATCGCCCCTATCAAATCGGTGCAAATCCGACAAAGGCCGAGCCCGTACTCAAAGTTACAAGCAATCTCTCCATCGCCCGAGAACTGCTATACGATCGCGACATGAATACCGTTGTCGGATTTTTATCCCTCCTCGATGCACCGACCACAATGGACATAGAGGATTTGAACGATTTACTACGCGCTAATGTCCTAAGATTTTCCTATATCACGGCTCCGATCTACAACAAGAACGTCGCAGCTATGCTCAAAGAGCATATGGAGGCGCCTCTCTTTGCTTGCACAAAATCGTTCCTATCCCAAAACCTCGGTACTATCTATGTAATGAACGGTCACACAACCGCTCTCTTTCACCAAGTCAAGACGATGCTGAAAAGCCATATGGCCCCCATCACGGTGGACAACGGTATCACAAAAGATATATACGAGAATGTGGTGAATCTCCTCAATGTTGTCCGAAAATCCCATTGGGATGCGCCGGAAAAAGATATATTTATCCGAACAGCTTACAGTCTGCTGAATCTGTTCACCACGGCTGTCTTCTCCATGAAAGAGATGACAGATGCGATCAGCGAGGACGCGATCTCCACCTCATCCCCATTGGATCGTATCAAAACACTGTGGAACATTGCCGATCAACTCGATGATGATGACAACACACAGAATAAATGTGCGGCGATTGCCGATCTATTGGAACAGCAATATACAGAGCTTGAGTTTACTGCCCCCAAGCGCGCCCCTCTGTTCTCCTGCGTCCTGGACAACTGCAGCTCCCACCACAGTACAACCCTTGCCATCATTGTTCCAAAGGCATACTATGGCGCCATCCTAAGGCATCATCACGAGAAACTTTTTTCCCACAACAATATTTCCTGCGTCACACCTGCAAAATTTGATCCAAACGCATCATATGAGCTTGTGATCTCCGTAGGAGAACTCAAAGATAAAAAGTACAATCCGACCTCCTGCCCCTCTGCAACAGAAGTCTACACACTGCTCGCTCCCTGTGAGCAGCGGCTCTTTGACTATCGCCGGTATACGGCAGAACAGTATGAACACCAACTCAATGCGCGCATGGGGTTGGTCGAAGAAGTCGATACCCCAAAAGCTCCAATCGAGGACATTGCCGTCAATCCACCCCAGCTATGGAGTGATCTGGACGACTATCTTGCAGACTCCGGTGCAGGAGCACTGCGCAGGTTTGCCATAACAGCGACCTCTGCAGACGGACAGTCCGCGACATCCGAGGTGACGCATATCGGCACCTTTACAAGCGGTGCTCAGATTCTGTTCTCTCGATATTACACTGCAGTGGTATTTGATCCGAGCAAGGGAAGCATTGCAGAGAAAAAGGCAAATGCATTGAACATCGGCGATACACTTGTCTTTACGAAACGGGACAACATTGCCAAAAATATTGTGGACAACATCTATGAGGAACTCCTGCGTGCCGATCTTCTTGGTGAGGACGCTGCCTCCATCTTGGCGAAATCGCTCTATTGGAAAGTCGTTCTACAGGCTTATAAGGATAGAAAGGGTATGAGCTATTCCGAGCTCGCACTACGCTTGGAGGAATGCGGAACATCCTTAAAGGAATCCTCGATTCGTCAATGGCTGGTCGAGGAGGCACATATCATCGGACCGCAAAAGCAATCTACCATAGAAAGTATCGCCACCATAACCAAGGATCCATTTCTCCTGGCGGATGCACAGGGGTACTTCGAGGCCTGTGGAAAGATGCGCTCCACGCGACGCCGCATTCTGGACGCAATTGCAGAAGCCATCAAGGCACAGCTCGGTGGTACGTGCCAAACGATGGATCCACTGCTGGAAATCGTGTCCAACAATGTCAAGCATCTATCCGAAACGATGGAGCTCGAGGACATTCAACCCCTAGATGGAGTATTTAGCGTAAAGAGCAGCCTCGTGAACAGGCCAATCCCAGATGCGGAGGTCACATTATGACAGATTCAGAAATCAGAGCTTCCATGCTTGTAGTGAGAGAGGCGTACATCGCGGCTATGAAGGCCGAGATGCTGGGTCCCGGCTCGGAGTTCTCCCTGCCGGACGCAGAGCATGAGCTTATCTCATCTCCCCCAACGGCACGATATTCCATCGGGATACTATTCCCACAGGGCAATGTGATCCATCATGACAATGATGAGACAATCGCCGAAGAGGGTAGTGCTGAGGGGGCAGAGACATCATTCGAGCCTACTGCGGACGAATCCATGCCTGACAATCAGCCCGCTAAATATCTGCGCGCTCCCTATGAGGGGGAGGAGCCGCCCCCTGCAGACGATGAACAGGGCAATCTGGACGAGGAAATCAGTTTGTCTGCACAGTATGCGCCTTCATCTATGGGGATCACATTCCTGGTGCGGGGCAACTGTAACCGTATCTGTGGATCCGTTTCATTTGCAACATACCGGCGTGCGCAAGCAGAAGAATGTGTGCTCCCCTTTCATCCAACACAGCCGAAGCTTTTTTCTATTCCCGCCGGTCTGAAACCATTCATCCGGTACGATGTTGCTACAGAGCAAATACGGCTGAAACGCAAGCTCTCATATACAGACGTCCGCTCCCTTTTGGAACGAGACGCCTTCGCCGAAAGCGACGGAGACCTGCTCCGAAGAACGCTCTTACGCCTAAGCGATTACTGTCGTACGGGTTATATCCGTACACCGCATGAGATTACCTTTACTTTGGACTTTGGTGAAAACAACCATACAGAGCAACGCATCACACAGATGGACAATCCTGCAAAAGCCAAAATTGTCGCCTTACGGCGACATCTTCATGACGATATCTGGTCTGTCACCACCATGCTGGTAAACGCCCATCTTGTCGACGGTGCGGGGGTAATTCAGCAGGAACGCTGTATCTTCCAAGCACGCATGGAGATCGGAACAGAGAAGAACGCCTTCTCCTTTGTCGAAAAAACCCATGTGATCGAAGCGGCGGCTCTCGATGAGGAGGAACGTTCGCTGGCACTCCTCTATCGCCATAAAAAGGACTACGGCACAGGACTCGGCACCTCGATAGGCTGGTCCATCGACGAGAGTGGCAACGGCTCTCTATGGAATGATTTTTTTCCGATTGCCGAGGTGCCCTCGGTGGATTTCTCACTCCCGCCCAACGATGGGATACAGGACGAAGAACTCTCAATGAAGTATCTCTCGGATCTGGGCGAAGCAACAAAAGAGCAGAGGCTATCCTCGCTGACAAAGCTGGTCGCACTTTATCAGCAGTGGGCAGAGGGGTTAAAGGCAGAGGCAGATACGTTGGATCCACACCATCGGTCTGCCGCCGCCCAGAACATCCTTGCCTGTCAGAAGGCATATGAACGCATGTATGCGGGTATCGAGACTCTACGCATCTCGGGGAGTGCATACAACGCCTTTTTGCTGGCGAACCGCGCGATGTTCATGCAGCGTGTGCATATTCTGAAGCAGGCGGAGATGGCGACAACGCATCCGGATCGCTACCCCAATGATGAAGAAATTGACGAATGGCTGCAAAATCTAAACTACTATGAGGAATCTGATCGGAAGGCGATCTGGCGTCCATTCCAAATTGCGTTTCTACTCATGGATATCAATGCTGTCGTCAACGATCAAAGCCCCGATCGAAACATGATCGACCTGATTTGGTTTCCGACCGGCGGCGGTAAAACGGAGGCTTATCTGGGTCTGACGGCATTCACGATATTTTATCGGAAACTCGCTCATCCGACGGAGTCTGACGGCACCGCTGTCATGATGCGCTATACCCTGCGTCTCCTCGCGGCACAGCAGTTTACACGTGCTGCGACGCTGATCTGTGCGTGCGAGCACATTCGAGAGGAATCTGCCCGGCGACGTTCCGCCTATCCATCCTATCCCCTCGGCAGCGATCTCATCTCAATCGGACTCTGGATTGGTGGAGCACATACGCCAAATAAAATAAAGGATGCAGAACAGACTCGGGAAAAATTGGTTAATTCTCACGGAGACTTACGTATTGCAAAAGAAAGATACAATAAATTCCAAGTTCTGAAATGTCCATGGTGCGGCACAAAGATGGTGTGTGACGAGGAGAAGGGCCATCGCATCGGTCAGTGGGGGTATCGCATCGATAAAAGGAGAGGAAAGGGCACTCATTTTCAGCTGTTCTGTCCACATGAACGCTGTCATTTTCATCTAAAGCTCCCCATTCAAATTGTCGATGAGGAACTGTATCAACAGCCTCCCACCCTGCTCTTCGCGACAGTCGATAAATTTGCCATGCTGCCTTGGGAAGGACGGATCGGTGCCTTCTTTGCAATGGGCAGTGTGAACCGAGCACCCGAGCTCATCATCCAGGATGAGCTGCATCTCATCTCCGGCGCATTGGGCACAATCGTCGGTCTGTTTGAAACGGCAATCGATGCCCTCTGTGCGGACAAGGGCACTCCGGCAAAGATCATTGCCTCCACCGCAACCATCCGCAGAGCCAAGGAACAATGCGCCGTTCTCTATAATCGTGAAGTCGCACAGTTCCCTCCGCCCGGTCTCAATGCCGCAGATTCATTCTTTGCAAAGGAATCGACCATCGATTACAGCAAGGGTGTATACGGACGCAAGTATGTAGGGATCATGCCCTCAGGCAAGACGAAAGCCATCCTCGAGATTCGCCTGATGGCAGCACTCCTGCAACGGCTTTACACGATGGATCTTCCGGAAGAAGTCAAGGATAAATTCTGGACACTGACCGTGTATTTCAACACTTTGAAGGAGCTCGGCAAAGCATCCACATTCGCAAATGATGATGTGAAGGACTTTATCAAGCGTACTGCGTATCGCATGTTTATGCCTTCCCGCCAGATGACAACGCCCGATGAGCTCACAAGCCGCGTATCGACGACGGAACTCAATGAAACGCTCAACAAACTCGAAAAAATCGCCTACTCAAAGGATAATCTGGACGCCAAAAAATATGCAACCAACATTCTGCTCGCCACAAATATGATTTCGGTCGGGATCGATGTCGCGCGTCTCAATGCGATGATGCTGCTGGGACAGCCAAAATTGACCAGTGAATACATCCAGGCCACCAGTCGCGTGGGTCGCTCCTATCCAGGTGTTGTCTTCGTGCAATATGACGCGACGAAAAGCAGAGATCGTTCCCACTACGAACGCTTCTGTTCCTATCATGATTCCTTCTATCGCTTCGTCGAGCCAACGGGTGCCACGCCATTCTCAAGACCGGCGCGAGCACGAGCACTGCACTCAGTCATCACAGCACTCGTACGGCAAAAAACAGGACTCACCGGTGATGCTGATGCCATCCATTTCAACCGCGCTGATTTTTCCGATGAACTGCGAGAAATCGAGGACTTCATCGTCGATCGCATGGTATCCATCAACCACCTTTTGGACAACCATAATACAGAGGATCCGACAGAACTGCGCAAAGAGATGGAGGCCTTCCTGCAGAGATGGGAACGATGCATCGACGCATATACAACGGATGACTCACAAGGGGCGCTCTATTTCGGTCAGAAATTCATGTTAAAGCCCCCCTCCGCAGAAGAAGGGCGTCTCCTAAAAGCGTATGGTTCTGCCGGAAAAGATTCAGCCATTGATACACTGACCTCAATGCGTCATGTGGACACCCCTGTATATGGAGCAGTCATATTGTGGGAAGGAGCGTATTCAAATGTGTGAACATCGATCCCCGTTGAATAAGCAGACGCACTCCGTTCGCACGGCGCAGGCAGTGCTGCAGTACGGTGCGGGTGCTATGGTTGATTTCCCCGACCAGACGCTGGTCACCGCCGCGCCGGAATTGTGGCAAAAGACTATGAAAATATATGATGAGCGGTTTGCCAAAGCACTTCATGTCGATCATTTCGCACGTCCAACAACAATCGGCTATGTTCGTTTTCCGGAATGGTACTTCTGCCCCAAATGTCGCCATTTCCAACCCCTCAATCAGTGGATCGCGCTTTATCGGAAATCTGCACGGCCATGGCTGCTGGATGAAGATCCGAATATGGTGCGGCATATGCAGTGCCCCACATGTCGACAGGATCTCCTATGCACACGAATCGTTACGGTCTGTAACCATGGTCATCTGAACGATTTCCCCTGGGTTAGTTGGGTACACGCCACTGCAAAGAAACCCATCTGCGGATCGCCCAATCTACAGTTGATGACCAGCACCTCCGGCAGTGAGGGATTGGATGGTATCCGTATCAAGTGCACCTCGTGTGGTGCCCAAGCTACGCTAAAGGGGGCCATGGATGATGGTCGCTTTCAAGCTTTAGAAAATTCCGGAGAGGGTTATTCCTTTCGCTGCGAGGGCAGGCATCCATTCCGCCACGAACAGGAGGATTGTCACTGCTATCCGCGCGCCATCCAACGCGGCTCATCCTCTGTCTATTTCCCGCTTGTCTATCGCTCTCTCATCATCCCACCCTATGCAAATCGCCTCAATATGGATATTGAAAAGAGTGACGAATTTGATTTTTGTGTGAGAAGTATTGCCGATGAAGATCCCGAAGATCGCCTCGCTTTCATCCAAAAGAAACTCTCCAAATGGACTAAAAAAATCGCCTTGGAAGTCGGTGCAAAGGAGCAGGATGTGGAACAGATCTTGCGGCGCAAATGGCTCATCCAGCAGAGTGAGGGGAGCGGCATCGATGACTCCTATCGCTATGAGGAGTACGCAGCCTTATCCGGTGCGGTCAAAACTCGTTCGGAGGATTCCTTTGCCGGAGACTTCTCGCGCGAGGAAACGGATATTACGCTCTATCAGCTCCCCCACCTGAAGGCCGTCACTCTGATTGACAAAATCCGTGTAGTCAATGCCCTTATTGGATTCTCGCGCCTACACCCCGTAACCAAGCCTTCTGATAAGGGGTTTGTCCCCGTGAAAAAACCGCACACGAACTGGTATCCGGCCTACGAGGTACGTGGGGAGGGGATCTTTATCGAACTCTGTTACGATGACATCGCACGTTGGCTGGATAAATACCAAAAGGAACTGTTCGCTCGGATAAATATGCTCTATGCCAGCTGTCAAAATTCGCTCATCGGTGAACATCTTATGCAAAATATCAATCCCATCTATATGATGCTGCATACGCTTTCTCATTTACTGATCGCGCAGCTGAGTTTTGAGTGTGGCTACAGTGTAGCCTCCCTCTGCGAGCGCATCTACTGTTCCAACGAGGCCGATGAGAAAATGTGCGGGATTTTTATCTATACTGCAAGCGGTGATGCAGAGGGAACACTCGGGGGTCTGGTACGGCAGGGACGCGAAGATGCCTTTCCACAAATTTTTCGGAGAGCCATTACCAAAGCAAGAACCTGCTCCAACGATCCCGTCTGTATCATGAGTCACGGTCAAGGACGCGACTCGCTCAATCTGGCAGCCTGTCATGCATGTGGACTGCTGCCCGAGACCTGCTGTGAGATCGGTAACATCTTGCTGGATCGCGGTATGATTGTCGGAACCTATGAAAATCCGGAAATTGGATTCTGGCGGGAATTGTGCTGACACCTGTGGCAAAATAGCACCATTCATATTGCTACCATACCGTAGTTCAAACTGCGGCAAAGCCAAACATTTTGTTGGAGAAACTGAACGGAGAAAATCCATGGTCAATCTATTTCACTACGCAACAAGTGAGTTCTCGCAGGATGCTCTTAAACGAAAAAACTACAATGCCCGCGTGACGCAGGTCAAACGTGCGCTGAGCGAGATCACAGTGGAGTGGTCACAACGATAAAAGGTATCTGACCAAGAGGCAATAAACTTCCCACAGAAGTGCTGCTATCATCGCTCAAACATGAAAGCCCGCCCCTGCTCTCTTGTACAAAAAGAGAGCAGGGGTGGGCTTTTTCGATATGTGTTTCCTTACTCCGTCAGTGTCTTTGCATAGAACTCCTCGCGTGCCTCGGGGCTCATGGTCATGTAGTCCTTGGCGAGCGCACCGACCCACGAGCCGTAGGCGGGATTCGGGAAGACGATGTACTGTGTGCCAAACTCCTCCTGTGCTGCATCGATTGCGGCATTCCGTGCGGCGCGGTTCATGCCCTTCGTTCCGAGGGGAAGATCGCCCACGTTGTCGCCCATGTAGACGACGACATCATAGTCCTCTGTGATCCGATCAAAACGCGGCTGCTTGTCGCTCTTTTGCCGATCCTCCATGAGGAGGACGTGCTCCGCGTCCACGAAGGGGAAGCCGAGTGCCTTGAGGTTCGCGATGGTCGGCTCGTAGTTGACCTCGCTCCAGCGGTTGCTGACGTAGAAGATGGCAACGCCGCGCCGCGCGACCTCGTTCAGAAACTCCACCGCGCCCGGCATGGCCTCAGAGCGACCATCGTGCACGGTCCCGCGCCACCAGGGCGCGTCAAATCGTCCATTGCCGTCCGCGACGCTCGCTGCCATGGCGCGTGTGTTGTCCGTGACGGTCTCATCGCAGTCGAGGACGATGGCGAGCGGCTTGCCGCTGCGGGCGGCGGGATTCGCCTGCGCACGGTCGATCGCCATGAGTGCCGCATTGTAGCCCTGATAGCAGAGCGCACGGTACTCCGCCGAGGTACGCATCCAGAGGAGTGCCATATACTCGGCATCGGCGAGCTGCTGTGCGCTCACCTCCTCCTCCGTGAGCGGCAGGGGCATCGGCGCGTCCTGCGCATTCTCCACATACGCCGCGCCGCTCGCCGCCGTCACGGTCGGTGGAGCACAGCCCCATGCGCTCCCGCCGAGCAGGAATGCTGCACAGCCGAGCGCGAGTGTTTTCTTCCACGGATTCTTCCACTGGGTGTTCCATGTGTTCATTGTGAAATACTCCTTTTCTTTAAGGAAGCACTGAGTATATCCGTGATTCCTTGTATCAAAATTTTCAACCTATTATAACACAAATTTTGAAATAAAAAAGAAGCTGCTTGAAAAACAGCTTCAAAAATCTTACTCACGCACCTCGACCTGACACATCCGCATCGCGGCGAGCGCGTTTGCGTGGCTCTCGGGGGTGACACCCGCGCAGCAGGCGGCATCGACGGTGATGTGTTTCTCGGGGTAGAACGCCTTTGCGAGGAGGGCGTTGGAGATGACGCAGATGTCAGTGCAGAGCCCGACCAGCTCGATTTCGTCGTAGTCCGCGAGGGCGGCGGGGAGTGCAGTCGCGCCGAAGGTGGGCTTTTCGATGACGGCGGCCGCCTCCCGTACAAAGGGCTGGAGCGCATCCGCGATCTGCCACCCTGCCGTACCGCGGATGCAGTGCTCGACGGGAAGTTTCTTCCCCTCCTGCGTCGCGAGATAGTCCGCGCCGTGGGTGTCCATGGTAAATACGAGTGCAGTTCCCTCCGCACGGGCAGCGGCGAGCTTCTCGACCATACGCGGCAGCATTGCCTGTGCCTCCTGCGTACCGAGTGCGCCGTCCACGAAGTCGTTCTGCATATCGATCACAACAATTGCTTTTCGCATGATAATCCCCTCCATAAAGTGTCATTGATTCGCATTATAACATATTCCACACAAAAAGAGCACCCACTCCCGTCGGAATGGATGCTCCGTGACCCCCGCAGATCAGGTGTTTTTCGCAATGATCGCGCCGATGACAGCGCCCGCGATGACAGCAGTATTGACGCTGCCCTGCGAGTACTTCTTGCCGCTCTTCTTCTTGCGTTTGCCGCCCCATGCGAGCTTCTGGACATCATCGCGTCCGTCAAGGCTCGTGTAGGAGGCATGCTGCGCCGGTACGGAGAGAGCGCTCGCGGAGACCTCCGCCGCGCCGAGCCCGCCATAGCCGAGTACACCGACAAGTGCGGCGACTGCGGTCTTCTTCATCATCTTCGTTGTCATCATGTGAATCCCGTCCTTTCAGAGGGTTGTGACGGAGCCCCTGATCTATGATCAGTGCTTCCTTAAAATCTCTTCCCGTTATAAAGAGATCATATCGCCCATGGATGGGAATTCCATTCGAGTGGAATGCGAGTTTTGTTAGGAGTTGCTGCTAATTTTTGGTATTTGTATGAAAATTTATTGAGGATGGCTGAGACGCTCCCGATAGAACTGCGCCTTGCCGCGCAGGACATCGCCGCCGCGCGTGCCATCCGTTGCCCACGGACGGAATGCAGGGCACTCCTCTGTGCCGAGGTACTCCAGATCCCAACGCTCGCAGGTGGAGCGCGGGCCGTAGGGCGCGTGCGCATGTACGCCGTCCTCGTTGTCCGCCGCCTCGCCGTGGGTGAGGATGCGCTCCTTGTCGATCGTGAGCCACAGGCCGTCCGCGAGTGCCGTCACAGCCATCGCCAGAGCCTCGATCTGTGCGGCAGTCGGCGGCTCGTGACCGAGGTCATCCGTCGTCGCACCGACGCAGCCGAGGAGGGCGATGCTGACGCTGCCACTGTTGCGCAGGTAGGTCGCGGCGAGCACATCGTCGAGCACGCCGTCCCCGATGACGTAGATGCCGCCGTCCGCATCGACCTGCACATGGTAGTCCGCGAAGAACTGCCCGTAGTGCCCCGCCGTCCAGTGCAGATAGAGCCTCGTCTTACGGCCGCAGCGGGCGGCAGCATAACAGAGCGCAGGGCGGTATGCCGCTGCGAGTTCCCTGAGCTCTGCGCAGGTCACGCGCCGCAGTGCAGAGGCAGGCAGTACCGCGCTCATCGTACGCCCTCCTTTTCATTTCGCATCATGACCGTCCGCCCGAGAAATCCGATCAGCCCCGAGGCGATATTGCTCGTCAGCTCCGCGCTCCCGTAGAAGACCGACAGGATCGCGACCACGACCAGCCCCGTCCCAACCATCCAGTCCACGCGCGGCAGATAGTTTCGCATAAAAATTCTCCTTTCCTGTGTTGGCAAGTTTCTTTCCTAAGAAATACTTGCTGCAACAACAGAAAAGGAGAGTTTTTTGTTCCGTCCCCTTGCGGGGATGTGTTATGCCGCACTTTCCGTTACGATGGCAAGAATATCTTCTTGTCGAATGGTATCGGTATCAATGCTGCCGTCCATACGGTCAATATCCGCTTCGTAGGCAACACCAATCTCATAAATCTCTACAATAGAGGCTGTCTCACCTGTTTTGAGCCGAACTTTATCATACAGCTTGATATCCATGATGTCACTCCTTTACATAGATCGAGGTCAGTCGAATGACCTTCGTCTCCTGATCTTGAATCCATGCGGTCATTACCTTCGCTGTTTTACCGTTTTTACCCGTTAATTCCATCAAAATTTGGAATCGTTTCCCATAGCCGTTATCTGGTTTCTCTACTGCCGTATAGTTATTGATATGTGCGGCAACATTACGCATGAGTTCATCGGCATCCTGAATTTGATAGCCCAGTGCCAATCGAAATGCCGCAGCCTTATGCCTGTCCTTTAAGGGATTCAACGCATATTGTGTTAGTTTTTCTTCAAGAAAAACCGCTTTTCCATAGCCACGTATCTCGATAATCATAGATCACCCGATAGTTATGTCCTTTTTCCGTCCCCTTGCGGGGATGTGGTTTTAAAATTAGATTTTTATGGGAGGTATATATACCATGCAAAATGTTTCCGTCCCCTTGCGGGGATGTGGTTTTAAAATGGGTGCTTTATCAGAAAGGGGACATCAAAATGTTCGATTGTTTCCGTCCCCTTGCGGGGATGTGGTTTTAAAATAATCATGAAAACTATTGAGACAGCAAAGACGATTAAGTTTCCGTCCCCTTGCGGGGATGTGGTTTTAAAATCCTTGCCTTGGGAAGCCTTGCGCTGCACGGCTCAATCTGCCGTTTTGCGGCGCGGATGTGTCTCCCCTCCTTTTTCGTGCGGCAATGCGTTCTATAAAAGGCTATATCCCGCATGGCTCTAGGTGCGGCGCGGATTTCTCCTATAGTATACCACAGAGCCGCTCGCCGTGCAAGCCGCTTTCTGCGCATGGGACACAACTCTACCGCCGCATCCGCTCGCCGCGCCGCACTTTCTCAAGATAATGTTTCGTCTCGTGCACGACGATGCCCGACAGTGCGATGAGGGCGATGAGGTTCGGGATCGCCATAAGCCCGTTGACGATGTCGGCGAGCACCCAGATCGCCTCGAGCTTTAGGAATGCGCCGCACGCGATGAGCGCGATGAAGACGAGGCGGTACGGCAGGATGGCACGCACGCCCGCGAGATAGAGCACGGCACGCTCGCCGTAGTAGTTCCAGCCGAGGATGGTGGTGAATGCAAAGAGGGCGAGCGAGACGGTGAGGAGCATGCCGCCGATCGATCCATAGAGGCCGGTGAATGCCGCGCCGGTCATCGCCGCGCCTGCCGTATCACCATGCCACGCACCTGTCAGTACAAGAACCAGTCCTGTCATGGAACAGATAATGATGGTATCAATAAACGTCCCCGTCATGGAGATGAGCCCCTGCTCGGCAGGTTCCTTTGTCTTTGCCGCGGCCGCAGCAATCGGCGCGGAGCCGAGACCCGACTCGTTGGAGAACACGCCGCGTGCGATGCCGCTGCTCATCGCCGTCATGACGGTCGCGCCGGCGAATCCGCCCGCCGCCGCCGTGCCCGTGAATGCGCTGTCCATGATGAGGGCGAGTGCCGCAGGGATCTCACCGATGTGCATGAGGATGATCCCCGCACAGATGACGATGTAGAGCACCGCCATAAAGGGGATGATGCGCGCGGCGACCTCGGCGATGCTGCGCAGGCCGCCGACGGTGATTGCGGCGATGAGCACGGTGAGCGCGATGTCGGTCACAACGCGCGGTACGCCGAAGGAGAGCTCCACGGAGTCGACGATGGCGTTGACCTGCGGGAAGGTGCCGATGCCGAAGAAGGCGACGAGGACGGTCGCCACGGCAAAGAAGCCCGCGAGCGGGCGATACTTCTCCCCCATGCCGCGCCGGATGTAGTACATCGGGCCGCCTGCGATCTCGCCGTGCTCGTCGGTGGTGCGGTACTTGACGGCGAGCAGCCCCTCTGCATACTTCGTTGCCATGCCGAAGAACGCCGCCATCCACATCCAGAAGATGGCTCCGGGCCCGCCGACCTTGACCGCCGTCGCGACACCGACGATGTTGCCCGTGCCGATGGTCGCGGCGAGTGCGACGCACAGTGCCTTAAAGCTCGAGATATCGCCCGCGCCCCTGTTCTTCGCGCGGAGGATCAGCCCGAGCGCACGCGGCAGGTGCACGACCTGGATGAGCGAGAGGCGGATGGTGAGCAGGATGCCCGTGCCGACGAGCAGTGTGATGAGCGGAACACCCCAGAGAAATGAGTCGATAGCGTTCAGTATGGGCAGAAATGAGTCCATGGCAGATACCCTCCTAGATGTTGTATTTTCATTTTCTTCATAAATGAAAATATGCGGATATTTTATCATGATAAAGCACGAAATGTCCATGTATACATGAATGGTTGAGGTTTTGCATCTCCTCCCAAATGGAGCACAATGAACGCTCTGCGATGGAAGGGATGTGATCGCGGTGCTGTGGCAGACCCTCTGACCGCGCATCGCTGGTGTGCTCGGGAAACGATGTCTCCTCCTGTGCGAAATCCCCTTAGTTCCGTCGACAAGCGGCTGGCAACGCTGTCAGTACGTTGTGTTGTCGGCCGCGTTGTATACGAGCACCTCCGCAAAATCATGCAGGGCTTTCACGCCGCATGGCGAATACATATAGTAGAATTTCGTAAGGAGGTCTCGTTATGTCTATACTTGCCGCCTATGTCCTTCCCCATCCGCCGCTGATCCTGCCCGAGGTCGGCAAGGGGGAGGAGAGGAAGATCCAGCTGACGGTGAATGCCTACGAGCGCGCAATAAAGGAGGCTGCAGAGCAGGCGCCCGATACGGTGATCATCGCGAGCCCGCACACGGTCATGTACGCGGACTACTTCCACATCGCGCCGGACGAGGAAGCCTCGGGCAGCTTTGGTCAGTTCGGTGCGCCCGAGGTCGCGGTGTCAACGGAGTACGATGCGGTGCTCGCCAAGGAGATTGCGATGGAGGCGAGCGCTGTGGGGATCGAGGCAGGTCCCGTCGGCGGGCGGGGTGCTGCGCTCGATCACGCCGTCATGATCCCGCTGCATTTCCTCCATGCATATACGCGGGACTTCCGCGTGGTGCGGCTCGGCATCTCGGGGCTGTCCCCTCTCCACCACTACAACTTCGGCAAATGCGTCGCACGCGCGGTACAGACGCTCGATCGGCGGGCGATCTTCATCGCGAGCGGCGACCTCTCGCACAAGCTCACGCCCGAGGGGCCGTACGGCTTTGCCCCCGAGGGGCCGCGCTTTGACAAGGCGTGCATGAAGTACCTCGAGGAGGGCGACTTTCTAAAGCTGCTGCGCATGGATCCCGCCCTCTATCAGCCGGCGGCGGAGTGCGGGCTGCGCACGTTCTGGATGATGGCGGGTGCGCTCGACGGACAGGCGCTGAAGATCAAGAAGCTCTCGTACCAAGGGACGTTCGGGGTCGGCTACGGGGTCGTCTCGCTCAAGGTGACGCGCGAGGATACGCGCCGCTGCTTCGCCGAGCGCTATGAGATGCTCGAACGGCGGGCGCAGGAGGAGCGCCGTGCTGCCGAGGACGACTATGTGCGGCTCGCACGGCACGCGATTGAGACGGTTGTCACCACCGGAAAGCCGCCCGAGCGGCCGCAGGGACTTCCGTCCGAGATGGCAGAGCGCGCAGGGGTATTTGTCTCGCTCAAGAAGAACGGCGAGCTGCGCGGCTGTATCGGCACGTTCGAGCCGACGGCAAAGAATATCGCGGAGGAGATTCTCCAGAACGCCGTCTCTGCCGCTCTGCGTGACCCGCGCTTCCCCCCCGTACGTGCGGAGGAGCTGGACGCGCTTGTCTACTCCGTTGATGTGCTCACGGAGCCGGAGCTGGTGTCCAGCGCGGACGATCTCGATGTGAAAAAGTACGGCGTGATCGTCGAGTACCGCGCACGCAAGGGGCTGCTGTTGCCCGATCTCGCGGGCGTGGACACGGTCGAGGAGCAGCTGCGCATCGCCCGCCAGAAGGGCGGCATCCCCGACGACGCACCGATCTCCATCTGGCGGTTTACCGTCGAACGGCATCACTGAGATGGATGTGCGGGGTATGCGGGCGGACGGAGCTGCGGAAGCTGCGGCAGATACACGGCGTATCCATACGGACCGATCGGTGGACGCTGCTGCGTCTCCCACGGGCGCGGACGCACCGATCACCTGCACGCTCTGCCCCCATGCCTGTCGTCTGCGTACAGGCGCAACGGGGTTCTGCCGTGCACGCGCGAACATCGGCGGCACGATCCGCGCCATCAACTACGGGCGGCTCACCGCGCTTGCGCTCGACCCGATCGAGAAAAAGCCGCTCTATCATTTTTATCCCAACAGTAACATCCTCTCGGTCGGCAGCTTCGGCTGCAACCTCGCGTGTCCGTTCTGCCAGAACGCGGGCATTGCAGCAGCAGACGCGCACATCGAGACGGAGAACGTCACGCCCGCGCAGCTCGCCGCACTCGCTGAGGAGCTGCGGCATCAGCCGCGTGGCAACATCGGCGTTGCCTTTACCTACAACGAGCCGCTCGTCGGCTATGAGTACATCATGGACACCGCGCCCCTTCTGCACGCGGCGGGGCTGAAGGTGGTGCTCGTCACGAACGGCATGATCTGCACGGAGCCGCTCACGCATCTCCTGCCACACGTCGACGCGATGAACATAGATCTGAAGGCATGGCATACGGACACCTATCGGCGGCTCGGCGGCGATCTGGAGGCGGTCAAGGGGACGATCGCACGCGCCGTCGCACACGGCGTACACGTCGAGGTGACGACCCTCGTCGTCCCGGGCATCAGCGACCGTGCCGAGGATATGGACGAGGAGGCACAGTGGCTCGCCGCCCTCTCGCCCGACCTCTCGCTCCACATCAGCCGCTATTTCCCGCGTCACCGCATGAGCGCGCCGCCGACACCGATTGCGGACATCGACCGCCTCACGGCGATCGCACGCCGCCATCTGCGGCACGTCCATCGCGGGAACTGCTGAGCGAAGCAAGTATCGTAGGATGATATATTTTCAAAGGAGATGACCCCATGACAAAGTACAGGAAGCTGCGCGGGATGATCGCAGCAATGACGACGATGGGCGTGCTCTGCGCGATGCCCGCAGGATTTGCGGCAGAGGAGCAGGCTGCACCCCCCGCAGTGCAGGCGATGTCCGCCGCGCAGACGCAGGTCGGCACCGCCGCCTCTGCACTGCAGTCCTCCAAACCGATCGCCATTGTCCGCGTGGGCAAGAAGTGGGGCGCGGTCACGCCCTCCGGCAATCTCGCGATCCCGGCGGAGTACGATGAAATCTCGTCCTACTCGGCGGACGCGGTCGCCGTCCGCAAGGGAAAGACATGGGGCATTGTGCGCCTCGACGGAACGGTCATCGTCCCCGCCATCTACAAGACCATACAGCCGTTGTCTGCGGATGTCATCATTGTCAGCGACGCAAAGGACAAGGTCGGCGCGTACAATACGGCGGGCAGACAGATCCTGCCCGTCGAGAATCTCGCGGTCGGCCCATTCAACGATGGAATTTCCTGCGTACAGCGCCCCGACAAGAAGTATGTCTTCTGCCGCCGCGACGGCAGTCTGTTGACGAACGATGCATACGATGTGGCGCAGGACTTCTCCGAAGGGCTTGCTGCCGTCAAAACACCGAGCGGAAAATATGGTTTCATTGATACGACGGGCACGATGGTCATTCCTGCCGCCTATGATTTGGCAAGTGTCTTTAAGGAAGGTCTCTGCCGTGTCCAGATCAACAAAAAAGCCGGCTTTATTGACAAGTCCGGCACAATGGTCATTCCTCCACAGTTCCGCTATGAGAAGACGGGCAGCTTTTTCGAGGGGCTCGCAATGATGAAGGAAAAGAAACACTGGGCATTCATCGACCACACAGGCAAAGTGGTCATCCAGACGCGCTACGAGGATGTCTCTCCGTTTGAGAACGGGCTCGCCGAGGTGCGCCGCGAAGTCAAGGTCGGACTGCTCGGCGGATTCCTCACCACCGCAGTCAGCTTTGCCATCAACATTCCCGTCATTGGAATGCCGAACGACTACCTCGGCGACAAGACCAAACGCGGCTACATCGACAAGACCGGCGCAGAGATCATCTCGACGAAGAACGACTACAACTCTCCCTTCTTCGACGGCATGGCGCTCGTGCGCGTCAAGAGTAAATGGGGCATGGTCGATCGGAAAGGTGCGTACGTCGTCGAGCCGAAGTACAAGGGCATCCACTTCTTCTATGACGATCTCGCGGCGGTGCAGGACGGCGACAAGTGGGGCTTTGTCGGACGCGACGGCAAGATCGTGATCGCGCCGACGTACGATGAGGTGCACGACTTCACCGATGGAATCGCCGCCGTGCGGCAGGGATCAAAGTCCTTCTTCATCGACAAGACGGGGCGCGTCCCCTTCCTCCTCCCCAGCACGGTCACGGAGATCGGCATGTTCAACGAGGGATTTGCACCCGTAAAGATCGGCGACAAGTGGGGTTTTATCGACCACACGGGCACCGTCGTCATCCCGCCCACATACAACGAGGTGCGCACGCACCAGTACGAGACGGACCGTCTGTAACGGATACGGATCGTGCCTTTCAGGAAAAAATCATCTTTCTTCAATAACATTTAATGCGTCAAAATAGGACTGTATTGCGCCATATCGCACTACAGTCCTATTCGTTTGCGCGAAACTCTAAGAAATGCGAAATACATTGTCAAATATGCGTCTGCAGAACGGTTTGCACAAATGATCCGATTTGATATTTAATACTGCGCCCACACTATCCGAAGAAGGCCAAGGAAGTCCCGATCCACCTCCTCCTTTCGTCTCATTTACCCCCTCTATGGATTATGTTATGAAATAAATAGATAGGTTTTCGTTCATTTGTTCCAGATTAGTGTATAAGTGAGCGGGATTAGCGAAAGGAGTCAATTTTATGAGGAGCCACGGAAAACACACGCGCAGAGGCCTCGGTGCACTGATCGCGGCAGGTCTGGCGCTCGGGAGTGCGGCGGCATATGCGGCACCGATTGCCGATGACAATCATCAACTGACAATCACGGATGACATACAGACATGGCGGATGAACGGCGGCTACCTCAATCTGACCCATGCGAACGGGGACAGCGAGGCATCGACGAGCGGCAATACCATTGAGGTGAACAGCAGAGACTTTAACATGACAGACATTCGCGGCGGCAGTATGATCTATACGCGCGCGACGAATGCGACGACAGCGGGCATAACGACGCTCGCAGCAGACCGCAACCACATCACGCTGACCGAGGGCACGCTCACGCATGTCTTTGGCGGACGCATCCATGTGACGAGTACGAGCGGCGGTGCAGTGTCCTACACGGCGAATGAGAACGCCGTCGTGATCGGAACGCACGGCACGCAAAACGGCGATCTGAACGGCGCGTCCATTGAACAGGTCGGCGCACTGGATGCTGCCTCCTTTGCCGCTGAGGTGAACAGGAATACAGTGACCATCAACAATGGCGGCACGGCAAATAACGTGACTGCCGCACGCGCCTCGCTCACGACGAACGGGGCGGGAAATGTTCGCATCAGTGCCGCGGACAACCAGATCACGGCATCGGGCGGCACGCTCATGTATGGAGCGCTTGCGGGAAGGGCCTATGCCGACGCCCTGTACGGCACGGCAGAGACCCTCGTTGAGGGCAATCAAATTACGCTGACAGGCACACGCGTAACGGCGGGCATGGCAGCGGGCAACGGCACGGCGTATGCACGCTCGAATGCGGCGACCGCCCTCACGAAGCGCAACAGCATCACGATCGAGAACGGGTCGGGCGCAATCATCGGCAATCTCACCGGCGGTGCTGCCTATGCACAGCGTACGACGAGAGGCGCGGCCGCAACGGCACAGGAGAACACGATCACCGTCACGGCGGGTACCTACAGCGACGGACGCGATGTCACGGGCGGAAATGCAGGTGCATCGGGTGAGCTGCGCACGGTCGCAGCGACGGCACACGCGAACCGCATCACACTCAGCCCCGTGCGTGCCCCATGGGAGGAGATCCGCGGCGGCAAGGCAAATGCAAATGCGCTCGACACCGAGGCACACGCTGTCGCAAGCGGGAATATCGTCACGCTGAACGGCGGAACCTTCGAAAAGGATATCTTCGGCGGCGACAGCTACGCACAGGCGACGCGCGGCACAGCAGCCGCTGCAGCAGAGAGCAATGAGGTGTATCTGCGCGGCGGCACCTACATGGGTTCCATCTACGGCGGGCGTGCGTGGACGAATGCCGCTGCGCATACGACGGCAATCGTGCGCGGCAACATCGTTGAGATCGCGGGTGCACCCGACCTCACGCGGGCGCAGCTGTACGGCGGCGACGCCAGAGCGGCAAGTGTGGTACGCGCGGACAACACGCTCATCGTGCGTGAGACGAAAAACATCACAGCGCAGAGCATTGGGGATTTCCAAAAACTCGCATTCTACGTGCCTGCAGGCATGACTGCAAATGATACGATGCTGCGTGTGACCTCGAATGCCAACACCAACCTCAGCGGCACAACGCTCGCGGCATATCTGCCGGGCAGCAGCACGGCGAACCGCCTCCGCCTCCTCTACGCAGAGAACGCGCAGATCGATACGGACAGCGCGACCACGATGACCGTCTATGAGGGTGTCTCGGGACATCGGACGGCGAAGATGGGCGTCACGGCGAATAAGAAGGAGCTCGTGGTGAAGGTCGACGGCAGCGCCATCGACGGAGGTACGACACCGACGCCAAACCCAAACCCGAATCCTAACCCCAATCCGAACCCGAATCCTAACCCGAACCCCAATCCGAATCCGAATCCCAACCCGAATCCTAACCCAAATCCGAATCCGAATCCGAACCCCAACCCGAACCCGAACCCCAATCCAAATCCGAACCCGAACCCGAACCCCAATCCAAATCCAAATCCGAACCCCAACCCACCCCCTAACCCGAATCCGAATCCGAATCCGAACCCAAATCCCAATCCGGGCAATAACGGCTTCGTCCTGCATGAGAACACGAAGTCCCTTGCTGAGACCATGACGGGGACGGCGGCGTTCCTCGGCGCGAGCGGCGATCTCATCGCGGGCGGCGGCATGACAAGCGCCTCGGCAGAGGCTGCAGGAGCGGGCGGATTCGCCCCCTTTGCTGCCGTCGGCGGATCGAGCCTGCGCCATGAGACCGGCTCTCATGTGAATGTCCGAGGCATGAATCTTGCCGTCGGCTTCTCACGTGAGGTCATGCGCGGCGATGACCGCCTCCTCTTCGGCCCCATCGTCGAGTACGGGCGCGGCAGCTACGACTCCTATCTCGATGACGGCACGCACGGCAAGGGAAATACCCACTACGTCGGCGGCGGCATCTTCCTCAAGCAGGAGCAGAAGGGCGGCATATTCTACGAGGGCAGCGTGCGCCTTGGCCGCATGAGCACGGACTACGAGGCAGACCTTCCCGTCGGCGGGATCACGCGCCGCGCATCCTACGATACGGACGCGAACTACATCGGTGCGCATCTTGGTCTCGGACACAAGAGTGTGGCGGAGAGCGGCACCGAGCGCGAACTGTATGTCCGCTACTTCTACACGCATCAGAACGGTGCGAGCGCAACCCTCTCGACCGGCGACCGCTACGACTTCCACGCCGTCGACAGCCACCGCGTGCGCACGGGTGCGCGTTGGACGATCCCGCAGGGGAGTGGTGCGCTGATCCTAGGCACCTCCCTTCAGTACGAGTTCAAGGGCGATGCGGGCGCGACCTACCACACGGGCGGCTTCTCCTACGATACGCCAAGCCCTTCGCTCAAGGGCCTCTCGGGCAGCCTTGAGCTCGGTTACCGCGCGAACCTCAGCAAGCGCGCCACCGCCGATCTCAGCGTCGAGGGCTGGGCCGGCAAGCAGCGCGGCGTCACCTTCAAGGCAGGGCTTGACTGGAGATTTTGACGTTCCCGCATTGTTACAAACCAAAAGACCTCCCGCACCATCCTCGGTGCGAGAGGTCTTTGTCTTGACCGAATGCCTTACATCATCTGAGAGACAGCTGCCGCCGTCGCGACGGAGCTCTGCGCCGCCTTCGACATGAGCAGCGGATCCGCGGTCTGCTCGAGTGCCTGATGCTTCATCTTTTGGATTGTTTCGGAGACGAGATCCTTGCCCGCCTCGGGATGCGAGCCGCGCGTCACAATCTGGGAGATGAGCTTCGTCCCCTGATAGATCTGCGTGATGACCGAGCCGTCCGCGAGCACGCGCGTGATGACGGTATCGCCGACCTTCTCCGCCCAGTCGCGCGCCTCTGCCGCCTTGGACTCCTTGAGGTTCTGCAGCATCCGCGCAAATGTGTCGGACGTGTCCTCCTTCGCTACATGGGTGCGCTGCTCGGATGATGCGGGCACTACTCCACGGCTGCCATAGATTTTCTCGAGTTCCATCGGTTTCCCTCCCTTCGTGCTTCCTGCATGATATTGCTTTCCTTACCTTTACTATCGGAGAAATCCTTCCTTGTTTAAGGATTTTCCTTGAATTCCTATTGATTTTCCGATAATATAGAATCGTACGAAAAAGGAGATGACGAGAATGAGCGAACTGCTGTCCTTTGGCTCGGACTATCTGGAGGGGGCGCATGCAGAGATTCTACGGCGGCTCATAGAGACAAATCTGGAGCAGACGGCCGGCTACGGGCTGGACACTTATTCCGATGCGGCGCGTGCGAAGATCCGAAGGGCGTGCCGCAGTCCGCGTGCGGAGATTCACTTCCTCTCGGGGGGAACGCAGACGAACCGCATCGTGATCTCATCTCTGCTGCATCCCTATGAGGGCGTGATTGCCGCAGATACGGGGCATATCACAGTGCACGAGGCGGGCGCAATCGAGTGCGGCGGCCACAAGGTGCTCGCGCTCCCGCACGCGGACGGCAAACTCACGGCACGCGCCATCGAGAGCTGTCTGCGTACGTATCACGAGGACGCGAACCGCGATCACATGGTGCGCCCCGGCATGGTCTACCTCTCGCACCCGACGGAGTACGGGACGCTCTACACCATGGACGAGCTCGAGGTCATCAGCGCCATCTGCCGCGCGAACAAGATTCCGCTCTTCCTCGATGGGGCGCGGCTCGCCTACGCGCTCGGCTGCGATGCAAACGAGCTGACCCTCGCCGCCATCGCACGCCTCACAGATGCATTCTACATCGGCGGGACGAAGTGCGGTGCGCTCTTCGGCGAGGCAGTCGTCTTCCCGAAGCCGGACACGGTGCCGCATTTCTTCACCATTATCAAGCAAAACGGAGCTCTTCTGGCGAAGGGGCGCGTGCTCGGCATTCAGTTCGATACGCTCTTTACGGACGGGCTCTATGAGCGCGGCGGGGCGCACGCCGTCGCCATGGCGGACCGCATCCGCGCTGCCCTCATCGAGAAGGGGTACACACACGCCATCGACAGCCCGACAAACCAGATCTTCCCCGCGCTCGATGCGGCGCAGCTCGCCCGCCTCTCCGCACACGTCTCCATGAGCTTCTGGGAGAAGCAGGGCGACGTGACCGTCATGCGCATCGCGACGAGCTGGGCAACGCGCGAGAAGGACGTAGAGCGCCTGATCGCGGTGCTGTGAAGGAAAAATCCGCTTGCACCGGGGCAGGTGCGCTGTTATAATAAGCATAGAAAGAAACGTCCTTGACGGCATCTTTCCAAGGTTGCTTAATATTCTTTCGAATAACCGCTCACTCGGTCAAAAGCTGGGCGGTTACTTTTTTTGTATCGCTAAAATATAGCCTGCAGCAGCGACCAACAAGAGAATCGCACCGATTTCAGACATATCCGCTCACCCCCTTTCGGGGGAAAGATACCGCCGCGGGATTTCTCCCGCCCAGGACGTTTCAATGATATGATAGCACAGTCGAATCTTAAGGAAGCACTGATAAATTCAGCCACGCCATCTTAGCGCATCTTTTTTGCCCGCACTTCGTCGGCAAATCCTCCACATAGCTTTGGCTATGCGTCCGGTTTGCCTCCTTGTTCGGACGAAAAAATCTGCGCCAATCTGACGGACTTCATTTTATCAGCGATTCCCTAACACAAACATATTTTCGCCCTTGGATCCATCGCGTCCAAGGGCTTTTTATATGACGGACCGCTTGAATTTCCGCACGGCGGTGCCGAAGAATACGAAAGTGAAGAGCGCGAGGAAGGCACTCTGCTGATAGAGCGCCGTGATGCCCCCGCCCTTTAGGAAGATCATGCGCAGGATCTCGATGTAGTGCGTCATGGGGATGGCGAGGCTGAGGTATTGAAAGAATACGGGCATCGCATCACGCGGGAACATAAAGCCAGAGAGAAGGAACCCTGGCAGAAGGGTCGCGATGCTCATGAGCCCCGCCTGCAGCTGGTTCTGCGCGAGCGATGCGATCATGAGCCCCATCGTAAGCGAGGCGAGGAGGAAGAGGGTCGTGAGCGCATAGAGGAGCAGCACGCTCCCGCGCAGGGGCACGCCGAACACCGCGAGGGCAACGAGAATACAGATCGTCGTCTGGATGTAGCCAAGCATAATATAGGGCAGAATCTTGCCGACGAGCAGTTCCCATATATGCAGCGGCGTTACAAGGAGCTGCTCAAGTGTGCCCGCCTCGCGCTCGCGCACGATGGACATGGAGACCATGACCACCATCGTGATCGAGAGGATGATGCCCATGAGTGCGGGCAGCATGTAGTAGGCGGTGACGGCATCGGGATTGTACCACGCGCGGATGCGCACGTCGTAGGCAGGCGATGCGGCGGGCGCTCCGCGCATAGCGACGGGCTGCACCCGCATGCCAAGCCCCGTCAGGGCGGCGATAGCAGAGGTCGAGGAGATGGAGTCCGAGGCATCGACAATCGCCTGGATCGGCACCGTGTGCCCCGCGTTTGCCTCCCGCACGAGATCGGGCGGAAAGACAATGCCGATCTTTGCATCGCCGCGCTCGATCCGCTCGTTCAGCTCATCGTAGCTCCACGCGATGCAGCGCAGGTCAAAATAGCCGCTCGCCGTCATCGCTGCGAGGAAATTGCGGCTCTCCTCGCTCCGCGACTGATCGAACACGACCGTGGACTGGTGCCGCACGTCCGTGCTGATGGCAAAGCCGAACACGACAAGGTAGATGACGGGCAGGAGAAAGGTCACGCCGATCGTGATCGGGTCGCGCCGCATCTGAATGAGTTCCTTGACGAGAAGCGCCAGAATCCGCAAGCCGCTCACCCCCTCTGCCGCCGGTCATAGTAGATAAAGACATCCTCCATCGTCAGTGCAGACGGCTGCGCCCCCAACTCCGATGGCAGCGTCACATCCCGCGAGACGAGCGCACGCACCTGCCGACCGAACACATAGACCTCGTCATAGGGTACGCCTGCCGCCGTCAGCGCTGCCGTCCCCGCCTCCGCACTCTCCTGCGGCAGGACGTAGAGACGCGCAGGCAGTTCCTCCTTCAGTGCCGTCGGCGAGCCGGAGGCGATCTTCTTTCCGCGCTGCAGAAAGGCGATCGCATCGCAGTGCTCCGCCTCATCCATGAAATGTGTCGTGACGAAGATCGTTGTCCGCTCCGTGCCCGCCATCTCCGAGAGCAGATTCCAAAACAGGCGCCGCGACGTGGGGTCAACGGCAGACGTCGGCTCGTCGAGCACGAGGAGCGCGGGACGGTGGAGAATCGCGCAGCCGAGCGCGAGCCGCTGTTTCTGCCCGCCCGAAAGACCACCCGCGAGCACACCCGCTTTCTCCGTGAGCTGCATGCGCACGAGCACTTCCTCCGTGCGTGTGCGCCGCTCCGTGCGCGGGAGGCCGTAGAGTCCGCCGTAAAACATCATATTCTCGCGCACCGTCATATTCGTGTAGAGGCTGAACCGCTGGGACATATAGCCGAGCGACTGGCGCGCGCGCGCCGGATGCGCCGCCGTGTCACAGCCGAGCACGAACGCTGTGCCGCTCGTCGGCGGGAGGAGGCCGCAGATCATGCGGATCGCCGTGGACTTTCCCGAGCCGTTCGATCCGATGAATCCGTAGATCGCGCCGCGCGGCACGGAGAGGTTCAGATGATCGACGGCGGTGTAGCTGCCAAAGACACGCGTGAGCTCATGCGTTACGATCACAGGCATATCGCCCGTATGCGCCTCACGTTCCATGACGCGCCCCCAGATCCACATCGGCGGGCATGCCGGGCTTTAGGATGCCGGCCGCATTGTCTACGGCTACCTTTACGCCAAAGACGAGGTTCGCCCGCTCATTCTTCGTAATGCTCTGGCGCAGCGTGAACTCCGCCGCGTCGCTGATCTCCGCAATAATGCCGTTCAGCGGCTCCGCCTGCCCGTCGATGTAGACGCGTGCCGAATCGCCGAGATGAATGCCCCCGAGCATATCGGTCGTCACATAGATCTTGATCCAGACATCCGCAGGATCGATAAGGGTTGCAACGGATGCACCTGCACGGACAAACTCACCTGCCTCGTAGTTCTTTGTCAGGACAACACCATCACGCGGTATGCGTATGGTGAGGTCGTCGATCACGGAATCATCCATCGCAAGGATTGCCTGCTGCCGCCGCACATCCTCCTCCGCCATTCGGATGTCCTCGGGACGGCTGCCGTTCTCCAGCAGCCGCTGCTCCTCCTCGCGTGCGTGCAGGTTGGCATCCGCCGTGTCACGCGCCTCACGCAGGGCGTCAAATGCCTGCTGGGCAATGGCGCCCTCTGCGAGGAGCTCCGTACCGCGCGCATAGTCGGCATCCGCACGATCCGCAGCGGCACGCGCGGCACGGGTGCGCTCTGCGGCCGCATGGATTTCCTCTGCACGGCTGCCGCTCTGCGTACGCGCGAGATTCGTCCGGGCATGGGCAAGCGCCGCCTCATCGCGCAGGCGTGCCGCCGCGAGATCACGCCGTTCGATGCGTGCCGCCACATCGCCCGCCCGCACCGCCATCCCCTCATGCAGAAAGAGGTCCTCAATATAGCCGCTCTCCTTCACACCGACCTCGACGCGCGTCGCCTCCACCGTTCCCGTGAGGAGCCGTGCGCGTCCCTCCTGCTCTACATACGCGCGATAGGCGAACGCTGCAAGCAGGATGAGGGCAAGGAGCAGAATGCCGATGCGGATTCCTCTGACAGGCATACAATCCCTCCGATCACCGCAGAATCACTGCCTATAGTATAGCATTGCCGTGGGAATCAAAAAAGTTGACTGCGATGAGATTCGATGAAAGACATCAAAAAGCACCTTCCATACAGGGAGGTGCTGGTCATTTTCCATGGTTACTGTGACTGCCGTTCCTTCTCGAGATACACGAGAAGGACGGAGATGTCGGCGGGCGAAACGCCGCTGATGCGCGCCGCCTGTCCGATGGAGCGTGGGCGGACGGCGGCGAGTTTCTCCGCCGCCTCGAGGCGCAGGCTCGTGATGGCGCTGTAGTCGAACCCCTCGGGAATGCGGCGGCTCTCGAGACGCTCCATACGCGCGATCTGCTCCTGCTGCTTTTTTATATAGCCATCGTACCGCGCCATGATCTCGACTTCCTCCTTGACATCCGCCGCAAGTGCGGGGAGGTCAAAGAGGGAGGCGAGCACATCATAGCGCCCCTCACGCGAAAGGAGGGCGCGGAGCGTCATCGGCACGCGCAGGGGCTGCAGTCCCGCCTCCGCAAGACGCGCCTCGGTCTCGGCGCTCGGGCTGAGTTTCGTACAATCGAGGAGGCGCAGGGTCTCCTCGATCGCGTCCCGCTTCGCCGTAAAACGCGCCCACCGCTCATCGCTGACAAGTCCGATGGAGCGTCCCATCGGTGTGAGGCGCAGATCGGCATTGTCCTGCCGCAGGATGAGGCGGTACTCGGCGCGGCTTGTCATCATGCGGTAGGGCTCGTCCGTCCCCTTCGTGACGAGGTCGTCGATGAGGACGCCGATGTAGCCGTCGCTGCGGCGGAGCACCAGCGGTTCCTCGCCCGTGATTTCACGTGCGGCGTTCACGCCTGCGATCAGGCCCTGCGCCGCCGCCTCCTCGTAGCCGCTTGTGCCGTTCGCCTGTCCTGCGGAGTAGAGCCCCGCGATGTTCTTCACGGCAAGGGTCGGAGTGAGCTGCAGGGGATCGAGGCAGTCGTACTCGATGGCATAGCCAGGGCGCATCATGCGTGCATGCGCAAGGCCCGGAATCGTCGTAAGGAATTCCTCCTGCACATCCGTTGGTAAGCTCGTGGACATACCCTGTACATAAATTTCATTTGTATGCAGGCCCTCGGGTTCGAGGAAGAGCTGATGCCGCTCCTTGTCGGGAAAGCGTGCGATCTTCGTCTCGACGGAGGGGCAGTAGCGCGGCCCCACTCCCTCGATGACACCGTTTGCCATCGGTGCGCGGTGGAGGTTCGCGCGGATAACTGCATGCGTTTCCTCATTCGTATAGGTGAGGTAGCACGGTGTCTGCTCTGCCGGCATCGCTGTCGTCAGAAACGAAAAGGCGGGAGCGGTCGGATCCCCCTCCTGCACAATCGTCTTTGCAAAGTCGATCGTGCGGCGGTCAACGCGTGCGGGCGTGCCGGTCTTAAACCGCATGAGCGTGAGGCCGAGCTCCTTCAGTGAATCCGAGAGCGCCATCGCAGGACGCTGTCCGTTCGGCCCGCTGTCGTAGATGGTCTCGCCGAGGATGATGCGTCCGCGCAGGTACGTCCCCGTGGCGAGGATGACGGCGCGTGCCGTGAGCCGTTCGCCCGTCTCGCAGAGGACCCCCGTGACGCGTTTCCCCGCGCTCGTCTCCTCGGCGAGAAGCTGTGTCACGAGGAGCTGTCGCACGTCGAGATTGTCCGTATTCTCGACGGTCTCCTTCATGATACGCTGATAGAGGAGCTTGTCCGCCTGCATGCGCAGGGCGTGGACGGCAGGGCCCTTGCCCGTGTTGAGCAGGCGGCGCTGGATGCTCGCGCGGTCTGCCGCAATGCCCATCTCGCCGCCAAGCGCGTCGATCTCGCGGACGAGGTGGCTCTTGCCCGGGCCGCCGACGGACGGGTTGCACGGCATCATGGCAATGTTGTCGAGCGAGAGCGTAACGATGAGCGTCCGCCGTCCCATACGTGCCGCTGCAAGCGCCGCCTCGACACCCGCATGCCCCGCACCGACCACAATGATATCATAATCTGTAGAGGTATTCACACGATGGTTCCTTTGATTCTTTCATACGATTTGTGTTAGCCTTTATTTATTCTTTTACCATGAAGTTTACGGGCACCTCGCCGAGCTCTGTCTCCATCCGCCGCCAGCGAACGCCTGCGGAGTCAAACATGCGCTTGGAGATCTTGGTCGCCTCGGTCGCGGCGTATTTGTCCGAGAGATAGACGACCTCGCGGATGCCGCTCTGGATGATCGCCTTGCAGCATTCGTTGCACGGAAACAGGGAGACGTAGATACGACAGCCCTTCAGTGACGTGCTCGCGTTGAGGATCGCGTTGAGCTCGGCGTGCACGACGTAGGGGTATTTCTGCTCGGCAAATTCGCCCGTCCGCCCCCACGGGTACTCGCGGTCGTCGCAGCCGTTCGGCATGCCGTTGTAGCCGACGCCGACGATGTGCCTCTCCTCGTTGACGATGCACGCGCCGACCTGTGTGTGCGGATCCTTGCTGCGGTAGGCAGAGAAGATCGCCACGCCCATAAAGTACTCATCCCAAGAGATAATCATTGTGTTTTCTCTCCTTGTGCATCATACATTTGTTTGCTATAATAGCAAAAGGCACTGCTGTTAAAAACGGTAGGCGGCTAATCTCGCCCCCGAAAGGGGGAATATATATGGATACCTATGAGTTCCTATCATTTCTCATAGTATATACCATACTGATTCGATCAGTAAAAAGATAAACGAGAAAACCCCGCCTTGCGCTCCAAATCGTAGGCGGGGAATCTCTCAGCTTTAGCATTAGGGGCGGCCGCCCATCGGCAGGGCCCTTTTTCTATGCCTATTTTACTTCAATTCACGCGTTTCGTCAAGCATCACACCACATCTACGCGCAGGACACCGTCGATCTGGCGCAGGGTATCTACAATAAATGTAGGCTTCAGATGCTCGCCGTTGTATACCTCGAAGTTCAGATAGACGCGCCGCTCGCCGCCCGTCTCCGCCTCGTCCTCGTCGGTCTTGACCTTCACACCGCGCGAGCGCAGGTGCAGATCTTCGATGCAGGCACTGATGCGCATGATCTGTCCCGGTCGGTCAACCGTGTGGATGGAGAGTGACAGCATGTGGTCGTGATCGACCCACGCGTCGAGGCGCGAGAGATTCCCGAGGATCAGGAAGACGATCGCCGTCGTCACGCCCGCGCTGAGGTAGAACCCCGCACCGACCGCAAGCCCGACACCCGCGACCACCCAGAGCGTTGCCGCCGTCGTGAGCCCCGTGACCGTCAGCCCCTCCTTCATGATCGCACCCGCACCGAGGAAGCCGATGCCGCTCACCACCTGCGCCGCAAGACGCGCGGGATCGGCGTTCGTCTTTCCCTCCACGTGATCGTAAAGTGCCTGCGACAGGAGCATGATGAGACAGGAGCCGAGCGCGACAAGCATATTCGTCCGAAGTCCCGCCGACTTGTGCCGCATCTGGCGCTCGTAGCCGATGATCCCTCCCATCGCGCAGGAGAGCACGAGACGCAGGCAGATTTCCCATTCTTGCATTGGTAAAAATCCCTTCTATGTCTTGCAATTTGATGAAATCCACAGTCTGAAAGAGTTATCCCCAGCTGTGCAGAACTCTGTGGATAAAATTGTGCAAAATCCCAAAATACCTTTATCCACATAGTTTTACACAATGTGGACAATTTTTCCGAACACCTTTCCATTTTCTGTGGATAATGTGGATAAATCAGTTGATAACCCCATATATTGAATAAAAAAAGCTTTCATTTCTATATTTCGTATCATCAAGAAGTGCTGTTATCCACAGTTAAACGGGAAAATACAAGCATATCTTTTCATCACAGCCCCCGATTTCTGCACATCATCCACAGGGAGCCGTCATATCCGCTCCTGCACGCTCCAAGCGGAATATGGGTGTGCGATCAGGGCGGCGTTATAGTAACGCCGCTCACCGGTCACCTCATCGCCGACCCATTCCGGCAGGGCAAATTCCTCCGCCTCCGCCGCCAGCTCAATCTCCGCGACCCGAAGGCCCTCGTTTGCCCCGTGAAAGATATCCACCTCCCACCGCTTCCCGCAGAACATCTCCACATAACGCGTCTTTTCGACGAGGGGCGTGTCACAGAGCGCAAGCAGCTCCCGAGCCTCCTCTGCAGGGATCTCATACTCATACTCAGAACGTGTTGCACCGCACGTCTCTCCCTTGATCGTCAGGAATCCCTGTATACCTGCGATTCGGATTCGTACAGTTCGCCTCGGATCGCGCGAGAGATAGCCCTGCGCCATCTCGATCCCGACACCCGTCGGACGGAAATGCTCCTTTACCTTGAATTTTCGCTCGATTTCCACACCCATAAGGCCCCAGACCTCCTAGATTCTATGGAAGAATACCTTGCATATTCCGTACGTTTGCTATATATTATGTGATACTGAACGGATGCGTTTTATTCTATCAGCGCTGGCCCCGGAACGCAAGGATCATCCGCTGAATACACATCCGGCGTAGGGAATTAATATCGGGGAGGAAAGGATCGAGCCCGCTTTGACAACATTACCACCCAAGAGACGATCAACAAAGAAAAAACGAATCTGGCCGTACGTCCTGCTTGGCGTTATCTTCATCTTCGTCCTCGCGGCAGCTGCCGGCGCATTCTTTGCCCAGAGCAGCCTGCTGAGCCGCCCCGATCGGGGGCACAAGGAGGAGCTGCTGACTGCGACGGACAAGGCGACGATCATGATCATGGGCGTCGACGAGCGCGAGGGCGATGTGGGACGCAGCGATACGCTCATGGTCGCCACCATCGACCCCATAAAGAACGAGGCCTCGCTCCTCTCCATTCCGCGCGACACACGCGTCGCGATTCCCAGGAACGGCTACGACAAGATCAACGCCGCCTACGCCTACGGCGGAGAGAAGCTGACACAGCGCACCGTCGAGGACTTCCTCGGGGTTCGCATCGACCACTACGTCATCATCAACACCCACGCATTCCAAAAGATCGTCGATGCCATCGGCGGCATCGACATCAACGTCGAAAAGCGTATGTACTACGAGGATCCGTGGGACGATGACGGCGGCCTCATCATCGACCTGCGCCCGGGGATGCAGCACATGGACGGCAAGACGGCCGTCACCTACGTCCGCTATCGTGACGAGGAGGGCGACATCGGCCGCGTCAAACGCCAGCAGAAATTCATGCGCGCCTGCGTCGATGCCGTGACGACCCCCGCCATCCTCCCGCGTCTGCCCGGCATCATCTCGAGCGTCATCGACAGCGTCAAGACCGACCTCAGCGTCCGTCAGATGCTCGAGTTCATCGGCACGCTCAAGGAGTCACAGGCAAAGGGGCTGCGCACCGAGATGGTGCCCGGCCGCCCGCTCTACATCGACGAGGTGAGCTACTGGATCCCCGACATGGCGCAGCTGCGGCGCGGCATGGCAAATGCGCTCGGCATCACCCTCAGCAATACGGAGCGCAACCGCATGGAGCGCGACATCCGCGCATATGAGGACTCCATCCCCGCCGGTGCGACCGAGGTGCCCGCCGGAGAGAACGGCATCGGACGCGCTGTCAGTGCCGATGAGGCACTCGATGCGCGCAGCCGCAAGAAGTCCTCGGACGAGACCGGCAAGGACAGCCGTGACGAGCACACAGGCCCCTCTGACCGTACGCGTACAGGCGGACGGGAGACAACGGACGAGCGCAGTACACGGCCCGGACGCAGCACCGAGACCACTCCCTCCTCCGATCCGGGGCGGCATGCAAGCACGCGCCAAAGCACAGACGGCCCGGTGGAGCAGCCCGCCGCGCGAACCCCCCGCAGCGCTGGCTCCGATGCGCCAACGCGCGGGAGTGCGGACACGGGCAAGGAAGAATAGTTAGGAGAGCATACGGGCGATTTCCCGCAGAAAGGAAGATTCATCATGGCAAGTAAATTTGACGCAGAAGCACTCGAACTGCACAAACGTTATCACGGCAAATTCGCCGTCACCCCGACCGTCCCCCTCGGCTCGCGCGACGACCTCAGCCGCGCCTATACGCCGGGCGTTGCCGCGCCGTGTCTGGCGATCAAGGAGAACCCCGAGACCATCTACGACTACACCACGAAGGGCAACATGGTCGCCGTCGTCACGAACGGCACCGCCGTCCTCGGGCTCGGCAACATCGGCGCGGGCGCAGGTCTGCCCGTCATGGAGGGCAAATCCATCCTCTTCAAGGGATTCGCAGGTGTGGACTCCGTCCCTGTCTGCGTGAACAGCCAGAAGGTCGAAGACGTGGTGAAGGTATGTCAGCTCATCGCCCCCACCTACGGCGGCATCAACCTTGAGGACATCAAGGCACCCCAGTGCTTTGACATCGAGAACGAGCTCAAGAAGACCCTCGACATCCCGGTCTTCCACGACGACCAGCACGGCACGGCGATCGTCGTCGTCTCCGCGCTCCTCAACGCATACAAGTACCTCGAGCGCGACCTGCGCACGGCGAAGATCGTCATCAACGGCGCAGGCGCAGCGGGACAGGCGATCGCACGCCTCCTCTTCGCCTTTGGTGCAAAGACCGTCGTCCTCTGCGACACCACCGGCGCGATCTACGAGGGACGCCCCGAGAACATGAATCCGTACAAGGACAGCATCGCCAAGGTCTCCAATCTCCACAAGGAAAAGGGGACGCTTGCGCAGATCGTCAAGGGCAAGGACATCTTCATCGGTGTCTCCGCGCCCGGCAGCCTCACACCCGAGATGATCAAGAGCATGAACGCAGATCCCGTCATCATGGCGATGGCGAACCCCGTCCCCGAGATCCTGCCCGACGAGGCGAAGGCGGCGGGCGCACGCATCGTCTGCACGGGCCGCTCCGACTTCCCGAACCAGGTCAACAACCTCCTCGCCTTCCCCGGCATCTTCCGCGGCGCACTCGACGTGCGTGCCAAGGAGATCAACGATGAGATGAAGATCGCCGCCGCGAACGCGATTGCCTCCCTCATCTCCGAGAGCGAGCTCAACGAGACCAACATCATCGCGAGCCCGCTCGACCCGCGCGTTGCGCCCACCGTCGCCGCCGCCGTCGCAAAGGCGGCGCTCGACACCGGTGTCGCTCGCCGCACCGACCTCACCCCCGAGGATGTCGCCGTCCATACGCGCGAGCTTCTGGGGCATGCCGCCGGCTGAGAGAATCAACATACACAAAATCGCCGCTGAGGGATGATTCCTTCAGCGGCGATTTTCATATCATCCTGAAAATATATTTGCAGCCGCACTCGTCAAGTGCGTAAAAACCGCTCCCAGATCTCTGCATACGCCGCCTCCACATCACGGACATACGTGCGTGCATCGGTCAGCGGCGCGTGCGCGAGGAGCGTGCGCAGATTGGCCCGCAGGTCACGCAGGGTCGCGGCATCGGACGCGAGTGCCTGCGCGATCTGCACATAGTCCGCAGGGGTATCGGCGATCAGTTCCGCGAGGTTTGCATTCTGCAGCAGGCTCTCCCCGAACCGTGCGCCGTGGCTCGCCCCGCGCAGGGTCACGACGGGCACGCCCATCGCGAGCGCCTCGCAGGTGGTGATGCCGCCCGTGTAGGGGAAGGTGTCAAGCGCGATATCCATCGCGGCATACTCCGCGAGATAGCCGCGGCTGAACCCATGCATCTCCACGCGTTCTGCGGGAATTTCGCAGCGCGCAAAGCGCTCCGCTGCAATCGCCCGTCCCTCCGCACTCCCGAAGATCTTGCTCTTCACGAGAAGACGCGCATGCGGCACGGCATCGAGTACCGCACGCCAGAGGAAAAGCACCTCATCCGTCACCTTATTGAAATTATTGAAGCTGCCGAATGTCACATATCCGTTGTGTTCCACTGGCGGCGGGGCAACGGGGGGGAGATCCTCGGGCAGCACATAGCAGAAATGGCTGTGCGGCAGGCGGATGATCTCCTCAGTAAAGGCAGGGTCTGTTGTCCCTGCGGGGTCGACGTGCACATCCGAGAGCATATAGTCGATGGCGGGCAGTCCCGTCGTGTTGAAATAGCCGATGCCCGTCACCTGCACGGGCGCGGGTCGATGCGCGAGCACGGGAAGGCAGTTGTTCTGCGTGTGTCCCGCGAGGTCAACGAGAATGTCGATCTCGTCCGCGCGTATGCATGCCGCGACCTCCTCTGCGGGCATCCCCTGTATGTTGCGCCACGCATCTGCCGATGCACGCAGCGCGTGTGAGAACGCATCCTCCACGCAGTTCGCATAGCAGCAGACGACAAAGCGCGTGCGGTCGTGGAGCGCGAGAAGGGGGCGGACCAGCGTCCCGACGGGGTGTGTGCGCAGGTCAGGCGAGATGTAGCCGATGCGGAGACGGTCGTGTCCGCGCACAGCGTCTGCATGGGACGCGAGCGGCGTGACACCCCGATAGAGCGCACCATAGCCGTGTGCGAGGTCTGTATACGAGGAGCGCAGGCGCTCGGGCAGATAGTTCGCGGCAAAGAGCGCGTTGCTGTACTCCTCCGCCCTCTGCGTGGGGCGTGTCTCATGACGGCTGGATGCGAGGAACGCATCGACCGCCGCCGCGCTCTCACCCGTGATTGTCAGAGCTTCGCCGAGGAGGCTGTAGGCACTCGCGAGAAAGACCGTATGATAGGCGATGTTATCCCCTGCGGCAATCCGCTGTTCCAGTGCGGCAATAAAGGTGCGCAGATGTACGATCTGTGTGCGGATCTTGCCCTCCGCACGGTCGATGTAGATCTCCTGCCGTGCCGCGCCCGCATGATCGGGGCGCACCGCACGGATCCGAGCAATCTCCGCGCGTGCCTCCTCGTATCGCTCCAGTCCCGTCAGTGCCGCTGCACGGATGTAGCGCATCTCCACATCCTCGGGCAGAGCCGCGAGCAGCTCCGCCGCCGTCTCTGCCGCGCGTGCGTACTCCTTTGCCTCGTACAGCGCGTTCGCCCGCATCAGCAGCTCCTGCCGCCGCGCCGCTATGTTCTTCATGCGTTCACCTCCATCCGCTTTATTCGACGATGAGACACAAAATCCCTTTTAGCGTGCTATGCGTGCAGCTAATGTATGGGGAATGGCAATGCTGCTATGCGAACTCCTCGCAGAACCCTCGTTACACAAGCGGTCGGACACTTATCTGCCGAAATACCTGCGGATTCCAAACGCGCTTCGCTTGAACGGTTAAAATCCGCAGGGGGCAGAACGTGTCCTCTATTCCGCTTGTTCCACTAGGGTTTGCTACAGAGCATCGCATAGCTGCAATCGACACACAAGCGGGAAAAGCCTACAGACATAGACTTTTCCCCGCGAAAATGCTATAATCAGTGTGGATTATTATGGAACGAACACGAAGAGGTGACATTTTGGATTTGGATTTTGGACAGGGGCGCATCGTCCCGGTCAACCTCGAACACGAGATGAAGAACTCCTACATCGACTACGCGATGAGCGTCATCGTCGCACGCGCCCTCCCCGACGTGCGCGACGGACTGAAGCCCGTACACCGCCGCATCCTCTACGCGATGCAGGGCTCGGGCATGACGAGCAGCAAACCGTACAAAAAGTCGGCGCGCATCGTCGGTGAAGTGCTCGGTAAATATCACCCGCACGGCGACACCTCCGTCTACGACGCGATCGTCCGCATGGCACAGGACTTCTCCATGCGCTACATGCTCGCGGACGGGCACGGCAACTTCGGCTCGGTCGACGGCGACTCTGCGGCGGCAATGCGCTACACCGAGGTACGCATGTCGAAGATCGCAGAGCTCATGCTGCGCGACATCGACAAAGAGACCGTCGACTTCACCGACAACTACGACGGCTCGGAGAAGGAACCGACCGTCCTCCCTGCGAAATTCCCGCAGCTCCTCGTCAACGGCACGGCGGGCATCGCCGTCGGCATGGCGACGAACATCCCGCCGCACAACATGGTCGAGGTCATCAACGGCACGCTGATGCTCATCGATAGCCCCGAGACGACCATCGAGGAGCTCATGGGGGTCATCAAGGGCCCCGACTTCCCGACGGCAGGGCTCATCCTCGGCACAGAGGAGATCCGCAAGGCATATACGACGGGACGCGGCGTGGTGAAAATGCGTGCCCGTGCCCACATCGAGACCATGAGCAGCGGCAAGCCGCGCATCATCGTCACCGAGCTCCCATACCAAGTCAACAAGGCACGACTCATCGAGAAGATCGCCGAGCTCGTCCGCGACAAGCAGATCGACGGTGTGACGGATCTGCGCGACGAGTCCGACCGCAGTGGTATGCGCATCGTCATTGAGCTGCGCCGCGACAGTGCCCCCAACGTCATACTGAACCAGCTCTATAAGCACACGCAGCTGCAGGACAGCTTCGGCATCATCATGCTCGCCCTCGTCGACGGGCAGCCCGTCATCATGAACATCAAGCAGATGCTCGGGCACTACATCAGCCATCAGGAAACGGTCATCACGCGGCGCACGCAGTACGAGCTCGCAAAGGCGGAGGCACGCGCCCATATCCTCGAAGGACTGACCATTGCCCTCGATCATCTGGACGCTGTCATTACAACGATTCGCGAGAGCCGTACAGCGGACATCGCACGCACGGCACTCATGGATGGGTTCAAGCTCACGGAAAAGCAGGCACAGGCGATCCTCGACCTCAGACTGCAGCGTCTCACGGGCCTTGAGCGCGAGAAGATCGAGGAGGAGTACCAAGAGGTACTGCGGATGATCGAGGAGCTGAAGGGCATTCTCGCCGACCGCATGAAGGTGCTTGCCATCATCAAGAACGAGCTCATCGAGGTGCGTGACAAGTACGGCGACGAACGCCGCACGGAGATCACATTCGACGCGAGCGAGATGGACATCAAGGATCTCATCGCCGAGGAAGACGTGGTCGTCACGCTCACGCTCAACAACTACATCAAGCGGATTCCGCTCGACACCTACCGCCGTCAGCGGCGCGGGGGCGTCGGCGTGAAGGGGATGGGGACGAAGGAAACCGACATCGTCAGCGACCTCCTTATCACGACAACGCATCATGACATCCTCTTCTTTACCAACCGCGGGCGTGCGTTTGTGCTGAAGGCGTACGAGATCCCGGAGAGCGGGCGGCAGGCGAAGGGCACCGCCATCGTCAACCTCCTCGCCGTCGAGAGCGACGAGCGCATCACCGCCGTCATCCAGATCAAGGAGTTCCGCGCTGACCGCTTCCTCTTCCTCGGCACAAAGCGCGGCGTGGTGAAGAAAACCCCGCTCGCCGAGTTTGCAAACATCCGCAAGAGCGGCCTGCGGGCGGTCAACCTCGACGAGGACGACGAGCTCATCGGCGTGAAATTCACCGACGGCGAGAACCGCATCATGCTCGGCACGCGCCACGGCAAGGCAATCGCCTTCCCCGAGGACGGCGTACGCTCCATGGGACGCGTCACGCGCGGCGTGCGCGGCATCAACCTCAGCGACGGCGATGAGGTCGTCGCGATGGACATCCTGAAGCAGGGCTCCGAGGTACTCACCGTCACCGAGGGCGGCTACGGCAAGCGCACCACCGCCGAGGAGTACCGCACGCAGACGCGCGGCGGCAAGGGGCTCATCAACATGAAGGTAACGGAAAAGACCGGTCCCGTCGTCGGCATCCGCGTCGTGCGGGAGAATCAGGAGCTCATGCTGATCACGACAGAGGGCATCGTCATCCGTACCACGGTCGACGAGATTTCCCTCATCAGCCGCAACACGCAGGGCGTCAAGCTCATGACCCTCGGCGAAAGCGACCGCGTCGCCTCGATGGCAACCATGAACCGCATCGTCGATACACCAAGCGAGTAAGAAAATACGTTGATTGACAAAAACACTCCGCTTCTCGAATGAGAAACGGAGTGTTTTCATATACAGCTATTGCACAACGGAGACGGAGCCGTCGCTGCTGACGGCACGACACACGTCCGTATAGACCTCGACAAATTCGTAGCCGCCGCGTGCGGCCAGCGAGCGGGCACGCTCCATGCCGTCCGGCAGTGCCTGTCCCCGTTTGTAGTGCTCGATGATATTCCCAATGATCGTGATGGTATGTACCTCATACGGATCGCCGAGATAGCATTTTGCCACGATGCCGATGAGAACACCCGCAAGATCGAGCACCTCGGGAAACTCGGCGCGGATGGCGGCAACAATGGCCTCGCGCTCCGCCGCGTTCATCGTGTGCCCGCCCGCGTCAAGTTTATGAATCGCCTCCATATACTCTTTGGAACGCTGTTTTTTGAGCAGACGTGCCATCTGCATCTGCTGTTCCTCGTTTTTCATCTCCGTTTTTGCGGGTGCTGCCGTGTGCAGATTCAGCACATTGGTCTGCTGTTTTGTGGGTTGACTAAAAAGCGGTCGCGGCATAGCTGTTCCTCCCTACACCAATACTCTGCGCGTCCGCGTCTCGGCGGACTTCTTCAGCGCGGTCTCACTGCCGATGGGTCTGCCGCTCGCGGGGACGGCACGCTCGCGTCCCCAGTCACGGATGGCGGCGATCTTCTCGGGTGCGGTCTCGGAGAGCGGGACAACGTTGCCGAATGCAGTGCGCAGATTCTCCTCATTCAGCTTAAACTCCGGATTCGCGATCACACGATAGGCAAGGTCGCGCACGGTGGACTCGAGATCCGCGCCCGTGAAGCCATCTGTCATGGCGACGAGAGTATCGGCGAATGCGCCCGCGAAGTCGAGCTCCAAGTATTTGCGCATATAAAGCCGCAGAATGTCATAGCGCTCATCGGCGGTCGGGAGGTCGATAAAGAAGAGCTCGTCGAACCGCCCGCGGCGAAGCAGCTCGGACGGCAGCATGGACACATCGTTTGCCGTGGCGACGACAAATACCTGCTTGCGGCACTCCTGCAGCCAAAAGAGGAACTGGCCGACCATGCGCGTGGAGACACCGCCGTCGTTCGAGGAGCCCGCACCCGAGAGCCCCTTCTCAATCTCGTCGATCCAGAGGATACACGGCGCGACGTTCTCGGCGGTGAGAAGCGCATCGCGCAGCTGCTGCTCACTCTGCCCGACATAGCTGCCCTGCACGGTCGCGAAGTCAAGGCGGTAGAGCGGCAGCTTCCAGTTCGCCGAGATCGCCTTTGCAGAGAGGGATTTTCCGCAGCCGGGAACGCCGACGAGGAGGATGCCGCGCGGGGATTTCAGCCCCTTCTCACGCAGGAGCGTACGCTTTTCCGCTGTGAAGAGGAGACGCTTCTCATCGAGCCAGTCGCGCAGGCCCGCAAGCCCGCCAACATCCTGCACACCATCGTCAACGGTGATCTTCTCAAGCCCTGAGATGTCGGAGAAGAGGCGGTCCTTTGCCGTGCGCACCTCATCCATGTCCTCCTTGCGGATGCTCTTCTTTGCAATGAGCGCCGCCATGACATTCTCTGCCTCAATTGCGGTAACCCCACTGAGTATGGAGGCCGCCTCGCGGATGTCCATATCATCCCATTCAATCGTGATCTCCGTGCGATAGTCATCAATATAGCCGCAAATGATGCCGTACATCTCATCCTCGTCGGGGAGCGGAAGCCGGAGTGTGAGGCCGAGACGCTGCAGTCGGTTCCAAACGGAGGAAGTCGTGAGCACAATGATCTGACCTCCGGTCTCGTTCGCGAGCGTCACGAGGTCGAGCAGCTGCCGCGCGTCACTCGTATCGCCCGAAAGATCAGGAATCTCGGTGAGGACTAGGGTCAGGTTCGCGCGGTGCTTCATCTGCTCACCGATGTAGTCGAGAGCACCGTAGATGGACTTGTCATCGCTGAGCACCTTGTCCGTAGCGAGATCGTAGACCCCCTTCGACAGTGTATGAATGCAGAACGGGAGGGAGAGCTCCGCAGCAACCTCCTTGAGAAGGCCCAAGGCACGGGCGCGCTCGACGGTATGGAGCGAAATGAAAGGGATCCGCGCGATGCCGTAACGCGTAAGAAGATCTTTGCACTCATTTCGTGCGGTCATAGATGTTCCTCCGTTTCCAGTGCATTCACTTTATGGTTTCGTACGAGCGCACTCATCTTTCCCGTACGGTCGTTTTTCGCCGACGATATAAGGCTCTCCTGCATACGGTCGGCGGCATGCTGCACGAGGGCAACAAACTGCGCACGCTGCTCCGCCGGCACAGCAGGAAGATCGGCCGCAGCGCGCAAAAAGGCAAGGCTGCGGCGCAGCGCGAGGAGCGCCGCAATCATCGTTCGTTCATCCGATGCACGCTGCATATCCCGATCAAAGACATCGGAGGCGCACTTCATGCGTGTGTTCAGAGTATCCATGAACCGCTGTGCGAACCGCTCGGCGACACTGGACTGCCATGCGATCGTGCCCGTGTGCATGGCGTGCAGGACATCCTCGTCTGCCGTCCCCGCGCTGAACGTTTTGAAAAGATCCGTCCACTGAGCGTATGTCTTCGGCGGGGCGATCATGACCGGCTTCTCCGTACAGGTGCCATCGGCGGCTCGAGATTCCACGCGGGCAGGCCCTCTGCGAGTACTTCGGAAGAGCGCTCATAGGAGCGCAGCTCTTCATCGCTGGGCACGGCAGCAGATTGAATCGGGGCAAACGCTGTTTCCCTACGCTCAGATTGTGATACCGGCTTCTTTCCATCGTTGCGGAGGCTCTCCCTTTTTACGGCAGCAAATGGATTTTGCTCACTCATCGTATTACTCCTGTACACGTATACTACGTACGTTCTCCATACCAATGCGGAACTGATCCGGATGCAGCTCCGTGAGGAAGTCGATCACGTTCTGACTGCCTGCATCAAGGCGCTCATACTCCTCACGATAGTCCACGACCTCGGCGAGGAGGCCGCGGATGATGGCGGTGCCGGACTCTCCCTGCTTTGCATACTGCTCCATGACCTCGGCGCGCTGCTCCTCAAGGACCCGCACTGCCTTATGATAGGAGTAGTACATATACGCGCCTATCAGCATACCGATGACAAGACCTGTTACACCGCCGAGATAGAGCCCGAGAAGCGCGGCGAGAATCCCGCCCCATTGACAAAACTTCTGTCCGCTCGTCAGCTGCAGTCTCGCAAGCGCCTGCGTACATTCAAAGTCGTTCCACGCAGCGTATCGCTGCAGAAGAGCCTCCTCGTTCTCCCCATCTGCCGTCTCACCCTCAAAATCACCGATCTTGAACGGGATGATATTGGGAACGGCGGCGCGGTTCTCGGCAATATGATCGCGGTATGCCGAGAGAATCCAGTCGCGCGATACGGCGAGCGCCATCTTCTGCGTCGTAACGCTCGCGTGCGCCTCCTTCGGATTCATCGCGGCATCGGTGAGCAGCTGCATAAAGTCACGCCGCTCCTCAAATGCCTTTGCCTTGAGCTGCATCTCCTTCTGTGCGCGTGCCTCATCGCCGCCCGCATCGACAACGAGCTGTTCGAGCGCTGCAGCCTCGCGCAGGGGCTGCTCCGCCGCATCAAAGTCGGTGACGAGGCTCTCGAGGATGCGGTCAAGTTCCTGCACGAGCGTGCGCAGAGGAGATTTCTGTTCAAAGATCTGCTTGAGGTGATCATAAAATTTTGCATGGAGTTCCGCACCGCCGAGAACATTTTGCAGCAGAGCCGTGCTTGCACTGTATTTCATGAGGTAAGGATAGCTGTTCTCCGCAGGTTTCTCGGGCTGCATCACAGCGAGTGCGCTTTTCCAGCGCCGCTCCTGCTCCTCAACGAAGCCCGCTTTCTCCGAGAGGCGCGCGATCCACGTCCGGATCTGCCGATCGATCTGCCCCTCCGTATCACGCCCCAAGAGACCACTCGCATAGGCATCGACGATGAGGATCGCCTTGCGGTCGAGTGCCGTCTCGTCCTGCCGCGTGAGGTAGTGCTGTGTCCAGCGCAGAGCGGATGGACTGCGTCCCGCGCGGCGGCAGACGAGTGCGAAAAAGAGTGCGGTCTTCTCCTCATCGCGGCACATGGCCTCCTTCAGCGCGCGCTGCGCAATCTCCTCATGATCGCTGATCCATGCGGAGAGAGCGACGAGAGCGGGCGCAAGCCAGTACTCGGGTGCACGCAGCATCAGCTCCTCACTCGCCGATCGAATGGTCTCCTGCCGTACGAGAGCAAGATCATTCGCCTGCAATATACCTTTCGTCGTACGGCGAATGACCGCATAATGTCCGTATTTTTGCTCGAGTTCCTGCCGCAGCTTTACAAGACGTGTCTCCGCCAGCTGTGCACGGGTCGCGAGGCGGTGCGTATCCACAAAGGCGTGGAAGTCCGCTGTCAGCTCCTCAAGATCCGCACGCAGATCATTGACATCCCTGCCAACAGCAACAACGTTGGAATTCGTTGTGTCGATGTAGTCGCCCAATTCCCGCAGACGGCTTGCAATGTGCGACAGATCCGCCTGCGCGATCACTCGATTGCTCATAGAATCCCTTTCTTTCTCTCTTAATGTTATAAACTGATTATAGCACTGCTTGGATTTTTCGAAAAGAAGGAAATCTCATCGGCCTTCGCGAATCTATTCGCTATGCCATTCTTCACGAAAGGGGTTGACCGTCATATATCAACATATCAATATGGCAGAATTATCGCCGTGTACGCGCAAAGTTCCATTCGAAGACTATCCGGAGATGTCACTCTTAACACTTGGCATACGGAGCTATCTTGTAAACGGTATAGTGCACTCCTTTACGACGGACGCACACATTCTAATTGGTAATTATTGCTCTCTCGCACACATGCTGCATTTTTATATTGGTTTGAATCATAATTATCATAAAATTACATCCTATCCTCTGGAATCGATAGATAATGCATCAAATGATAATAAGCATGCCGAATATAACCATCACCAGATCATCATCGGCAGCGATGTCTGGATCGGTGCCAATGTACAACTGCTCGGCGGCATACACATCGGCAATGGGGCAGTGATCGGCGCAGGCACCGTTGTTGCAAAGGATGTACCGCCGTATGCTGTCGTAGTCGGAAATCCGGCACGTGTGATCAAGTACCGCTTCGATGAGGAGACAATCACGCGCCTGCAGCGCATCAAATGGTGGAACTGGCCGAAGGAGAACATTGAAACGTTCATCCCGCAGTTCAACGATGATATGACAGGCTTCCTCGATCGCTTCGATCCGGGCGTGCAGAAAGAGGAGTTCGATGAAACGGCTGCAGCAGTCCATGAACTGCGCACACAGGACTACACAGTCTCCTACTTTATTCCAGACTTTGAAATTGATCATCCGTATGCTGTCTGGCCACGTGTGATCGACAGCTTCCTCACGGCGTATACGGCAGAAGATCGAGTGGCACTCGTACTTGCCATGCCTGATATCAAGGACGCAGATGCCTATGCGAACGCAATTGCCTCCCGCATGGCAGAATACGGAAAACGGGCACCGCTCATCCTTACACACAACTGCATGGAGAATATGCCGTTCTCCATTGCGGCACTCCAATCATCCAGTGCATATATTACAACGCGCGAGCCGGTCTGCTCGTACGCCGTAGACTATGCTGCCGACGCCGGTCTCACGATCCGCTATGGCCTTGATCATGGGGCACTGCTCTTTCCTCCGATCAAAAATGAAAAAGCTGCACGATGAAACTGACCCCGAAAAGTTAGATTTAGGAAACTGACTTGAGGCATGGTTATGGCAAAATAAAGTACAGAATAAAATAGACACTGCTTACAGTATTCTGTGCACAGGATAACAAGCAGCGGACAACCGAATGAAAGAGGAATTCCATGCTCATATCCATCAAAGATCCATCGCCTGAGAATCAGCGCGTCTATCCCTTGGATAACAAGAATATAACACTGACATCCATCTGTCCCATGTCCTACATTGTCGAAGCAGATCTGACAGTCGGAAGCAATCGGTGCAACCTGCTGATTGGGAGATATTCCTCTTTCGCTTATAAGATTTCGATTGATATCGGCATGGATCACCTATACCGATGTATTACAACCTATCCACCGCACAAAATATTGCCCGCAAGCTATCATACAACAGATACCTCCATCATAAACCCCGCTGCAGACCCGCTCGTCCACCATCAGATGACCATCGGCAACGATGTCTGGGTCGGTGCCAATGCACAGCTGCTCGGAGGCATACACATCGGCAATGGAGCAGTGATCGGCGCAGGCACTGTTATTGCAAAGGATGTACCGCCGTATGCCGTCGTGGTCGGCAATCCCGCACGCATCATCAAGTACCGCTTCGATGAGGAGACGATCACGCGCCTGCAGCGCATCAAATGGTGGAACTGGCCGAAGGAGAAAATCGAAACATTCATTCCACAGTTCAACGATGATATGACAGGCTTCCTCGATCGCTTCGACCCGGGTGTGCAGAAAGAGGAGTTCGATGAAACGGCTGCGGCAGTCCATGAACTGCGCGCACAGGACTACACAGTCTCCTACTTTATTCCGGATTTCGAGATTCCAATTCCCTATTGTGTCTGGCCGCGTGTGATCGATAGTTTCCTTGCGGCATATACGGCAGAAGATCGGGTGGCACTCGTGCTTGCCATGCCTGATATCGAGGACGCAGATGCCTATGCGAACGCAATTGCCTCCCGTATCACGGAGACTGGGGAAGGTGCCCCCCTCATCCTCTCCCACCGTTGCGGTGCACAGATGCCCTTCTCTTTAGCGGCACTGCAGGAATCGAGCGTCTACATCACAACGCGTGAACACATCGCCGCGGTCGCCGTAGACTATGCTGCCGACGCCGGTCTCACGATCCGCTATGGCCTTGATCATGGGGCACTGGTCTTTCCGCCGGTCTAAAGAAAAAAGAGCGCTGCACAGGCGCTCTTTTTCATCACCGAAGTCTCCTCTGCACGGCTGTGGCCGTGCTTTTTTATTCCACGCGAATTTTAAAAATCCCCTTTTTCAGCGGAGCGGGCGCGCCCGTCATCACGCCGGAACGGTGCACATCCTCCGGAAAGCATATGAGAAAGTCGCCGGGGCGCATCACTGCAGCGGATGCTGCGTCGCCCTCTGCGGGCGTGAAATCCCTGTCCTTCTCATAGGCGCCCATCTGCATGCGCTCAATTGGGCTGACATCGATGCGCTCCGTTCCCTCAGCGAGAACATGAATATCTATATAGGAGCGGTGTGCCTCCCAGATCTTCTCCTCGCAGGGTCCTGTTGTATAGTGCGCAATGTTCACATAGAGCGCATCCCCGTCGATCTCATTGCGCCCCGTCGGGAGCGCTGCGAGATCGTGCGTCCGCACAAAGGAAAGCGCCTTCCGTATGGCGGAAGGCAGGAATGCATAGGTCTTTTCATGGTGGATGCTGCCGTAGATCATTGTTTTTCTCTCCATTTCGAAGTAATTTATTTACTATTTATAATAAAATATTATTTATTTTTCCTTATTGTTTCTATTTTACGGATCAATGTACATGGAATCACCGATGCTTAGAATATAACACCATCGAGGACAAATCACAATAGATATTTTACAAGCAAAACTGCCATACGGATAGTGCTCCCGCATGGCAGTTCCTCTTTGAAATTACAGCAACTCTCGCAAGACCTCCGCAATATCCCCGTCGATCACGATGCTCCGCGCGGCGATCGCATCCGGTACATATGCCATTCCCTTATTGATCGAGACGAACGTCACATCCGCGCGCACTGCCGTCATACGCCAGAACGGATACTTGATGATCCCCGGCGTATTTATACCGACCCCGAGCTCGAGGAGAAGCATCCGCCGTCCCTTGCTATGCGCGAGCCAGTCCTCATAACGTGCCGCTGCCGTGTGCCAGCCCGCATCCTCGACAAAACGCTCATCCGCACGCAGGTTCGTCGTCATCTCTGCGCCGTCATCGGGACAGTAGGGAATGAGATCGGTCGTTATTGCCATCCGAGGCGCACCGCTCTCGGGCAGCAGGAGCGTCCCATCCTCTGCGAATGCGAAGCCCTGTGCCGTGAGCATCGCGCGCACCTGTTCCTCGTTGTCATACGTCCTTCCTGCCGATGCGCCCACAGGCCTGCTGCTCTGAAAGAGCCCAAAGTCCCCCTGTGTATAGAAGAGACGCTCCTTGTCAAATCCCGTGCGCTGAAAGGCGTGATCCACATTCGTCGTCAGCACGAAATAGTCGCGCCCCCGTACGAGTCGCACGAGATCTGCGTATACATCTCCCGGCAACGGCGCGTAGCGGTTAATGTAGATGCTCCTGCTCCACCACGCCCAGAACATCTCACGCGACTGGAACGGATAGAAGCCGCCGCTATAGATATCCTCGATCCCGAAGCGTTCGTGAAAATCCGAAAAATATTTGAGGAAGCGTGCGCCCGCATAATCATAGTCCGCCGCCGTCGACAGCCCCGCCCCCGCACCGATGAGAATGCATTCGGCAGAGGCGAGGGCATCTTTCAGTTTCGCAATGCCTTCTTTCATGACAGCAGTCTTTCGTAAATCATACGATCCTCATCTTTGAATACGTTGAATACTACGCGCTCAATGGATGTGGACGTGCCGAGAAATGCACGCACCTCACGCACGGCGATCTCAGCCGCTTCTTTGTTTGGAAAATGAAACTCTCCAGTCGAGATGCAGCAGAACGCGATGCTCCTGAGGCCATGCTCCGCTGCGAGATGCAGGCAGGAACGATAGCAGGAGGCAAGGAGCTCCCTGTGTTCATCCGTCAGGGCGCCGCTGACAATCGGTCCGACCGTGTGGATGACATGGCGCGCAGGGAGATTGTACCCCTGCGTGATCTTCGCCATGCCCGTCTTCTCCGGATGCCCCTGACGCTCCATGAGCGCGGCGCATTCCGCGCGCAGCTGCAGACCCGCCGCACTGTGAATCGCGTTGTCGATGCAGCGGTGACATGGAATAAAACAGCCGAGCAGAGCGGAGTTCGCCGCATTTACGATGACATCCGCATTGATCCGCGTAATGTCCCCCTGCCAAAGGATGATACGCGCATCCGAGGACACCGATGGGAGCGTCATCACATCCACCACACCGCGCTGCTCCCGCTCGGCGGACAAAAGCTCATCTTGAAGATGCAGAAAGTCTGCAGAGAGAGGACGCGGCGGGCGCACATTCATCAGCGCACGCAAGAGAGTGCGCTGTGCCTCCTCCGTCTCCCCGACCTCTGCCGCCTGCACGCGATACTCCGACATCTCGGCAAGGAGCATCGCATTCAGTTTTTGGATGAGTGCAAGGGACATGGGAACACTTCCTTCATAGATTTTTGATCATACCTACGCTTACACGATCGACACACACATACATATTTAGTAATTATCTAAATTACAAAATGAGTATAGCATATAAAAATCATAATTTCAATAGATACAATAAAACTTAAAAAAAGGACGCTGCCGTAAGCCAGCGCCCTCAAAAGAAATGAAATTACAAACTCGAAATTGACGAAATGCGCAGATTGTCGCCCGCAGTTTCAAAAACAATGCCAAGATCCTGCGTGAAGTGCGCGGTCAGCGTATTGCCGTCCCAATCGTACGGCGTACGGTTCCACAGGAGGAACGCCTCGGCAAAGATGCGATGATCGACCTCGTACTGCTCGAGGCACTGCGTCAGAAGAGAGACAAAACGCGGAAAATCGACGGGCGAAAAGACCTCCTCCGGCACGCCGCCGACCGCAACAAAGACCGCACCTCCCTCGTGCGGACAGCGGTAGTAGGCAAAATGATCCGCAATCCCGCAGGCTGCAATGGAGAGGTTGTGCCCACTCAATGTATCGTTCAGATCGAACTCTGCTGCTGTCAGGACCTCCAGATGCCATTCCTCGCCGCATGCCTTTGTCTCGTTGGCAAGCCGGATGATCTCGTCGGGGAAGTGATTGATGTTTTCCCATCCCCAGAGCCATGTGCCGCTTGACTTGGACTCACTTCCAATGAACTGAATCGGATACTCCCGCATGCCGAAGAATATAACGCCGCGCCCAAGGTCGATGTTCCAATTTTCATTCTGCACCACAAGCTCACCGCAGGCATTCTGAACGCACATCATCTTGCCGAGGCACGCAGAAAAAACATCACACCAGTCGCTCCGATTCACCGAGAGCCGATCAAAAAATTCCTTCATATCCATTTTCCTTCAAAAAATGGAATCTGTTTGCATGACAGATTCCATTATCTTTTTCTTTAAATATCCAGATTCCGCACGAGGCGTGCATTTTCCTCGATGAACTGGCGGCGCGGCTCAACCTTGTCACCCATAAGGATGGTGAAGAGCTCGTCCGCAGCCTCCGCATCCTCCGCGCCGACCTGCAGCATGGTGCGCCCCTCGGGGTTCATGGTGGTCTCCCAGAGCTGCTCGGGGTTCATCTCGCCGAGTCCCTTGTACCGCTGGATGGTGACACCGTCGCGCCCGATCTCGTCGAGTTTCTTCGCCTGCTCCTCATCGGAGTAGGTGTAGAAATGCTTCTTGTCCTTGCGGATCTGATAGAGCGGCGGCTGCGCGATGTAGACGTGTCCGTGGTCGACAAGCGGCTTCATGTAGCGGTAGAAGAAGGTCAGGAGCAGTGTGCGGATGTGTGCGCCGTCCACGTCCGCATCCGTCATAATGATGATCTTGCTGTAGCGGCGCTTCGCTAGGTCGAACTCCTCGCCGATGCCCGTGCCGAACGCCGTGATCATCGTGCGGATCTCGGCATTTGCAAAGATCTTGTCGAGGCGCGCCTTCTCGACGTTGAGGATCTTGCCGCGCAGGGGCAGGATCGCCTGGAAACGGCGGTCGCGTCCCTGCTTCGCCGAGCCGCC
>CAJPQT010000015.1 GCA_905372865.1 uncultured Centipeda sp.
GAGCTGACCGTCGATCATCATCGAGCCGCCGACGCCCGTCTGCCAGAACGGCAGATAGAAAACGTGGTGCAGACCGAAGGGGATGAGCGCACGCTTGATGATGCCGAAGATCAGCGTGCCGATGTAGCCCGTGCCTGTGACGAGGCTGCCGAGGGCGAAGATGCCCTGCTGCGCGAGCGGCCAGAGGAAGTACATCGCGATGCCGACGCCGAGGAAGACTATCGTGGAGATGATCGGCACGAAGCGTGAACCGCCGAAGAAGGAGAGTGCATTCGGCAGAACGATTTTGTGGTATTTGTTGTGCAGCCATGCCACGCCGATCCCGACGATGATGCCGCCGAACACGCCCATCTGGAACGACATGATGCCGCAGGAGGCGGCAATCGTGCCCTCAAGCACATTCGGTGCGATCGAGCCGTCCGGCAGGATCTGACCGCCGAGCTTCAGCATCGCGTTGCACGCCGTGTGCATGACGAAGAACGCGATCATCGCCGAGAGTGCCGCGACCTCCTTCTCTGCCTTTGCCATGCCGATGGCGACACCGACCGCGAAGATGATCGGCAGATTGCCGAAGATCGTGCTGCCCGCGCTCGCCATGATCGTGAGCAGCGCGTTCAGTGCCGTGCCCGCACCGAGCAGACCGCCGAGCCCGTACGTCTCAATCGTCGTCGGGTTCGTGAACGAAGCGCCGATGCCAAGCAGAATGCCCGCAATCGGCAGAATCGCCACGGGCAGCATGAAGCTGCGGCCGACGCGTTGGAGCACACCAAAGATTTCATCTTTCATAACGTTACCCCTTTCCCTCGCCGCCTTCATCTCTCTGTACGCCCTTCCCTTTGGGCGGTACGGAAAAGACATTCGAAAGTGTTTTGAACCTCTTGTCGATGTCCGTATCTCGATGAAGTGCGGAATCTATAAAATTATACACAATAATTATACCGCAGACAGAGAAGAGGTGTAAAGAAGAGATTTCGTGGGTGTGGGGAAATATTATTGCAATAGTTGTATCACGTATGCTATAATATTCTTATCATTGTATCGTAGATTAGAGGTGTGTGTATGAGAGGTGCGGAGGCTGTTTTGGCGTGTCTGCGCGAGCAGGGCGTGGACACGGTATTCGGCTATCCCGGCGGGATGATCCTGCCGCTTTATGATGCCCTCTATGCACAGGATGAAATACAACAAATTCTCGTGACGCATGAGCAGAATGCTGCCCATGCGGCGGATGGCTACGCGCGCGCGACGGGGCGCGTCGGTGTCTGCATCGCGACCTCGGGGCCAGGCGCAACAAATCTTGTGACGGGGCTCGCGACGGCGTACATGGACTCGATCCCCATGCTCGCAATCACGGGCCAGGTGGACATTGCTCTGCTCGGACGCGATGCCTTTCAGGAGACGGACATCCTCGACGTGACGATGCCTGTCACAAAGCACAACTATAAAATTAAAAACGCGGCGGATCTCGTACCGACGATCCGTCAGGCATTCGAGCTTGCACGCAGCGGACGGCCGGGTCCCGTGCTCCTCGATGTGCCGCGCAACCTTTTTTTTGAGGAGGTTGCCTATGCTGCGGAGGAGCCGCGCGTACGTACGCCGGGCAAGCCCGACGCGGACTTTATGATCTGTGCGGCAGAGGCGGCGGCGGAGATTGTATCCGCAGAGCGTCCGCTTGTCATCGTGGGCGGCGGTGTGATCTCGGCGGGAACGTCGGCCGAGGTCACGGCGTTCATCGAGAAATATCATCTGCCCGTGGTGCATACGCTCATGGGTATGGGCGCGGTTGCAAGTACGCATCCGCAGATGCTCGGCTTTGCAGGGATGCACGGGGAGAAGGCGGCAAACTATGCCATCGGTGCCGCTGATCTCGTCATTGCGCTCGGCAGCCGTTTTGCCGATCGGCAGACGGGCAATCTCAGCAAGTATACGGCAAACCGCAAGTTCATCCACATCGACATTGATCCCGCCGAGATTGACAAGAACATCGAGAACAGTCTCGGACTTGCGGGGGATATGCGTACGATCCTCGGCCTGCTTATGCGGCAGGCACCGAAGAGTAATCTCGCGGCGTGGTGGGAGCAGATCCGCACGTGGCAGGAGGAGTACGACTACGACTACCACGTCGGTCGTCTGACCGTGCCGTGGGCGCTGAATCAAGTGGCGCAGAATACAACAGGTAAGGCATACGCTTACGCAACCGATGTGGGGCAGCATCAGATGTGGGCGGCGCTCCACCTGCGCGTGGAGGAGCCGCGGACATGGCTGACCTCGGGCGGACTTGGCACGATGGGCTACGGGCTGCCCGCCGCAATGGGGGCACAGATCGCGTGGGGGGATCAGCGACGCGTGATCCACATCACGGGTGACGGCAGCATCAAGATGACGGGCAATGAGTTCTATACGATTGCACGCCTCGGGCTGCCTGTGATCTCGATCATCGCGAACAACCGTAGTCTCGGCATGATCCGTCAGCTGCAGAAGGTGCTCTACGAGGAGCGATACATTGCTTGTGAGCTCGACCATGAGATGGACTATGTGAAATACGCAGAGAGCTTTGGCATCAAGGCGATAGGGGTATCGACGCAGGAGGAGTTCGCGGAGGCCCTGCGCTGTGCTCTTGCGGATCGGACACATCCGCGCGTCATTGTAATGGATGTGTGGCGCAGTTTCGTGGAGCCGATGGCGAAGGGCGGTGCGCGTATTGATGAGTTTGTCGATTTTAAGTAAACGTCTCACATCATTACGGCATGCTGTATGCGATCAGCGGGGGTTCTCACTGCTCTCGACACTGCTCGCCGTGATGATCCTCGCGGTGATCCTTTCGATCGCCGTGCCGCGCTTCTCATCTGCCATAGTAACGGCAAACACCGTGAAGGTACAGGCGGATCTTACCGCGCTTGATACCGCGATTGTGCTCTACCAGACGGCAAAGGGGAAGAACCCTTCCGGCATTGCCGATCTGAAAGAATACGTGACCGACTTGGACAATCTAAAACCGCCTTCGGGCAATGTGCGGGTTGGGGATAAAGAGGAGCCCTTGGAAAACGCGGTGTACAAGATTGAGCAGAAGGACAATGTCTGGCGCGCGACCTGTGCGGGGCGGACGGCAGAGGAGTACCGTACGAAGAAGTGAGGGGGCAGGATGATGCAGGAGGAGGCACAGACGCTTTTTCCCGCACGCCGCCCGCTTCTTCTGCTCGCTGTGCTTTGGCTGCTCTGTGTGATCGGTATCGTTTTCTTCGGCGGCATAAATTTGCGTGGGCTCTGCGGGAGTGTCTTTTCGCTTGTGCTCCTGTGGCTCTCCTACCTCGACCTGCGGGATGGCATGCTCTATGATTGTATCACGGTGCCTTTTGCTCTGCTCGGGCTCCTCCCTGCGCTCGCAGGGGTGATCTCTCTGCAGGAGGTTCTTATTGGCGGGACGCTTTGCGGCGTCTTATTTTATTGCCTGTATATTGCCGCGCACGGCGGGCTCGGGGGCGGTGACGTAAAGCTTGCTGCGGCACTCGGGCTATGGCTCGGATGGGAGGCGGCGGTGATTGCCGTATGGATTGCATTTGTGCTCGGCGGCATTGCAGCGGCGCTTCTCCTCATCACGCGGCGTAGGGGGCGACGTGATGGCATGCCATTCGGACCTTTTCTATCGGTCGGCGGCTATATTGCCTTTGTTGCAGGGAGACAGATCTGGCAGCTCTATTGGGGGCTCGTCTGATGAGGGCATCGGCAATGCGGGGCGGCGCACTTGTGAGCTTGCTGGCCGCGCTCTCTGTATTTGCTGTGATTCTTGCGGCAGCGCTTCCGGCGGCATTTTCACTCTATGCACGGGCGGCAGTGGAGTATGAAGCCATGCATCTCATCGGCGAGCTCCGACGCATACAGGCGATCAGCCGCACGACGGCCATGCCGCTCTATATGCTCGAAGGCCGGAGATCGTGGGAACGCGTACCGCGCTTGCGCATTCGCTTGGACCGCTATGAGCTGCGCCGGCCCTTCAGTGAGGACACGCATGTGTATGAGCCGCTGCCGCTTGTGCGCTTTGAGCAGGAGACGATGAGGAATACGTTGGTTGTCTTTAACCGCAACGGTGAAATCGCAGAGGGGTGGAGCCACAATATGACGATCCGCGTCTATGCTGCGGGGCATGAGGAGCGTGCGCTGCATGTTGTGATTGATCGAGCGGCGCGCATTCGCCTTCGGAGAGGGAATTATGAAGCCGCAGACGAGGAGTAACGAAGCGGGATGGGTTCTTCTTGAGGCTGTTCTGCTCGGGATGATCGTCCTCGGATCTGCGGCCGCGATTGGCATTTTTGCACGTACGGCGCTGCTTGAGGAACATGCCGCCGCCCGCATGGAGGCAGCCCTTCTCGCACGTGCACGCTTTTCGATGATGGAGGCAGATTTGGATCAGGGGATTCCGCCGCCGCCTGTGTCGCTCACCCTCACCTCGAATGGGCGCGTCTATCGGGTCGAGACGACAGTCGTTCGGCGGGATGATTTTTACGATGTGAGCCTGCGCCTTTCGTGGCAGATCCTTGGGCGTGAGGAACAGGCAGATTTTGTGCGGAGGCTGAGGCAGCATGTGCATGCGGAAAGCACCCCCTAGACATTCCGATGCGCGTGGTTTCCTGCTGACGGAGCTCGCCGTCAGCCTGCCGATCTTTGTGCTCCTTCTGACCTTTCTGGCCTTTGCCCTTGCGTGGTCGTGGCGCAGCTACCAACAGGAGGTCGCAGATGCGGAGCTGCGGCAGGAAATGCACATTGCTGCGGCGCGCATCGTGGAGTCTGCGCTGCTCTCGGATTACATTCGTCAGCGTCAGCGCGGCATTTATGAAATGCGGCAGAGCACGCAGGATCATGAACCGTTTGATCGTTACTGGCTCAGTGACGGACGGCTGGTATTTAAAACAGTCACCTTTCCCATTACCGGTTCGTTTGACCGTGCGGGGGTACATATTATGTCGTTTTCGATACGTGAGGATGACGATCACCCGCGGCTCTATCATATCGAGCTGACGGGCGAGAGCACGGTGACGGGGCACAGGTACAGCCTCGCGACATCGGTCTATCTGCGGAGGGATATGGGTGGAATGTAAAGGCACCGATGAGCACGGCACGATATCCGCCGTTGGGCTGTGTGCATTGACGACGATACTCCTGATCGGCCTTGCCGCCGTGCAGTTCATTCGGGGCGGTGCAGGCGTCGTCTCTGAATATGAGCGTGAAATGCAGCTCCGACTTGCCGCCGAGAGCGGTGTTGAAACGGTGGCCGCGCGCCTCGAGCAGACGGCGGCCGCCTTTGACCCGCTGCCGTCTCCGGGAGAGACCAGGGAGGTGGATGTGGGGGTCATTCCCCTGTCGGAGAAGATCGAACTGCATACCTTTGTCGAGATGCCCGCGGAGGGCGGGAGATTTCTCTATGTGGGGGCTGCGGCAGTCGATGTCGGAGCGCCGCGCATTCCCGATGGAGAGTACTGGCTGCGTGCAAAGATTGTTCGTGCACAGATGGAGAGGAAGAGAGATCGCTATGTTTGGCGGCGCTGGTTTTAGCCTGCGGCGGAGGGTACGTGCGGCTGTGGGGCTTTGCCCGTCGGAAGAGGGCCTCGTGCTTGTTCACCTGTGTGCAAATGATGAGACCGGCGGTGTGTGGACGGTGACGGAGGCGCGGACCTCTGCGGCGCAATGTCCTGCGGCTGCGGATGCAGAGGCACTTGCTGCTGTCGCATATACAGAACTTCGCCGCGCAGGCTGGGAGCGGCTGCCGATTGGTCTTGCCCTCCCGCTCTCCGAGGTGCATACGGAGGAACGGGAATTGCCGGTGCCTCTCACGGGGGCAGAGCTGCGGGCGGCACTGATGTGGTCGCTGCGGGCAGAGGCCGATGAGACGGGCACACAGCTGCCCCATGATCTCGGGATTTGCTGTGCGGAGCTTTCGGGTGCTGAGCCAACGCGCTATTGGACGGCACAGATGGAAGGAGCACGCATACGGCAGTATTTCTCCGCGTTTGCTGCGGCAGGGCTTGAGCTGCGGCGACTTACAGTTTGTCCTGCGGGCGGCGGTGTTCTTGCCGCCGCGATTGAGGAGGCCCGTGGACCGCTTATGCCGTGGGAGGCAGTACGGCATGACGATGGGTGTACGCCCGCCGTCTATGCGGGACTGCTCGTTCGCTCGGGGATGTCGGAAAATCTCTACTGGACGGCGGAGCAGGCTCTTCTTGTGCGCCTGCGCTCCCGTGCGGCACCTCTGATTGCCGTGCTTTCCACCGCGGTTTTTCTTGTGTGCGTCAGTGCAGAGCTCTCTTCCTGCATGACGGCGCGCGCAGCGCGTGACCGCGCAGTGGAGGAGCTCGCGCTCAGGGAATCGGAACGCCTTCGCATGGAGACGTTCTTTGTCCTGCGCAGCGATGTCATGCAGCGCGAGCAGATGTTGGCCGCGTTCGCGGCAGAGTCGCTGCCTCTGCGTGCACTGCTCATCCACCTCGGCAGCAAGATTGTGGACGGTGTATACCTGACGGGTGTGCGGGCAGCGGAACAGGAGCTTTGGATCGAGGGCGAAGCCGTGAGCTACGCGGCCCTTGCTTCTTTCATGGGGGCGATCGAGGACGACGATTTTTTCTCTGCGGAGGTCACGCTCGAACAGGCGGGTGAGGAGCGAGAAACGTCGGGTATGCCGCCGCGGATTCGATTTACATTGCACAGTGACTGGCAGGAGGGACGATGGGACGAGTTTCAGAGCGACAGCGTATCGAGCTCGCACTGATCTGGGCGTGTACACTGATTCTCCTCTATGTGCTCGTACTTGCGCCGCATATTGCAGCACAGCGCACAGCGGCGCACGCAGAGCAGGAGGCGGCTGAGACGGCGCTCGCACGCATGGAGCACTATCAGCGCCTACTGATCGAGGATCCGCAGGCAGAGGAAAAACTGCGCGTGCGGCAGATGCGCCTTGCAGATGCCCTGCCCGAGGAGCGTGGGCAGGGGACATTCATCCACACAGCGGAACATCTGGCGCGGCGGAATCATGTAACTGTCGAGGGCGTTGCACCACAGCCGATGATGCTGAGAGATGGGCTGCGGATTCAACCGATCGAACTGCGTGTACGCGGCGGATACTTCGATCTCCTCTCGTTTCTGCACGCTGTGCAGGAGGGGGAGCGCTGCGTCCGCTTCGGGGCGTTCACACTGACGGCCGAGGAGCAGGAACTGTATGTGGTCATTCGAATGGATATTGCGGCGCGTGCAGAATAGGGGCAGTGCTTGCAGGAAAAGACAATATTATATCGAATTTATCTCAAGATGGATGAAAATATGGCAGATGATACAGCGGGGGAGGAAATGGCATGGGCCAGCTGCGTTTTATCACAGGCGGCGAGTCGCATGGTGCGGCGCTGACGGCGATTCTCGACGGTATGCCGGCGGGGCTGCGGGTTGCGCGCGAGGTGATCGATGCACAGCTGGCACGGCGGCAGCAGGGGTATGGGCGCGGCGACCGCATGAAGATCGAAACGGATCGCGTCGCGGTTCTTTCGGGGCTGCGCTTTGGCGAGACACTTGGTTCGCCCATCACGCTTCAGGTTGTGAATCATGACTTTGCGAACTGGACGGAGCGCATGGATCCCTTCGGTACGCCGACGGGGGCGAGGGTGACTGCCGTCCGTCCGGGACACGCGGATCTCACAGGTGCGCTGAAATATGACCGTGCGGACGCGCGGGATATCCTCGAGCGATCGAGTGCACGCGAGACAACGATGCGCGTTGCCGTCGGTGCCGTCTGCCGTCAGCTGCTTACCGCGCTCGGCGTGACGATCGCCTCCCATGTGACGGAGATCGGCGGCGTGGCGGTGGACCGCGCAGCGATTTGCGATGAGGATATCGGTGTGACAAACAGCAGCGATTTGAACTGCTGCGACCCTGCGGCCGAGACGCGCATCAAGGCACGCATTGATGCGGCAAAGGCGGCGGGTGATACGCTTGGCGGCATCTTTGAGATCGTTGTGCGTGGTCTTCCTGTCGGGCTCGGCTCCCATACGCAGTGGGATCGCCGCCTCGACGGGAAGCTCGCGGGAGCGCTCATGTCCATCCAGGCGATCAAGGGAGTGGAGATCGGTGCCGGCTTTGGCTGTGCACATGTGCCCGGCAGTGAGATCCACGATGAAATCTTCATGGGTGCGGATGGGCTTCCCTATCGTCGGACCAATCGCGCGGGCGGGCTCGAGGGCGGCATGACGAATGGCGAGACGCTCGTTGTCCGCGCCGCGATGAAGCCCATTCCAACACTGATGACACCGCTGCAGACGGTCGACCTCGCAACGGGTGCAGCGGTCTCTGCGAGCAAGGAGCGCAGCGATGCCTGCGCCGTACCTGCCGCCTCCGTGGTCGGTGAGGCGATGGTCGCCTTTGTCCTCGCGGATGCGATCTGCACGCAGTTCCACGCAGGCTCCATGACCGATCTCACCGCGTCGCTCGCCGCCTACCGCGAGCGCTTGGAAAGCCGATGGGTGACCCGATGAAGAACATTGTGTTGATCGGCTTTATGGGCACGGGCAAGACAAGCATTGGGCGTCTGCTTGCCACACGGCTCGGCTGCGCCTTTCATGATCTCGACAAGAAGATCGAGGAGCAGCACGGCATGAGCATCCCTGCGATGTTTGCGCAGCATGGTGAGCCGTACTTTCGCGCACGCGAGAAGGAAGCCGTGCGCGATGCGGCGGGGCGTACAAATCTCGTCATTGCGACGGGCGGCGGCACAGTAAAGGATCCCGAAAATATAGCGCTGCTGCGTCAAAATGGTGTTCTCGTGGCGCTGACTGCCGATGTGGATACCATCCTCCAGCGCACCGCAGCGCGGGGGGCACGGCCTGTCCTCGATCGTGCCGACGCGGGGGATCGGCGTGCCGCCGTTATGCGGCTGCTCGAGGAGCGCCGTACACTCTACGAGGAGGCGGACATCACGGTCGATACGAGCGGGCGCTCGCCGCTCGAGGCCGCAGAGTATATCGTGCAGGCAACGCGGATATGGAGAAAATAATATGAGGCAGAGGGTAGAAGTCGAACTCGGGGAGCGCAGCTACTCGATTCTCATCGGCAGCGGGCTTGCGGATGAGATCATCGCGTTTGTCCGTTCAGCGGGATATTCTTCGCACGGCATGATCGTCACGGATACGAATATCGCACCGCTCTGCGCAGAGAGGATGGCAGGGCTCTTTGCGAATGCGGGGGTTCGCGCGGAGATCGTCACGGTTCCTGCGGGGGAGGCATCGAAGAGCCTCACGCAGGCGAATGAACTCTATACGCGTGCCATCGAGTTTGGCCTAGACCGACGTTCGCCGATCATTGCACTCGGCGGCGGCGTAGTCGGCGATCTTGCGGGCTTCGTAGCGGCCACCTATATGCGCGGTGTTCCTTTCATCCAGTTCCCGACAAGTCTCCTCGCACAGGTGGATTCGAGTGTCGGCGGCAAGGTGGCTGTCAACCACCCGCTCGGCAAGAATCTCATCGGCGCATTCTATCAGCCCGATGCCGTTTTTATGGATCTGGATTTTCTGCGGACGCTGCCCCGCCGTGAGATTTGGTCGGGGCTCGGTGAGATCGTCAAATACGGCATCATCTATGATGCAGACTTCTTTGTGTGGCTCGAGGAGCACCGCGCAGACGTACTCGCACTCGAATCCGCAGTGGCGGTGCATATGATCGCGCGCTCCTGTGCGATCAAGGCGGATGTCGTACGCCAGGACGAGCGAGAGGGCGGCCTTCGGCGCATCCTGAACTTCGGCCATACGATTGCGCACGCGATCGAAAAGGAAACGGGCTATGCGCGCTATCGGCACGGCGAGGCGGTCGCAATCGGCATGGTCGGCGCGGCAGAGATCAGCGCTCAGCTGGGGCTTCTTTCGGGGGAAGACCGTGCGCGCATTGATGCACTGATCCATGCGATGGGACTGCCGTGCTCCGCCGAGGGCGTGACGGTAGATGCAATGTATGCCGATCTCTTCCACGACAAGAAGACGGTGGGCGGGCGCATTCATTGGGTGCTTGCGGAGGGGATCGGAACCGTCTCTGTGCACTGCGATGTACCGGAAGATATCGTACGCAAAACGTTGGCAGGACTTTCTTGCTAAACACGACTGGTTTTACAGCGAAATCATTTTGTGGGGAGGTAAGCGAAACATGATTCGGAAATTGTGTGTATTCGTGCAGGCTCTTTTTTTTGTTCTGCTTCTTTGCACGGGACATACGGTTTCCGCTGAAACCGCTGAACTTTCATGGGAGTACTGGGAGACGAATACGGCGAATTCCGATGAACACGCGGCGAAGACGGTTCCTGCGTTTCCGAAGGAGGAAGGGCATTGGCGGAGGTTCAATCCGCAGTTCGGTGTCGCCGTCCCCGAGGGGACACGCTATGTCTGGGTGCGCGTCTACATTCCGCCCGATACGGGGGTGGATGAGAGCCTCTTCTTCACCACGACGGACCAGGCCCTGCAGATCTTTCTCGATGGGGTCTCCATCTACCGCTACGGTGATCTCAACGATCAGCACGGCTCCTACGGCCGTAAGTGGCATCTTGTCGATTTGCCCGCATGGGCGATTGGGCGGCACCTCATCATGCAGATCCATTCCGATAACATATGGGTGCTTGGACAGTTCGACCGCGTTCGTCTGGATCGCGCCGCACATCAGATCGAGGATGTCTTTGTCTACGACTTTCCCTATGTCAGCGGCATTACGGCACTGCTCGTATTCATTCTGCTCCTCGGTGTCTATTTCTTTGCAGAGACGGATCTCAGGGATCTCTACCTGCGCATAATCGTCGTCCTGTTCGTCTTCTTCGTCTGGATGTTCAGCGCGTCGAGTGTCGTGCTCCTGTGGTTTGACTGGCCTGTGCTCTGGCTGGACGTGGAACTTGTCTTTTCTTACCTTATCCCGCTTTCCGCAAATTTGCTCATCTACAGAGTGATTGACGAACGCTATCAAAAGAACGTCCTTCAGACATCCTTCGCCTATGGCATCATTCTCCTGCTTGCCGTGCTGCTGGAGCTCTCCGGGCAGAACGGACTGTATCTCATGCGGTTCTTCTTCTATCCCACACTTCTTGTCTGCGGTCTGATGACGGGGCGTTGGCTCTGGACGTGCCACACAGCCGGCAACCAGCGCTGCCGCTCGCTCCTCATCGCGTTCGGAACGCTCACGGGGCTCGCCGTGATTGACGGCATGGCGCTTCAGTATCGCCTCTTTGCATGGCATACCTACTACGTTCCATTCGGCATCTATACCATCGCCTTCTTTATCGTCCAGTTGATTTTGGAGCGTGCCGCCCATGAGCGCTACCTTACCGAGCTCTCCGCGAGCCTCGAGAATGAGGTCAGTGTGGTGACGAAACGCATGGAGGTCGATCCGCTCACGGGCGTGTTCAACCGCAACAAATTCCCGACGGCGACGCGAGATTTCATGCGGATCTCGCTCGAGATCAAAGAGCCGCTCGCCGTCATCATGCTTGACATCGACCATTTCAAGCACATCAACGATACCTACGGGCACGATGTCGGCGATGAGGTGCTCGTGGGGTTCGCGCAGACGATCAGCGGGTTCCTGGATCGCCGGCACATCCTCATCCGCTGGGGCGGTGAGGAGTTCATTCTGCTCTGTCTTCACTACGATGGGGCGGAGGCGGAGGCGTTCGCCAACACAATCCGCGAGGCCGTCGCTGCGGCGCAGATCCATCCCTCGGATCGGGTGACATGCAGCGGCGGTGTGGCCATCTGGTACGGCACGGAGGCAGATACGGCGGAACGCGTGCTAAAACGTGCAGATACGGCCCTCTACCAGTCGAAGCAGAACGGGCGCAATCGCATCACCTGTGAGCCGGACTGGCAGGCACACATGCCGCCGCGCCGTCCGAAGCGGAAGCCAAAGGGAAAAAATCGTGAGGACGATTTCGCCAAAGCAAATATGGCAGAAATCGGGGATCGCTGAGGAAAAATTTTTCTTGCACATGGGCGCATCTTATGCTATAGTCACTGAGTATGTGTGTGGATGGTCCGCTGGGCGGCATGAGCCGTTGATGAACATCCGAGCGAAGGAGGAAAACATATGAATATCATCGAGGTCCTTGAGAAGGAGCAGCTTCGCTCCGACATTCCGGAGTTTGCACCCGGCGACACGGTTCGCGTCCATGCGCGCATCGTCGAGGGCACGCGCGAGCGCATTCAGGTGTTCGAGGGCGTTGTCATCGCACGTCAGGGAACGGGCGTCCGTGAGACCTTCACCGTGCGCCGCATCGCGTCGGGCGTCGGTGTCGAGCGTCTCTTTCCCGTGCACTCCCCGCGGATCGCAAAGATCGAGGTGACGCGCCGCGGCATCGTCCGCCGTGCGAAGCTCTACTATCTGCGCGGACTCACGGGCAAGGCAGCTCGTATTCGGGAAAAGCGCTAATTGTACGACGGATAGGGACTGCTGTGGCAGTCCCTATTTTTGCTGTATGAGAGGAGGATTTTATGGAAAAAGAAACGTCAACCGCATCGGAGATCAAGGACTGGATTGTATCCATCGTCGTTGCCGTCGCGCTTGCGATGTTCATCCGCACCTTTATCGTGGAGCTCTACGTCGTCGACGGGCCGTCGATGCGCCCGACGCTCGAGTCGGAGGAGCGCCTCGTTGTCAATAAATTCATCTACCGCTTCCGTCCGCCGGAGAAAGGCGAAGTCCTCGTCTTTCAGTACCCGCGCGATCCGAGCCGCGACTTCATCAAGCGCGTGATCGCAACGCCGGGCGATACCATCGAGATCCGCGAGGGGCGCGTGCTCGTCAACGATCAGCTGCTCACGGAGGACTACATCCTCGAGAAGACGCGCAGCGAGTATCCGAAATCAACCGTGCCCGAGGGACGTATTTTCGTCATGGGGGACAACCGCAACAACTCCGAGGACAGCCGCTTCGCCGATGTTGGCTTTGTGCCGTACGATCTCATTAAGGGCAAGGCGATGCTCGTATTCTGGCCGGTTTCGCAGTATAAGACGCTCTGACGGAGGACGGCTATGCGCTTTGTATCATGGAACGTCAACGGGCTGCGTGCAGCCCTTAAAAAAGGCTTCATGGAGGCCTTCAAGGAACTCGATGCCGATGCGTTCTGCCTGCAGGAGACGAAGATGCAGGAGGGGCAGGCGATCCTCGATCTGCCCGGCTACGAGCAGTTTTTTTACAGTGCGGAGAAAAAGGGCTACTCCGGCACGGCGATCTTTACGCGGATCAAGCCTCTTTCCGTCAATTACGGGATTGGGATCGAGGAGCACGACCACGAAGGGCGTGTCATCACGATGGAGTACGAGGATGTGTACCTCGTCACCGTCTACACGCCGAACTCGAAGAACGCGCTTGCACGCCTCGACTACCGCATGGTCTGGGAGGATGCCTTTCGTGCGTTCCTGCTTGATCTGCGTGCGAAAAAGCCCGTCGTCGTTTGCGGCGATCTCAACGTCGCGCACACGGAGATCGACCTCAAAAATCCGAAGAGCAACCGCCGCAATGCGGGCTTCACGGACGAGGAGCGCGGCAAATTCACGGAGCTCCTCGCCTCGGGATTTGTCGATACCTTCCGCGCCCTGTACCCGGATAAGACAGGCGCGTATACGTGGTGGTCGTACCTGCGCCATGCGCGCGAGACGAACGCGGGGTGGCGCATCGACTACTTCCTCGTCTCGGAGGAGCTGCGTGAGCGCATCGCGGCAGCGGAGATCCATGCGGATGTGTTCGGGAGCGATCACTGCCCCGTATCATTGACGTTGAAATAGGGGAGACTATGGCAGATTTGAAAGAAGAACTCGCGCGTGAAATCGAGAAGCGCCGTACCTTTGCCATCATCTCGCATCCGGACGCGGGCAAGACGACGCTCACCGAGAAGCTGCTCCTCTACGGAGGGGCAATTCATCTCGCCGGCTCGATCAAGTCGCGCAAGACGCAGCGCCATGCCGTCTCTGACTGGATGGAGATCGAAAAGCAGCGCGGCATCTCCGTTACGTCGTCCGTCCTGCAGTTCGACTACGACGGCTATCGCATCAACATCCTCGACACGCCGGGGCATCAGGACTTTAGCGAGGATACATATCGTACGCTGATGGCGGTGGACAGCGCCGTCATGATCATCGACGCGGCGAAGGGCGTTGAGGCGCAGACGCGCAAGCTCTTCCGCGTCTGCCGTCAGCGCGGCATCCCCATCTTCACCTTTGTCAACAAGCTCGACCGCTTCGGCAAGGCACCGCTCGATCTGATGGATGAGCTCGAAAATGTTCTGGGTATCCGCTCCTATCCAATGAACTGGCCGATCGGCACGGACGGGACGTATCGCGGGGTCTATGACCGCGAGAAAAACCGCATCGAACTCTTTGCCGAGGACGTGACGCACGGGCAGGAGACGCGCGTCTCCGAGGTGTTCGAGATGGACGATCCCGCATGGAAGGAGCGCGTCGGAGAGGAGGCCGCCGCCGCGCTCTTTGACGACATTGAGCTGCTGCGCGACGCGGGCGAGGCGTTCGACCGCGCGGCGGTGGATGCGGGCGAGCTCACGCCGATGTTCTTCGGCTCGGCGATGACGAACTTCGGCGTGCAGAACTTCCTTGAGGAGTACATCCGCCTCGCGCCGACACCTGCGCCGCGCATGTCCTCGGACGGTGTGATCGAGCCGGATGATGAGCAGTTCTCGGGATTCGTCTTTAAGATTCAGGCGAACATGAACCCTGCCCACCGTGACCGCCTCGCATTTATCCGCATCTCGTCGGGCAAGTTCGACCGCAATATGAGCGTCTGGCACGCGCCCTCGGGCAAGCTCATCAAGCTCGCCCAGCCACAGCAATTCCTTGCGCAGGACCGCCAGATCATCGACACGGCGTATCCCGGCGACATCGTGGGGCTCTTCGACCCCGGTGTATTCGGCATCGGGGACACGCTCTGCGACCCCGCGCACAAGTTCAAGTTCGAGGACTTCCCCGTGTTTCCGCCCGAGCGCTTTGCGCGCGTTGTGGCGAAGGACACGATGAAGCGCAAGCAGTTCGTCAAGGGCATCGAGCAGCTGACGCAGGAGGGCGCAATCCAGCTCTTCGAGCAGGTCGGTGCGGGGCTCGACAGCTACATCGTCGGCACCGTCGGCACCCTCCAGTTCGAGGTGCTCGAGTACCGACTGAAGAACGAGTACAACACGGAGATCACGATGCAGATGCAGCCGTTCGAGACGGCGCGCTGGCTTGCCTTCCCGGACGGGCGCTCGATCACCCCCGCCGATCTGCGCGGTGCGGATCGCGGCATGTTCGTTCATGACAGAAACGGCAACCCCGTTCTCCTCGTCAGCAACGAGTGGGCGCTTGGCTGGATTCGCGAGAACAACCCCGATCTGCAGTTGGGGCAGGTACCGTTCGACCGCAGAGAGGCATAATAGAGAAACAACAAGCGGGAGATATCGTCACTGTGATGATACCTCCCGCTTTCGTATGATCATGGTAGTTCGTTCATATACCGATTCACAAAGTCCCGCATCTCCTCCAGAGCAGTGAAACTTTCCGCGAGTTCGGGCAGGACGAGCGGGAAGACGTGGGGCATCTCGGGGTAGACGCTGAGCGTCACGGGAGTACCGTCTGCGGCCGCCTTTTCCGCAAGCTGTTCGTCCTCTGTCAGGAGAAGATCGTAGCCGCCCGTCTGGACCAGCATCGGCGGCAGTCCGCTGAGATCGGCGTGAATAAGAGAGAGGCGCGGATCGTCGAGCGGGAGACTGCCCGCGTAGGGCGGTGCTTTGCGAACAGCGTCTGCAAATGGGGTTCCGGCACCGAGTATTTTGTCTTTTTCAAAATTCTCCGTGCGTGATGTGCCGTCCTTGTGCTCGAAATCCACCCATGGCGAGAGCAGAAGCAGCAGGGCGGGCTGCGCAAGCCCCTGCTCTTTTAGCCGGAGCGCAAGTGCGAGGGCGAGATTGCCGCCCGAAGAATCTCCGAAAATAATAATGTTTGACGGAGCGATTCCACGTGTGAGCAGCCCGCGATAGACGGCTTCCGCATCCTCCAGTGCGGCCGGATAGACGTGCGCGGGGGCAAGCCGATAGTCTACGTTGTAGACCTCCGCCGCATCCATATATGTTGCCTGACGAACGGACAGCGCACGGTAGCGGTCGGTTATGCCGCCCATATAGCCGCCGCCGTGCAGCAGCAGGATGATCCTCTGTGCGGCCGATTTTGTCGGCGCAATCCGTTCGACGGGCACATCTCCGATCGTAAGTCTTTCATGGACCCAGCCATTGGGCGGGGACCATGGTTTTGCCGCAGTATTCTTGGCGGGGTGGTAGAGTGCATCCATCTCTTTTTGGATGTAGTCCTGTTTCGCCTCCCCTGACAATACAATGCCGTGCTCCTGTGAAGCGGGCGCACCAAATGCGGATGGGGACAGAACGGCAAGACCAAACGCAAACACTGCGCAGCTGATGCATTTCTCCCAGTTCTTCATGGAATGTCTTTTTCTTACTTTCCTTTCGCCGCGAACGCTTCGTCGCACCATGTGAGGAGAACATCCTCGATATCCGCCTCGTGTCCGTTCACGGTTTCTCCCGCGGCAGTGATGTGCAGACTGCGGCCGTCCGCATAGGCGATGAGGATGTTGTAGGCGGGATTCGTCACCGTCTCCGCGCGTGCGCCGTAGTCGTTCTCGGCGGTAAGATTATGCGCGGCGATGACATCGTGAAGGCTCGTCTCGATCTCCGGTGTCCACGGGATGTAGCGCTCGCGGATGTCCAGATGGCGGCCGTTCGAGAACTCCTTGCCGACGAATTCGCCGAGACAGGTGATGAAGCTGTTTGGATCGAGCCCCTTCGCCGCGATCTCCTCGGCTGGGAGAGCGTTCTTGACAGGGGCATCGATCTGGCAGATGATGCGTACCAGAGCGCCGTCTGCTACCGGATGACGGAACTCCATCGAGAAGATCTGAATGGCGCTCGTCTCAGCGGGGACAGTGGCAGCCGGCTGCGCCGAAGCTGCCGCGGGTGCTGTCTGACCGTAACCCGTGCCGAAGAGCAGGAATGGGATCAGCAGAAAGAAAGTGCGGAAAATTGTATGCGTGCGGGTGTTTGTCATAGAATTCTCCTTTTTATCCAAAGAGGTCGTTCAACGCCTCGGTCATGGTCGGGTGGGTGTAGATGGCAGAGCCGAGCGCGGCGGCAGTGATGCCGTGGTCGATTGCCATTTTCATGAGGTTGATCATCTCCTGCGACTCGGGACAGAAGAAATGCGCACCGAGGAGCGTGTCGGTCTTCGCGTCAACGACTGCCTTGAGCATGCCGGCGGGCTTCCTGTAGACCTGCGCCTTTGGAATGGCGGCGACCTCAAGGCGGAGGATGCGTACGTCAAAGCCCGCCGCCTCTGCCTGTGCCTCCGTCATGCCGACGCGCGAGAGCGGCGGATCGAGGAAGACGGAGTAGGGGACGGCTCCGCGATTTGCCGTTGTGCGTGCCCCACCGCCCGCGAGCTGATCCTTTACGATGCGGAAATCGTCGAGGGAGATGTAGGTGAACTGCAGGCCGCCCGCGACATCGCCCATCGCCCAGATGTGCGGTACGCTTGTGCGCAGGTGCTCGTCAACGGCGACTGCGCCGCGCTCCGTCACAGCAACGCCCGCCGCCGCAAGATCCAGCCCCTCGATGTTCGGGCGGCGGCCCGTTGCGATGAGGATGGCGTTCGCCGCGAGCGTCTTCTCTCCGTCCACCGTCTGCACGACGACGTTCGCGCCGGCGGCACTGTCCTCGATGCGCTGCACCTTCGCACCCATCAGGATATGGATGCCGCGATCATTTGTATGCTGCAGGACGCGCGCGGCGATCTCTGCATCTTCACGCGGGATGAAGGCCTCGCCGTCCTGTACGACGGCGACGGACGAGCCAAAGTTGGCGTAGTACGATGCGAACTCAAGCCCAATGTAGCCGCCGCCGATGATGACGAGCTTTTCGGGCAGCTCGTCGAGCTCCATCATCGTCTCGCTCGTGTATACGTGCGTGCTCTCTGCCGCTCCCTCGATCGGCGGGACGAAGGGGAGTGCGCCTGTATTGATGAAGATGCGTTCCGCCGTGACGGTTTGCTCTCCGTCCGCGCCGACAATGCGTACGGTATGCGCATCGACAAACGATGCCTCTCCGTCAATGACGACCGCACCCGTGCCCGTCACCTTGGCGTAGTTCTTTTCGCGCAGCATTGCCGTGAGGCGGCGTTTCTCTGCAATCGCCGCACGATAGCGCTCCGCCTTTGCCGCGAAGTCGCCGCCCGCCGCTGCCGAGAGCCGCGCACTGTACTCGAGCGACTTCGACGGGATGCAGGCGACGTTGATGCAGGTGCCGCCGTAACGCTCCTTTGACCGCTCGACGAGGGCGACCGTCTCGCCCTTCTTCGCGAGAAAGCCCGCGAGCGTCTTGCCCGCCTTGCCGAAGCCGATGATGAGATTTTGATATGATGTGTTCTGCATGACATGCTCCATTTCTGTTGAAACTTTTGTGACTGCGGTTATTATAGCATTTTTTGGCACAGTGAAGAGAAATATTGTGGAAAAAATATGTGCCTCATTTACAAATTCGTGGATTCCCCCTATAATGATAGAGAATTGTTCTCTATCAACGGAAAGGAGCGGACTATGCTGACGCATGAAATGCTGGCACCGTATATGGAACTCCTTCTGCGGCACGATCTGTTCGAGGGGGTTCCGGCAGAGGCCCTGCCGGAGCTTCTGAATGCGCTCGGCGGTGAGGTGAAGCGTTATGCGGCGGGGGCGGATATCATGCGCATGGGGCGTGCACCGATTGTGACGGGCATCATTCTGACAGGGGCAATCGAGGTGTCGTTTCTCAACGAGAACGCCGACCAGATCGACATGAATATCTTTGAGGCGGGCAAGAGTTTCGGCGAGACGATGGAGGGGGCGAATCTCGCGGCAAGCCGTATGTTCGTCAAGGCTCTCAGCGATACGCTGATCCTGCGCCTGCAGTTCCGACAGCTCTACGAGCGTACCGCGTGCAGCGACCCGCATCTCTGGCGGTTCACATTGAATATGCTGCGCAGAATTTCGCAGAAGGGAACCTTTTATCAGCACAAGATCCGCATCATGGGGCAGAAGAGCATCCGCGCAAAGCTCAGCGTCTACCTGCAGGCAATCCCCGTGGAGGGGGATGGTACTGCCGTGCGTGAGCTGAACCAGACGCAGCTCGCGCGCTACCTCGGCGTGGAGCGCAGCGCACTCAGCCGCGAGATGAGCCACATGCGCGACGAGGGGATCATCGACTACGACCGTAAGACCCTGCGCGTGCTTAATCCGGATTTTTTGGCGATTTAGGGGGCGCGCAAAAATGGGCTGTTGCACGAAGCTGAAAAACTTCGTGTGACAGCCCATTTTCTCATGAGGAAACGTAAATCTTATATCATCTCTTCGGGATGGAAGACCTCGTCGAACTTCTCGGCGGTGAGGAAGCCGAGGGCGACGCATGCTTCCTTGAGGCTGATGTTCTCGTCGAACGCCTTGTGTGCGGTCTTCGCGGCGTTCTCGTAGCCGATGTACGGATTGAGTGCCGTGACGAGCATCAGCGAGCGGTGGAGGTTCTCGTGCATCTTCTCGCGGTTCGCGGTGATTCCCGTGACGCAGCGGTCATTGAACGACTTCAGAGAATCCGTGAGGAGGCGTGCGGACTGGAGGAAGTCGTAGATCATAACGGGCATGAACACGTTCAGCTCAAAGTTGCCCTGCGAGGCGGCAATGCCGATGGCGGCATCGTTGCCCATGACCTGTACGGCGACCATTGTGACGGACTCGCACTGCGTCGGGTTGACCTTGCCCGGCATGATGGAGCTGCCCGGCTCGTTCGCGGGGATCGTGATCTCACCGAGACCGCAGCGCGGACCCGCCGCGAGCCAGCGGATGTCGTTCGCGATCTTCATCATGTTCGCGGCGAGCCCCTTGAGCCCGCCGTGGGCAAAGACGATCGCGTCCTTGCTCGTGAGCGCGTGGAACTTGTTCGGCGCGGTGACGAACTTCTTTCCCGTCAGCTCGCTTGCCGCCTGTGCGACAGCGACATCGAAGCCCTTCGGCGTGTTGAGCCCTGTGCCGACAGCGGTGCCGCCGAGTGCGAGCTCGTGGAGGAAGGGGAGCGATGCCTGCAGCTGCTTCTTCGACTGCTCCAGCATCGCGAGCCAGCCGCTGATCTCCTGCGTAAACGAGATGGGAACGGCATCCTGCAGGTGTGTGCGCCCCGTCTTGACAATGCCCTCGTTCTCCTTCATCAGACGGCGGAATGTGTTCGCGAGGAGGTCGATGCTCGGGAAGAGCCCGTCCTCAATGGCGATGACCGCCGCGATGTGCATTGCCGTCGGGAACGTGTCGTTCGAGCTCTGTGACATGTTGGAGTGATCGTTCGGGTGCAGGATCTTCTCCCCCGCGATCTCGTTGCCGCGATTCGCGATGACCTCGTTGACGTTCATGTTCGACTGCGTGCCGCTGCCGGTCTGCCAGACCGCGAGGGGGAAGTGCTCCGCGAGTTTGCCTGCGATGATCTCGTCGCACGCCGCCTTGATGGCATCGAGGCGTTTGTTGTCGAGCTTGCCGAGCTTGTTGTTCGCAATGGCGGCAGATTTCTTCAGAATGCCGAATGCGTGAATGATCTCGGCGGGCATCTTCTCGATGCCGATGGGGAAGTTCTCGAAGCTGCGCTCTGTCTGCGCGGCCCAGTACTTGTCCGCCGGAACCTTGACTTCGCCGAGGGAATCATGTTCGATGCGATACTCCATTTGGATTGTCCTCCTTAAAATTGTAATAGTAGAGAGAAAAATCTGCTAATAAGAGTATAGCATAAAAATATGAAATTGAGAATATTTATCTTGATATTTTCTGTAAAATTGATCGTGCGCCGATGCCGATCAGGATGCCCGTCAGAATCCCGACAAAGCCGAGTACGGGAGCGTAGAAAAAGAGGGCAGTCGTCTGCATGACGGCGGCGGCGACGAGGAGCTGTGCCATGTTGTGCAGGAAGCCGCCCGCCGCACTGATGCCGACGATGGAGAGCTGCGTGTGCTGTTTCAGCAGCGCCATCGCCGCGAAACTTGCCGCGCCGCCCGCGAGACTGTAAAGCATGGGCGCGATACCTCCACCGAGGAATGAGGCGAGGAGGATGCGCAGCGTGAGCATGAGTGCTGCGTCGCGCATCGGCAGGAGATGGAGTGCGATCAGCGTGACGATGGCGGCAAGCCCGAGCTTTGCGCCTGGGACGGGCAGCGGCAGGGGGAGGAAGCCCTCAAGCACGAAGAGGATGAGGGAGAGTGCGGTGAGCAGCGCAATGCGCGTTATGCGGCGAAGGTTCATATCACTTCACTTCGATGAGGAGCTTGTGCGGCAGACAGGCGATTACATCGCCCTTCTTCGATGCCTTGCCCGTCTTGACGCAGACGAGGTCGGGGCAGTCCGCATCGACGACGGCGATGCTTTCGTCCTCGATGCGGATCGTGTTTGCCCCGTGCTCATCCGCAATGACAATCTCTTCTGTGCCCGTGTGCCCCGTGAGCGGGATATCGTAGAGCTGCACATTGTCCTGTGTGATAACGGCGTGCCGCACAGTATCGTCTGCGCGTGTGAAAAAAAATATGGCACCGACCCCACAGAGGAGGAGCAGTGCGCCGATGAGGACGAAGTCGTTTTTCTTCATTGGTGTTTCCTTTCCCTATGTGATATAATCCTCTCGCCACGGCTCTCATCCGGTCAATCAGGCACGGGAGGGAGGTTGGTGACGTGCACATCTCTGATCTGTTGCTTTCGCTGCTTATCAGTGTTGTCGGGAGTGTTCTTGGCGCGCTGATTGTGCAGAGGCTGAGGAGGTAGGAGCAGCCTCCGCTGTGGCATCAGCCGAGTGCGTCTCATCAGCGCACAAAAAGGCCTCGGGGGTCATCACTCCCCGAGGCCTTTCTATTGGTTGGCGTGTGCCCACCTCTGATTCATGATTATTATAGCATTGATAGAAAAGCATTTCAAGTGTATATGGGAATTTCACCATAGCAGAAATGGGAGTGAGATCAAAAATGCGGTGACTGGAAAAATTTCGGTGGAGGTGTTACAATGTCTCACAGAGATGCATATGCATCGGTCAGATGCCTTTTCCGAGCTCGCGCTGCCAGTAGGCGAGGTCGGGTTCGCTGAGCGGCAGGTCGATGGTCTGCCCGTTGTCATAGTAAAAGCGCAGACGAATGCCCGTTGCCTTGCGGACGGCAGGGAGGCTTGCACGCGGGAGCTCGACGAAGAATTTGTTTTCGTTCTTGTAGGGACTGTCTGTATCCGGAACAGGACGCGGCGTGTACTTGGTCACGGCCTTCATCTCCCATGCGGCACCGTCTGTGTAGAGGACGATGTCAGGCAGGAGCTTCGCCTTGTCATAGCGATAGTCTCGGAGCGTGAGGGTCGCGCCCTCGAGGCGGCCTTCGCCCGTGTAGGATGCTTGAAAGTCGATGTGCGCGTATGCGGAGAGGCTGCGTGCACTTCGATGATCGATCTGGTAGGTATAGGAGAGACCGAAGATGCCGACAAGGATGAGGAGCAGGGCGACAACGATGACGAGCTGACGGAGCAGGTTCTGCACGGCGCTCCTCCTTTCGATGCATTCGTTATTTCGTGGTATTATAACATAGGGGAAAGCACTTTGTCAGCAGTTGATGAAAATGGGATACAGGAGGGGATGAAATGGCGGTAAAGTTGTTTGTATCGGATCTGGACGGGACGATGCTGCCGGACGGCAATGTGGTTTCGCCGGAGAATATCGCAGCGGTGCGCCGCGCCGCGGACGCAGGCGTTGTGGTGACGATTGCGACGGGGCGCATGTTCGAGGCGGCGCTGCCCGTTGCCGAGGTGCTCGGCCTGGATGTGCCCATCATCTCGTACAACGGCGGGCTCATCAAGAGCCCGAGCGGTCGCGTCTACGAGGAGCATACGGTCGATCCTGTCCTTGCACATGATCTCATTGCGTTCTGCAAGGAGCGCGGATGGTATATCCAGAGCTACAGCGGCGGTGTGCTGCGCTATGTCGAGCCGTGCGATGAGTCGCGGTTCTACGAGAATTCGCAGAAGGTCGCGGGCAAGGCGGTCGGTTGGGACGGGCTCTTTGCACACACGGCGGGCAACTGCAAGCTGCTCCTCGTGACGAAGGAGCTTCCCGTGACGCTTACGCGTGCGGAGGCGGTGCTCGCAGCGTTCGGTGCGCAGGTGGATGTGACGCGCTCGGCAGACAATTTGATCGAGATTGTGCCAAAGGGCATCTCCAAGGCATCGGCGCTGAAATCGCTTGCGGAAAAGCTCGGCTTCTCCATTGAGGAGACGATGGCGATCGGCGATGCGTACAACGATTTGCCGATGCTGCAGGCGGCGGGCAAGAGCATCGCGATGGGCAACGCGTTCCCCGAGATCAAAGAGGTGACGGACTACGAAACCCTCTCCTGTGAAGAGAACGGGCTCGCAGCGGCAATCTATCGCTATGTGCTCGGCATGGGCGCAGATGCGCCCGTATCGATGACGAGGGGCTGACCGATGGCGATCAAACTCATTGCACTCGATCTGGACGGGACGCTTCTGACCTCGGACAAGAAAATCACGACGCGTACGAAGGACATCATCGCCCGCGCGATGGCGCGCGGTGTCACGGTGACGATTGCGACGGGGCGCATGCTGCGTTCGGCACTGTACTTTACCCGTCAGCTCGCCTCCGATGCGCCCGTCATCTGCTGCAACGGCGGCTATGTAGGGCATGCGGAGGGGGAGCCCGTCTTTGCGAAGTATTTTGACCCAGATCTCGTGCGCGAATTCCTGACGTTTGTCTATGAGCGGAATTGGTACGTCAACTGGTACAGCGGCATCGAGATCTACGCACCCGAGTATCGTGCCGATCACTTTGATGCATATCGAACGACGGGGAATTTCGTGGTGACGGAGGTCGGAAATGACTATCTGCGCTATACGGAGAATGTCCCGCAGTTCGTTCTGCGCAATCTGAACGAGGGAATTGACGCCTATTTCACCGCTGTGCGGGAGCAGTTCGGCGATCGGGTCGTGCCGCAGCAGAATACGGGGACGAGCCTCGACATCAATCCGCCCGGGGTCAACAAGGCGGTCGGCGTGCAGGCGCTCGCGGACGCGATGGGGCTCAGCCTTGACGAGGTGATGGTCGCGGGTGATGCGGACAATGACTTTGAGATGCTCGCGATGGGGGCGTTCTCCGTTGTGCCGGAGAACGGTCTGCCGGAGGCAAAGGAACGCGCCAGCTACGTGACGGCATCCAACGATGCGAACGGAATAGCGCTCGCAATTGAGAAATTTGTACTGTGAGGTGATTTGCGATGGGGGATACGAAGCGTACGGCGGAGAAATTCCGCCCCGTGATCGTAACGGGGCTGTCGGGCGGCGGCAAGTCGCTCGCGGCGCGCTACATGGAGGATCTTGGCTATTTCTGCGTGGACAATCTGCCGCCGGTATTCATTCCAAAGTTCATCGATCTCTGCCGCGAGACGCATGGGCAGATCAGCCGCGCCGCGATCGTCGTGGACACGCGCAGCCGCGAGTTCTTCGATGATTTTGTCCGCATCCTCGGTGAACTGGATGCGGGTGATGTCGCCTATGAGCTGCTCTTTATCGAGGCATCTGACGATGTCATCATTCGCCGCTACAAGGAGACCCGCCGTCCTCATCCGCTTGCACCCGATGCGCGCATCTCGGAGGGCGTGACGCGTGAGCGTGGACAGCTCGCGCCCATCCGTGCACGCGCGACCCAGCTGATTGATACCTCCCGCCTGCGCAAGGCAGAGCTGCGCGACATCATTCGCGAGCACTACGATACACCGGGCAGGGATACGGAGATGAGCGTCAATATTCTCTCGTTCGGCTTCAAGTACGGTATTCCGCTTGATGCCGATCTCGTCTTTGACGTGCGCTTCCTGCCGAATCCGTTCTATGTGGATTCTCTGCGCAATAAGAGCGGCACTGTCCCGCAGGTCTCCTCCTACATCGAGTCGTGGGATGTGACACAGAAGTTCGAGCAGCTGCTCGACGAGATGATGGACTTCCTGCTGCCGCAGTATGTGAAGGAGGGCAAAAGCCAGCTCGTTATTGCCATTGGCTGTACGGGCGGTATGCACCGCAGCGTCTTTATCGCAAGTCATCTATACAACCGCATCAAGGTTGGCTATAACGCACGTCTTGAGCATCGCGATCTCATGAAGAATGAGGTGCATGAGCACGTGAGTGAGGGCTGATATCGATGCATCTCATAAAATGGCTCTACCCCGGCATGGGGTTCAAACGCTGGCTCTTTGTCTTTGCGGTCGGGACACTCTGTGTCGGGCTTGGAGCCGCACTCATTTTCAACTACAAATACATCGACAGCATCGAGGAGGCCATCTTCCGCTTTGTCTATACGTGGCAGGGCAGCTATGACTACGGCTTCACGGCGATTGTGGGAGGGCTTATTGCGTTCCTCGGCAGCGCGCTCATGCTCGTGGCGACGCGCCACATCATCCGCTCCGTCATTACGGCGCTGATGCCGGAGGGGACATCGGCGCGTCTTGTCGATCTCGTCTACGAGAAGACGCGTCTCAGCCGCGGTCCTGCGGTTACGGTCATCGGCGGCGGGCATGGCCTGTCCGTGCTCCTGCGCGGGATCAAGGAGCTGACGAGCAACGTGACGGCAGTCGTGACCGTCGCGGACGACGGGGGCTCCTCGGGACGGCTGCGCGCGGAGCTCGGCATCATCCCGCCGGGCGATCTGCGCAACTGTCTCGTCGCGCTCGCTGATACGGAGCCTCTGATGGAAAAGCTCTTTCAGCACCGATTCGAGGGGCAGAGCAATCTCGCGGGGCACAGCTTCGGCAATCTCTTTCTCGCGGCGATGGCAGAGGTTACGGGTGATATGGAGACGGCGCTGCGCGAGTCCTCAAAGGTCCTCGCCGTCAAGGGGCGCGTACTTCCCGCCTCGAAGGAGTCCGTGCGCCTCGATGCGATTCTCGAGGATGGAACGGTAGTCGAGGGGGAGTCCCACATCCCGGAGGTCCCCGGGCGCATTCGCCGCGTGCGCCTCTATCCGCAGGATGTTACCCCCGTACCGTCCGCGCTTGAGGCAATCCGCACCGCCGATGCGATCATCCTCGGTCCCGGCAGCCTCTATACGAGCATTATGCCGAATCTTCTCGTGAATGGCATCGCGGAGGAGCTCAGAAAGAGCCGCGCACTCAAGATCTACATCTGCAATGTCATGACGCAGCCCGGTGAGACGGACGGCTATACGGCCTCCATGCACGCAGAGGCGATTGTGAAGCATGCGGGACGCGGCGTGATCGACTTTATGCTTGTGAACAGTGCCCCGATTTCCGATGCGCTGCGTGAAAAGTATGCGGCGGAGGGCATTGCACCCGTTGTGGTGGATGAGGCGGCGATCAATGCGCTCGGCATCGGGTTCGTCGCGGCGGACATCATCAACCAGTCCGATGCGGTGCGGCACGACCCCGACAAGCTCAGCCGCAATGTCATGCGCATGATCTACGACTTTCGGGTGAACTGAGATGCCGTCCTTTGCCTCAGATGTAAAGAATGCGCTCTCACGCACGGATGCGGAACGTGACTGTTGTCAGACGGCGGAACTCGCCGCACTCCTGCGCATGGGGGCTTCGATGGTGACGGATGGGGAACACGGCCTCGGACTGCGCTTTGAGGCGGCGAGCGCCGCCGTCGCACGCCGCGTGATCCGTCTGCTGCGCACAATGGACGCGGCGATCGAGACCTCGGTTGCGATGGAGCGTACGCCGCAGCTGCGCCGCCGCAAATACATTGTCCATATTGCAGCGGGGGAGGGAGTTACTCCGCTTCTCACGCGTCTCGGTTTTCTTGCGGGCGGTGAGGCGCTGCGTGCGGGTACGGATGTGCAGCTCCTGCGGCGGAAATGCTGCCGAGCAGCGTATCTGCGCGGTGCGTTTCTCGGCGGCGGCAGTGTGAACCGTCCCGAGGCGAGTTGTCATCTCGAGATTGCGGCGAAGAGTGCGGCGATGGGGCGGGCACTCTTCGCCCTTCTGCGCCGTCTGCATTTTCCTGTGGGCCTGACTGATCGGCATGACACGTACGTTGTCTATCTGAAAGAAGGGGATGCCGTTATGGACTTCCTCGCGCTCATCGGAGCGGAGGAGGCGGCAGAGGAGATCGAGGTTGCGCGCAACCTCAAGGAGGTGCGCGCACAGGTGAATCGCCTGGTCAATGTAGAGACAGCGAATCTGCAGCGTGCTGTAGATGCAGCAGCCGATCAGCTGGCGGCGATCGAGCGCCTTGCAGCAACGGGACACCTCGCAAATCTCTCGGAGGATCTGCGCGAGACGGCAGAGATGCGCCGCGCCCATCCGGAGATCACAATGGCAGAACTCGCTGCGCTCTGCCACATCAGCAAGTCGGGAATGAGCCATCGCCTGCGCAAAATCTGCAGGGCGGCAGAGGAGGTTATAATTTGATCCGTAAAATCACGCGGCTGCTCTTGAAGGGACTGCCGCTGCCGGTGCTCCTGCTCATGGCATGTGCGGCGTGGATTCTGACCGCGCCGCCGCCGTCGGGATTTCCCATCCTCGAGTATCACATGGTCACGGAGGAGCCGCGCCCCGGTGCGGAGCCGTATGTAGTGCCGCCGGCGGACTTTGCCGCGCAGCTGGAGTACCTCCTTGCAGAGGGCTATACAACTATCACGCCGCAGGACTACGCCCGCGCACGCAAGGGCAAGCAGATGCTGCCCGAGAAGCCCGTCATTCTCACCTTTGATGACGGCTATGAGGACAACTATCGCGTTGTCCTGCCGATGCTTGAGGAACGCGGCATGAAGGCGGCGTTTTACGTGGTGACGAATGACATCGGGCAGCCGGGCTATCTCACATGGGACAACCTCTTTGACATGGAGCGGCGCGGCATGGAGATCGGCAGCCACACGGCGAACCATATTCCGCTGACGACGCTGCCGCCCGAGAAACAGCGTGAGGAACTGCGTCTCTCGAAGCTGATGCTTGAGTGGAAGGGGATGAAGACGATCTACAGCTTCTCCTATCCGAACGGTGCCTATGATGCGGGGGTTGTTGCAATGCTCCAAGAGGAGGAGTATCTGACCGCCGTGACGGGAGAGGCGGGGCTGAATACAACGGAGACGAATCCCTATCTCCTCCACCGTGTCAATATCCCGCCGCCGCGTCTGGGCCTGACGGAGTTCCGCCTGCGCCTCATGAAGGCGGATGTTGCCGCGCGGTTTCACGCGCGTATTTTGGAGCTTCCTGCGGGCGTGCGCGAGGGAATCGCACGACTGCGGGCCGTACTGCAAGGAAATACATGAAAAATTGAAGGGAATGTAAAAAAGGAATATGAATAAGGGAATGGTTCAGAAAATGGCGGCGGCAGCGCTCGCTCTTATCTGTACGACGGGACAGGTCGATGCAGCACAGCATGATGAGAGCAGCACAATCGTGCGTGAGCGCGGTGCGGCACAGGCGAACATCCGTGACCGCGTTGCGAGCATCCTCGGCAGTGCGGAGCCGCCGCGCAACCGCGTGTTTGCACCGGGGACATCGCATCTCATGCATCGTTGGCCTGTGGAGTCCTACGACACGGGCGGCACGCTGCTCTTCTCGGACAGCCCCGAGTATGTCAAGGAGAGCGGCATCCTCTACCGCGATACGGTGACGGGGGATGCGCGCGTCCTCTACTATCATCTGAATGACACTGCACAGCCAAAGAAGGTTGCCGTTATCCTTGAGACGGAGGCGGATCTCGCGACCGTCACCGTGACGCGCGGGGGAGCGGCGGCACCGAGTACGGACTACCTGCACGTCGGCAAAGTGACACAGATCGGCTACTTTGACACGCGGGAGATGAATGAGCGCGTTCACGTGACAAAGGAGCGCCCGCGTCTCCTCGTGCCGGAGATGAGTACGACGGTGCTTGCGCCGGGAGAGCTGGTCTACGGGGTCTATGATTTTCATGCGAATGCACCTGTGCGCGTCTCGGTCATCATGTACGGGGCGGATGTGGATCCCTTTGCCTTTCTCCGCACGGCACGTGTGCTGCCGCGCGATGAGGTCGCACTGCGCGGCACGTTTCGCGGCATGAACCGGATCATCACCTCGCAGAAGGTCTATCATCCGACGATGGACGGCACGGTCTATTTCCCCATCGGCGACAACCTCCACGATGTCTATCGGCACGGCATTGACGCAACGGATGGATCGCCTGTCGTCAACTACGGCAACTACGGCATTCTCTATCAGATCCACATCCCGACAACAGGACGGGAGAATACGCGCTACTTCTTGAGCCCGCTCGGCGGGGTCTACGCGGGAGCAATGCGCGCGGAGAGCGGAGCGCACAGGCGAATGCTCGAGACACCGGCGACGCGTCCCTACTTCGGTGATCAGACGTTGCCGGAGCCGCTGAATGTGGCACAGGCACGCGAGGAGGGGCTGCTCTTTCTGACGCAGTACACCGAGCTCTCCGATCTCGGAACATACGCGAGCGCACAGCCCGTACAGTTCGAGTACTCACCGCCGGGTGCATCCAACCTGCCGGTAAACATCATCCTGATGCCCGCGAAATAAGATGCTGCTGCACGAGGGCAGAATGCACCCATGCGGCAGTGCTAAAAGATAAATTTTTCATCTAAGAAGGTTTTTTCTTATGTGTGTTGAATAAAAAGCATAGCGAACAGTATATGTAAAACATCTATATGGGTGGATCAGGGAGGAAGCAGAACATGGCAGAAGAAACGAAGATTGACCACGAGCGCCTGCTCGAAGCGATTGAGCGGATCGCGACCTCGACGCAGACGGTCTATGAGGCAATCGAGCAGGTGGCCAAGAGCGCAACGGAGCTTGCGAGTGCGGGACAGGAGTCCGTCAAGCAGGCGAAGTTCCTGCAGGAGCGCAACGCCGATACGATCAAGGTCATCGACTTTATCACGAATATCGCAGGACAGACCAATCTGCTTGGCCTGAATGCAGCCATCGAGGCGGCGCGTGCCGGCGAGCAGGGGCGCGGCTTTGCCGTTGTCGCCGAGGAGGTACGCAAGCTCGCCGAGCAGTCGCGTGAGGCGACGGAGCGCATTCAGGTGACGCTGAACGAGATGAACCGCGCGGTTGAGGATATCTCCAAGTCCATCGAGACGACCGGCTCCATCAGCGAGCAGCAGGCAGCTTCGACGCAGGAGATCACGGCGAACCTCTCGCGCGTGACGCGTGCGGCGGACGAACTGAAGGACTACATTCGGAATCTCGCCTAAGACGAAAAAAAACTCCCGCAGATCTGCGGGAGTTTTTTCGTTTATTTCTTCTTCTCTTTTTCTTTGGCACGCGACTTCGCTGCCTTTTCCTTCGCCTTTGTCTTGTCGCTGACCTTCTTGTCCTGCTGGTACTTTGCGTAGTCAACGCCCATGCTCGCCAGCTTGTGCTTGATCGTCATGATCGGGTGGCGCAGGAACATGCCGCGCTGCGTCTCGTTCATGATGGTGAGGAATTCCTGCGTTGCCTTCGCACCGAAGCAGGGGCGGTCGCAGCGGTCACAGATCGGCTTGGTGATGCCGTAGGGGCAGCGGTCGATCTTCGTGAAGACGGTAGCGAGGAGCGCCGTGCAGGAGGGGCAAAGCTTGCCGTTCTTCGGGTTGTGGTGCTTCCTGCAGTAGATCCCGAAGGTCTTGCGGATGTTTTCCTTTTCCTTCGGGATGTTGTTCTTCAGTTCGGGTGGTTTGCGCTTCGGGAGGAAGCGTGAGAAGATGCTCATCTGGGTCACCTGTGCTTTCGTCTATTTCTTGCGCGGATGCGCTTTTCTCTCCATTTCGTCATTTTACCGATTTTTTCGGGAAAAAGCAAGCGAGAAGTCTACGTGACTTTTGCAGGGAAATGGGGTACAATGAACGCAGATACAGTTCAGGAGGGTACGATGCGCAGAGATGAGAGATGGCGGTTTGACAGCCGGATGGATGAGCGCCCCGCAGAGGGCATCGAGGAGGGGCAGCTGCGCAGGCTGCTGTCCAACACGATTGACACGATCGAGGACAACAAGACGCAGATCTTCGATATCTACCAGAATACGCGCAGCGAGGTGGACGATGCGCGCGATCGCCTGGCCGAGCTGCGGAACCGCGTTGCGGAGACGATCGAGCGCGTGGATGGCCTCATGCGCGAGGAACAGCTGGCAAAGCAGCGGCTTGCGGAGGTGAGCCGGAACTTCGCCGAGCACACGGAGGATGAGATCCGCAAGACCTACGAGGCGGTCTCAATCATCCAGATCAATCTTGCGATCGAGCGCGAGAAGGAGCAGTCCATGCGCGTGGAGCGCGACAAACTCGAGATCCGCCTGCGCTACCTCTACAACGTCGTGGCGCGTGCGGAGCATATGGCGCTCTCGATCGGCTCGGTACTCAGCTATCTCAGCACACAGGTCAGCGGCGTGCTCTGGAAGATCGAAGCGGTGCAGAAGGATAAATTCGTCGGTGCGCGCATCATCAAGGCGACGGAGGAGGAGCGCTACCGCATTTCGCGCGAGATGCACGACGGCCCCGCGCAGGATCTGGCGAATGTCCTCTTTACCACGACCATCGCGGAGCGCCTGATGGATCAAGACATGGCGGAGGCGAAGAATACGCTCGTCGAGATGCGTGAGGAGATCCGCAAATGTCTCACGAGTGTGCGCCAGATCATCTTCGATATGCGCCCGATGGCACTCGATGATCTGGGGCTGCCGCAGGCGGTGGAGCAGCTGATCCACCTCTTCGGCGAGCGCGGAAAGCTGCGAGGTACGTTCAGCCTTGAGGGGACGCATTACACACTGCCAAAGCATGTGGAGATTGCGATCTTCCGCATCGTGCAGGAGGCACTGAACAACGTCGTCCACCATGCCAAGACGGACAAGGTGCGCGTGCGCATGCACTACACGGATCAGGCGCTGACGGTGCTCATCGCGGACGACGGTGTCGGTTTCGATACGAACCGCTTGCCGGATCAGACGGAGAGCACGGATGAGATGACGGATGCGCTCGATATGGAGACGCAGCGCCGCCTGCGCGGGCGTCACTTCGGCATGATCGGCATGGAGGAACGTGCGAAGATCATCGGTGCGGCGATTCAGATTCTCTCCGAGCCGGGCAAGGGGACCAAGGTGCATCTGCGCGTGCAGAACCGCATGGTGACAAATCGTTGAGCACGCCGCTTGCGGATGCCGTGCTCCGTTACGCCGGACTCGGCGTTCTGCCGATGCATACGCCGGGGCACAAGGGCGGGCGCGGGGCGCACCCCATGCTGCGGCGCTTCTTTACGGAGGAAGGGCTGCGTTCGGATGTCTCGCTCTCGGCGGAACTCGATGATCTCCATGCGCCGACGGGCTGTATCCGTGCGGCGGAGGAACTCGCGGCAGAGGCGTACGGTGCGGATGCGGCGTACTTTATGGTGAATGGGACAACGGGCGCAATCCACACAATGCTGATGGCGGCGCTTGCGCCCGGCGAGACCATCCTCGTGCCGCGCAACGTGCACCGTTCGATCGTGGGGGCGATGATCCTTACGGGGGTTCGCCCCATTTATATGCAGCCGGAGGTTGACACGCGGCTCGGCATTGCGATGGGGGTGTCGCTGCATACGGTGGAGGCGGCGGTGCGCGAACATCCTGAGGCACGCGCGGTGCTCCTCGTCTATCCGACGTACTACGGTGTGGCGACAGAGCTCGCTGCCATTGCGGACCTCCTGCATGCGCAGGGAAAACTCCTCCTCGTGGATGCGGCGCACGGGGCACACTTTGCGTTCTCCGATGCGCTGCCGCCATCCGCGATGGCGGCGGGAGCGGATCTCGCGGCGGAGAGCACGCACAAGCTGCTCGGCTCACTGACGCAGACCTCGATGCTGCTCGCACGCAGCGGGCTCGTATCGACGGAGCGGATTCGGGCGGCATCGGGGGTGATCCAGTCGACGAGCCCCAGTGAGGTCCTGCTCGCCTCGCTCGATCTGGCACGCGCGCAGATGGCGGAGGAGGGACAGGAACGTCTTGCCGCCGCGATTCGTGCGGCAGAGGAACTGCGCCGCAGCATCAATGAGATCGAAGGGCTCTGGGCGTTTGGCGCAGAGTACATGGGTGCGGACGGGATGGCGGCACTTGATCCGCTGAAGATCACGGTGCAGGTCACAGGACTGGGGCTCTCGGGCTTTGCGGCGGAGGAGGAACTGCGGCGGCGCAATGTCGCGTGCGAGCTTGCCGACGCGCGGAATGTGCTCTTTCTCCTCTCCTATGCAGACGGGCAGCGTGAGACGGCGCGGATTTTAGCGGCGCTGCGGTTGATGGCAGAGGAGCATGCGCCGATGTGCACCTCACGAGGGGCTGCTTCGTTTCTTGCTCTGCCGCCGATTCCGGAGACGGCACTCGCGCCGCGCGATGCGTATTTTGCACGCAGTGAGCATGTCGATGTCGGGACGGCTGAGGGGCGGACCGCGGCGGAGACGATCGTGTTCTATCCACCGGGGATTCCCGTGCTCGCGCCGGGCGACGTGATTGACGGCGCGACGCTCGCGTATCTGCGTGCGATGAAGGCAGTCGGTGCGCGTGTGGTGGGCGCGGCGGATGCGTCGCTCGGAACCTTGACAGTGATTGCGAAAGGCTGATATGGCAAACGGAAAACTCTTTATCATCGAGGCGGGGGACGGCTCGGGCAAGGAGACGCAGACGCGGCTCCTCACGGAGCGGCTCGTGCGGGAGGGGCATCGCGTTGTACCCGTCACATTTCCCGACTACGCGGCGGACTCCTCCATGCTCGTGCGGATGTATCTGCGCGGCGATTTCGGCGCACGCGCGGACGATGTGAATGCCTATGCGGCATCGACGTTCTTCGCTGTTGACCGCTACGCTTCCTATCGGACGGAGTGGGGGCGGGACTATGAAGCGGGTGCGATCATCCTCGCGGACCGCTACACCACGTCGAACATGGTGCATCAGGCAGTGAAACTCACGGACGCGGCGGAGCGCGACACGTTTCTCGACTGGCTCTATGATTTTGAGTTCCGCAAGATGGGGCTGCCTGTGCCGGACGCTGTGTTCTTCCTCGATATGGAGCCGCGCGCAGCAGAGCGCCTGATCGCGGCGCGTGCCAAGGAAAAGGGGAGTGCGCCCGACATCCACGAGCGTGACGCCGCCTATCTCGCGCGCGCCCATGATGCCTACGTTCTCCTCGCCGCACGCTATGGGTGGGTACGCATTCCCTCCAGTGCGGACGGCGAACCTCTGCCAATCGAGGAGATCCATGAGAGACTGTATGGGGAAGTTGTGAAACGGCTGTGATTAAAGAAGTCATCATTGTCGAGGGGAAGATGGATGTGCGGGCGGTGCGGCGTGCGGTTGCAGCAGACTGCATTATCACGGACGGATTCCGTCTGCGCAGCAGTGCCATCAAGAATATCCGTGCCGCCTACGAGAAACGCGGCATCATTATCCTCACCGACCCCGATACCGTAGGGGCGCGCATTCGCACGCGTCTCACGGAGATGTTCCCGCGTGCCCGTCATGCCTTCATTCCCGTCGAGGATGCAACGAATCTCGGCGACGGCGATATCGGGATCGAGCAGGCAAGCCCTGCGGCGATTCGCGCGGCGCTTGAAAAGGTGCGAACACCGATGGATGCGCCCGCAGAGATCTTCTCAATGGCGGATATGATGCAGGCAGGACTTACGGGAACGGAGGATGCCGCTGCACGACGCGCGCATCTCGGACGGCGGCTCGGGCTCGGCTTTGCCAATGCCAAGACTTTTCTCCGTCGTCTCAACACCTATGGCATCACACGCGAGGAATTTACATCTGCAATAGAGGAGCTATGATGAACGCAAGTATCCCCGTGATCGCCGACCCGAAGGTCACACGCCACATCCTCAGTGCATTTCACCTGCGTGCGAGCAAGCGTCTCGGGCAGAACTTCCTCGTGGACAGGGGCGTCGTGCAGGGGATTGTGGATGCGGCAGAACTCTCGCCCGCCGATACCGTGCTCGAGATCGGACCCGGCATCGGGACACTGACACAGGGGCTTGCCGAGACAGGGGCGCGCGTTGTCGCTGTCGAGCTGGACAAGAAACTCCCGGCCGTGCTCGCCGAGACGCTGAAGGGGTACGATAATGTGACGATTGTGCCGGGCGACATCCTGAAGCTGAATATCTCGGAAATTCTTGGGCTGCCGAACGGATCCCGGTTCAAGGTCGTTGCAAATCTGCCGTACTATATCACAACGCCGATCCTTATGATACTTCTTGAGGAGCGTCTGCCGATCGAGCGCCTGGTGACGATGGTGCAGAAGGAGGTTGCCGTCCGCATGACGGCGCGCCCCGGCTCGAAGGACTACGGTGCCCTCTCTGTCGCCGTGCAGTATTTCACCGTGCCGCGCATGGTGATGGACGTGCCGCCGTGCTCCTTCCTGCCCGCGCCCGAGGTGACGAGTGCCGTCATCGCCTGTCATGTGCAGGATGTGCCGACGGTTCGGCCCACCGACGAAAAACTCTTCTTTCGCCTTGTTCGTGCCGCATTCGGTCAGCGGCGCAAGACCCTCCTCAATGCACTCACGGGGTCAGGACTGACGAAGGAAATGAGCCGTGCGGGGCTCACGGCGGCGGGGATTGCGGAGAATATGCGCGGCGAGCAGCTCTCGCTTGCGGACTTTGCGCGGCTCTCCGATGCGGTCGGTTCGTTGGAGCGGCAGGAGGAATGACGATGTACTTTGACAGCCATATTCATACGGAGTTCTCCGCTGATTCTGAGATGAAAGCGGCGGATGCACTGCGTGAGGCGGAACGGCAGGGGCTCGGGCTTGTGTTCACCGAGCATCTCGATTACGACTATCCATCGGCGGGCACGGAGGAGTTCATCTTCGATCCTGCGGCGTATTGGGCGACGTATGAGCCGCTGCGTGCCAAGGGAAATCTCTCGCTCGGTGTTGAGATGGGCATGATGGCGAGCGCACGCGAAAAAAACGCCGCATTCCTGCAGCGTGTTCCGTTTGATTTCGTACTTGCGTCGATTCACTTTCTGGATGTGAAGGATCTCTACTATCCGGAGACGTTCGAGGGCCGCGAGAAGGCGGAAATGTATCATGAATATTTCACTGTTATGTGCGATGAGATCTATGCACATCCCTTTATCAATGCGCTTGCACACATCGACTACATCGCACGGAATTCCACGTTTGACAATCCGGAAATCTCCTATGGTGAATTTACGGACGAGATCGACGCTGTCCTGCGCGCACTCGTCGAGACGGACACCGCTATTGAGATCAATACCCGCCGTCTCGGCACGCCGCGCGGCATCAAGGAACTCGCCCCCATCTACCGCCGCTACCATGAACTCGGCGGACGTTATGTCACCATCGGCTCCGATGCCCATATCCCGCAGGGGATTGGTCGCTGCTATGACCGCGCACGCGAGCTGGCCCGCGCCTTTGATCTGAAGATTGTTACATTCCGTGAACAGAAGATGCAGCTTTGTGAGGATTGAATCTATGCGTTGCTTCTCCTTCTCTTTCCTGTTATAATACAGGCTGTAGGGGAGGCTCTTTTTATGCTCAGCAATTTTTTTGTCGCGCTTGGCGGCGTTATCCCCTTGTTCTGCCTGATGGCGGTCGGTGTCTTCGTGAAGAGATCGCGCCTTCTCACGGAAGAAGAGCTCTTGCATATGAACCGCATGGTGTTTCGCGTGTTCTTCTTCTTCATGATGTTCTACAACATCTACGCGGCGGATCCCGGGACGATCGTCAGTCCTCTGCTGGTCGCGATCGGTGCGGGCGGGGTGCTCCTCACCGCGCTCGTCACGGCGGGCATCGTCTGTGCCCTTGAAAAGGACAACGCGCGCCGCGGTGTTATCGTGCAGGCGGCGTACCGTGGGAACTATGTGCTCATGGGTGTGCCGCTCGTGGCGAATATCTTTGGCGCGGACGCGGTCGGCGTTCCAACGATGATGATCGCCGTTATCGTTCCGCTATACAATGTATTGTCGGTGTTCATCCTCGAGACGTTTCGGGGCGGGCATTTTGACCTCCCGCATATCCTGCGCGGCGTCCTCGTGAATCCGATGATCCTCGGGGCGATCGGCGGCGCGCTCTGCCGGCTCGTTGATCTGCATATCCCCGCGCCGCTCCTAAAGCCCGCCGCGCAGATCGCGGCGGCGACGACGCCCGTGGCGCTCATCATCCTCGGCGCGACGTTCCGCGGCGGGAGCTTTCACGCTCACTTGCCGCAGCTCGTCGGGGCTGTCGCGGCGCGTCTCGTCATCGTGCCGGGCCTCATGATCGCGCTCGCGGTCGCCCTCGGGATGCGCGACGTGGAGCTCGTGACGCTGATCGCGATCTTTGCAACGCCCTGCGCCGTCGCCGGCTTTGCCATGGCACAGCAGATGGGCGCCGACGCAGCACTGGCGGGCAACTGTGTGGTCTATAGCAGCACACTGTCATGCATTACGATATTCGGTTGGGTGTTTTTGTGTAAGACGATGGGGCTGTTTTGAGAGGGAGGACATATGCCGGATCGCAGACTGTCTCTGTGGGAACAATATGCGTCGTATCTTCTCCCGCTCGTGGCGGTACTCGTCGACTATGCGGCGATTGTCGCGGCGGAGCTGCTCGCCTGTTTTGTGCAGCGCGTCGCAGTCGGGGGAGCGCTGCCGGCGGCGATCCCGGGGGTATATCTCTACGGCATCGTGCCGCTGCTGTTTCTCGGGTTTCTCTACGCACGGCGGACGTATGTGCAGAACATTCCGTTTTGGCGCATCGTGCGGCGCATCTTCTGGGCGTCGATCTATGCCGCCGTGACCGTTGTTCTCCTCCTTTACTTCGCGCAACTCGGCGAGGAGGTCTCGCGTCTTTTTGTGGGGCTTGCGTCGTTTTTCATCGTGTTATTCCTTTGGGCGGGGCGTTATGTCTGCCGGAAATGCGTCTACGCGCTCGGACTCTTCCGTGTGCCGGTGCTCTTTATTGGGGCGGGACGGACGGCGGAACGCGTTATCCGCTCGTTCCAATTTGACGCGGGGTTTGACTATCGGCTCGTCGGATTCCTCGACGATCATCCCGTCAGCGAGACGCTCGCAGCGAAATACCCCATCCTCGGCGGGTTCGACGATGCAGAGCGCATCATCCGCGCCACGGGCGTGCGCGACGTCGTGATCACCGCGCCCGGGCTCGACCCGGACGCGCAGGTACGCCTCATCAATCGCATTCAGCCGCTCGTCTCGCGCGTTATCGTCGCGCCGAATCTCATCGGCATCCCCATGGGGAGGCTCACCGCCGTCAGTCTCGTCAGCGAGAAGATCGTCCTCCTCGAGACGCATAATAATTTGAACGGCAGATTTAACCGCCTTGTCAAGCGGACGTTTGATCTCGTGTGCAGCGTCTTGGGGCTCGTTATTATCTTGCCGCTGCTGATCGTCCTTTCTGTCATGATCTATATTGACGATCCGGGGCAGGTTATCTTCATCAATCGGCGTGTCGGACGTAACGGCAGGATTTTTAACTGCTATAAATTCCGCTCCATGGTCATGAAGGGCGGTGACGAACTCCTAGCGCGCTACCTTGCGGAGAACGCCGAAGAGCGTGAGAACTGGGAGGTTTACTGTAAGCTCAAAGGAAACGACCCGCGCGTCACGAAGTTCGGCCGGTTCCTGCGTCGTACCAGTCTCGACGAACTCCCGCAGATCCTCAACGTCATCCGCGGTGAGATGAGCCTCGTCGGACCGCGCCCCATCCTCGAACGGGAGGTCGAACGCTACGGCGAGCTCATCTCTGATTACCGGCTTGTTCGACCCGGAATCACGGGGCTCTGGCAGGTCAGCGGGCGCGCGAACACGACGTTCGAGGAGCGTGTGCAGATGGACTCGTGGTACATACGAAATTGGTCCATCTGGCTCGATTTCGTCTATCTGATGAAAACCGTGCAGGTCGTGTTCAAAAAAGAGGGCGCGTATTGAAGCCGCACCTTGATGTTCCGTATGGCGTCGCTTGACAACATACAGTGAATCCTTATAATGAAATAAAAACCTTACCTTAGCACAGGAGGAGCATGGGAATCATGACATGCAGGAAGAAAATCGCGGGACTCGCCACACTGATGCTCGCAGGATATATCGGCATCATTGCGCAGCCGGCGGCAGCACATGCGGCGGAGACGATCACGGCAGAGCCAAGCAGCACCGCCAATATCGATCGACCGCATCGCGTAGTCGAGGGCGGCGACTTTAAGACCGCAACCTTGCAGAGCGACCGCCTGCTCGAGACCTATCGCCTCACAAAATACGATGTCGTCGACATACAGATCATCGGCTTCCCCGAGGGTACCGGCATGAGCGATATCATGATCGGTCCCGACGGCTATGTGCAGCTCCCCTACGCAGGCTCCGTGAAACTCGCGGGTCTGACCCTCGAAGAGGCCAAACAGGTCTTGACAGAAAAACTCGGCGTCTATCTCCGTTTCCCCGATATGTCACTGATCATGAAGACCTATGGCCCGCGTAAAGTGTATGTCATGGGGGAGGTCGGCACCCCCGGCATCCATGAACTCAGCGTCGACAACCTCAACGCCTACGCTGCGATCTCCTCGGCAGGCGGTATCGAACGCCGCGGCCGCAGCACACAAGTGCAGGTCCTGCGCGTCGTCGGCGATACCATGTATTATAAGAAACTGAACATCAAAAACTATATCAAAAAACACGACCTCACGCAAAACGTCGTCCTACAGGACGGCGACATCATCTATGTGCCGCGTTCCAACGGCATCAAGGTCGACGAGGATATCTTGCCGTATGTCAATATTTGGAACATGTATCGGGCGATTAAGGATTAGCCGGGGAGGAAATATCTGTGGAACAGCAAGAAAATACAATTGACCTCTCTCGGCTTTTTGGCGTGATGTGGGATCGGCGCGGTGTAGTTTGCGGGATTATTGTTACCTGTACACTTATAGCCATTGTTATTTCCTTTATATTGCCCAAAGAATATGAGTCGACGACCCTCGTGCAGACGCGCAATGCAGCCAAGATAGATATTACCGGTGCAACGGCGGCGATGGCGGCGCTAGGCATTGGCAACACCTCGATTACATCGCCGACGATGAGTTATATCGAATTGATGAAATCCAGAACGGTACTCGATCCAATCATTGACAGCCTCGGATTTGAAGAGGATGAGAGGCCGGATGCAAAGAAATTTGCAAAAAAACACTTGGACATCCGTAATACAAAAGGGACGAACCTCATTGAAGTAGCCGCCCGTGGACGTACGCCCAAGGAGGCACAGCGCATTTCTCAAGCAGTAGTCGATAATTTTCTCCTCATGCAGACCGATGTAAATCAAAAGACGCAATCGCTGCTGGTAAAGTTTTTAGATACCCGTATCGCGGATACAAAGCAAGAGGTGGACGCGGCGGAACAGGCGCTTGCGACATTCAGCAAAGAGCATAAATTTTACAGCCTCGACGCACAAGCTGAGGCAGCAGCTGAACAGATGACGGCGTTTGATAAGGCACTTGGGGATATTGAGGTTAGTATCAAGTCGACGCAGGCGTCGCTGGATGCTGCAAATGCTGAACTGAGCGCACAAAAGATGAGCAGTAAGGCTTATCATATCTCGGATAACGAGATCGTTATGGGGCTTCGTAATCAGATCGTAGCAAAGCAGCTGGAGCTTGTTGGGCTTGAGCAGCGCTATACCGATGTGCATCCGAGCGTAGAGCAGGCTAAAAAGGAGCTCCGTCAGCTGCAAAGCAGCCTTGATGCCGAGGTTGCAGCAACCGTAGACTCTAATGCGGCGACCCTCAATCCGACGCAAGCGGAACTTCTCAGGAATCAGGCGCTTGCAATTGTTAATCTATCAGTGGCAAAAGCAAGTGAAACGGCGCTCAAGGAACAGCAGAGAAAAAAAGAAGAAGAACTTAGCGGCTTCCCTGACGACGTGATGGAGTATAGCCGGTTGAGTCGTGAGGTAAATGTAAAAAATGGAGTTTATCTAGAACTTGTCAAGCAGTATGAGCAAAACAAGATCCAAGAAGCAATGGATAGCATGGACATTCAGATCATCGATCCTGCGAATCTGCCGGATGAGGATCGACCGGTGGCGCCACGGAAAAGCGTGATTATTATGGTTGGTTTTTTTGTAGGGGTTATGTTATCTGTTAGTTATGCAATGGTAGGTATTCGGCAAAAAGAATAATTTGAGGTATCATGTGATGCGAATCTGTATGTTGACGAGCTTTTTTCTTCCGACCATTGGCGGTGTTGAGGCTCATGTATATCATTTAACAAAATGCCTACAAAAAATGGGGCATGAAGTTGTTGTAGTGCATACCTGTTTTGATCTTCAACCTGCAGATGGTGTTCGTTATACATGTGAATTACTAGACGGTATAGAGATCCATCGCATATATATAACTGAAGCAAAATTGCCGATTCGCGGACGGTTTATGTCGGCTAATTTAATAAGCTATGTTAATGGGTTTTTACGAAAAATTAAACCCATGGCTTGTAGTCAAGAAATTTCTGCATATATCCTCCGTTTACATAAAGAAAAGAAGTTTGATTTAGTACATCAGCATGATTTCATTTCAAATATTTTTACTACAAAAAGATTATCACGACACCTTCCTATTGTTTTGACGAATCACACTGGAGAATTTCTGCTTTTAAAACGATACACTGTACTATCGCCAATATTGAAGTTTTTGCTATGTCATGTTGATTTTTTGATTGGCCCCAGTAAGGAATTGTGTGAGGTTAATTTTTTACAGAAAAGAAATCGGGTAGCATATATTGAAAATGGTGTTGATATAGAAACATTCATACCAAAAGAACAGGAAGAGATCGAGACTTTGCGGATATGCATGGGGTATACCGAAGGTATTCCGCTTGTTTTGTGTGCACGTCGTTGGGCTCCGACAAAAGGTGTAATTTACATGGTAAAAGCAATAAAGCTTGTTTTAGAAAAGTATCCGCGCGTACATTTTTTGATCTCAGGAAACGAGTACTATGGCTATCCTGAGTATAGAAATGAAATACTAGCGATTTTACATGAGGATGGTGTAGCAGGTGCAGTTTCTTTGTTAGGGGATATCCCGCATGCAGACATGTCAACCTTTTATCAAATATCGGATATTGTGGTGTTGCCATCTTTGATGGAGGCTACGAGTTTGTCAGGGCTAGAAGCCATGAGCTGTGGTAAAGCTTTGTTGGGGACAAATGTGGGAGGCATACCGGAAATTATCGAAGATGGGCGCAGCGGCTATCTCGTACCCGCTGGTGATTCGGAGGCTCTGGCTGATACATTAGTCAAGATGCTAAATGATATGGGGAAGGTTAGAGCGATGGGGCAGCGAGGAAGAACACTTGCTGAGGAAAAGTTTTCTTGGAACAGCGTTGCCGAGAAAACTTTGGAGATTTACATGAAGGTATGCAAGCAGCATAAGATTTGAATAAATGGACTATACCGCTTTGCTAACTGGTGGAATTTACGATCGGAGTCTTCTATGATATTTAGCTTCGACAAAATAGAGCTACTGGATGGTGTATTTCGCTTTAGCATAGAATTTATCCTTATAGATCTCCTTTTGCTGGGGCATTTTTTTTATGATTGGTATCGAAACTGGAAAGCTACAGGGATTAAGCTTGATTATTGGCATGTTTTTTGCGTGCAGAGCATTGTTATTCCTGTTTTGCTTTTCTACCCGCTGTCCGCATCCTATATCAATTATATATCAACGGGACAGGATATTCTTTATCTTGCTTCGTATGTCGATGATGCATTTTTTATCTCTATATGTGGATATATCACAATGTTAGTAGGGCGTTGGTTTGCGGATCATGCTCGTGGATCGTGCACCGGGCGATGTGTTGCCGATTTTTTTTATCAAAATTTCCAATCCGGCATATTCTATAGGGTGATCGCCCTGTGCGCTGTTCTTGCATCAGCCTTCATGTGTATGCTGACATACAGTTATCCCGATTATATATTCAACCTTCGAGAAATTTATTTTTGGGTTCCTCAATGGCGCCCTGTCTTAAATTTTATTATGGCCATTTTATCACATGGAATTCCCTTTTTCATGCTCTATTTTTTGCTGCATCATAACAAAAGCAGCCTTCTGTTCGTCGGTTTTTTTATGGCTACAGCGCTTTTACAGGGAAATAGAGGCCCCATGCTTTTACCCTTGCTTCTGGTGGGGATTTTATATGCATACTTCCATTCAAGCAAAATTCGCCTGCGCTATATATTTCTTTCCGTTGTTTTTTTGCTTGTATCCGGAATTGCTTTGACAGCTTTGCGGACAGGGCGCTTGGAAGGCGGAGAGGTATCGGTTGCGACCATTTTTTTCTCAGAATTGCTATTTGGCAACACCTTTTCGGATCTCCGGGATTTTGCTTGGGTTTTAAGCGGATTTGATGATCAATTTTTGCTGGGAAAAACCTACTTGTCGGGTCTCTTAGCCTTCCTGCCGAGTGACCTGTTGGATTTTCGGAAACTCTACGGCTTGGGGGTTATGACGAATCACTTTGCGGGAATTACCTTTGAGCACTTTGGTCTGCGTACGGGTATTTTCGGAGAAAGCTATTTAAACTTTGGTTTTTTTGGTGTGATAGTTTGTGGTATGGTATTGGGAGGATTTCTGCAAGCGCTGAATCGTGAATTGGAGCAATGTGTAGCAACGAGAAAAGACATGTTGTATGCATACAGTGAATTGCTAACTTTTTCCGTGGTTGCTACATTTATTACTACGAGTTCGGGGATGTTTATTATATATTCGATTTTTGCAGTTCATATCTTATCAAGAATTCTTCGGTGTTTTACGATCAAATCACAGTGATGAAGGGATAATGGTTTTATGCGATATCCGGTAGTTCGCAATCGATTTTTACGCTGCTATTTATTTCTTTGGGATGTCATTTATTTTGTCTGTTCAAAATGCTTCCCTAGGAAGAACGCTGTTTTCGGCGACCGTAGTTTGCCAAATCATTGCAAGCGGATTCTCTTACGCAACCCTGCAGCATTGGGTGATGTTCTCTATACATTGCGTATTGCAGCAACTTTGAAAAAGAACTATCCGGATATAGAAATTGGTGTCTTGGTGGGCAGCTGGGCAAAAGGATTGGCCGCACTCTCACCGGATATCAGCTATGTACATTTCGAGGATCACTGGGCTGTAACCCGCAGCCGCAAGCATATACTGTATCGCTTTTGGAATTGGCTCTGTACACGTCCACATTTGCTGAAAGATATTCGAGAGAAGCACTATGATTTGGCGGTAGACTTGTACTACTATTTCCCATCTAGTACGTGCCTTTTTTGGCAAGCTGGAATTCGTAGCCGTGTGGGGTATGATTCTAACGGTGGAGATGCGCTTTTGACACATGTTTTGCATTGGCAGATTTTAAATCAACATAATGTTGAATATCAAGCCGCGTTACTGGAGAATATCGGGTTTTCCATGAAGGGGCTGCAAAAAAGCAAAATAAATATTCGGTTTCTTGATTCGGATGATGCTTTGTTAGCACAATACGGGCTGGTTGGGCGGGAGTATGTTGTGCTGCATGTGGGGACAGGAGAGAAAATTAAAGAGTGGGATTTGCGGTATTGGAAAAAAATGGCGATAGCTCTGGCGAATAGGGGATATACTATATGTTTTACAGGTCAGGGGAAACATGAAGAAGAGCTTATACAAGAGGTGGCCGAGTGTTTACAAGTACCATGGATGTCTTTATGCAACAAATTGTCTTTGCGGGAGTTTTTTCAAGTTATAAAGAATGCAGCTGCTTTGATTGGGGTAGACTCTTTTGCTAACCATATAGCTGCTATGTATCAGATGCCACAGATAGCTATTATGCATGGGGCAGCTAATCAATATCATTGGCAGCCGTATAATAACCCGAATTGTAAAGTGTTGCGGAGAAAGATGGATTGTTCACCGTGTTATTTTACAAAACTATGCCAACGAAATAATGAATGCATGGACATTCCTCTGGAGGATGTTTTACATGCGGTAAATGACTTATTCCATATATCATGTAGTGCGGAAATGACATTAAGTCCCAATAAGGAAGTGTGAGGGATGCTTTTACAATACCCGACGGTACATTATCGTTTATTGCGATGGTATCTATTTATTAAAGATATATTTTTCTTGTGCTGTATAAAGCTGGTTGGTGAAAGGAAAACCGATCAAGCAGCCTCGACAGTTACCCCAAAACGTGTTTTATTACGTAATCCCGCCGCACTTGGGGATATATTCTACACGCTGCGTTTAGCGGCAGCGTTAAAGAGGAATCATAAAAATCTCGAAATAGGATTATTGGTAGGCAGTTGGACCAAACAACTTGTACAACTTTCCCCGGATATCGACTATATTCATTTTGAAGATCACTGGCTTTTGCCGCGTGGTAATAAAGGTTTGCTGGTGCGGGTATGGGATTGGTTTAAGGCACGACCGCATGTCGTACAAAAAATTCGTGCGAAGCATTACGATATAGCATTTGATTTGTTTTATCGATTTCCGTCGGGAGCGTTCCTTTTCTGGCAGGCGCAGATTCCAAGGCGTATAGGTTATGATTCAAATGGTGGTACATGTCTTTTGACGCAGAGCGTGCATTACGAACTGCTCCGGCAGCACAATGTCGAATATCAGGCGGCTCTTTTGAAGGCTGCCGGATTTTCCTCGGATGGACTCGAAACAATAATCCCGGACTTCCTATTTGAACGAGATGATGAGGATGTTCTTGCATGTTGTCACCTAACGAAGCAGGAATATATTGTCTTGCACATTGGAACAAGCGCACCGACCCGTGAATGGTCTCGTGAGCGTTGGATTGCATTAGCACAGTTCTTAGAGGATAAGGGGCTGCAACTCTGCTTTACAGGAAAAGGTAAGCGGGAAGCACAATTGATCACATATGTGACAAGGCATCTGAAAGGAAAATTTTGCTCTCTTTGTGATGGGCTGGATATAGCGGAGTTGTTTCAGGTGATTCGCAATGCGCGTATGCTTATAGGAGTGGAGTCTTTTGCGGGACATATTGCAGCTCTGTATCAAGTACCACAGGTATCTATTATGCACGGAGCCAGTAATCAGTATCACTGGCAGCCCTACCACAATGCGAATAGCAAAGTCATCCGTCGTGCGTTGGATTGTGCGCCATGTTATGCACCACGCAACTGCCAAAACGGGAACGTGTGTATGGATATATCCTTAGAAGATGTAATTGAAGCTGTTGAAAGTGTTTTAAGAAATGAAGCGGCTAGGTGAATGGAATGAAAACGTGGGTATTTTATAAAACAGCATTATACGAGTATTTGCAGAAGAAGGTACAGAAATACCCGGGAATATATTATTTACAACGAGTATGGCGATATCGCAAGGATGCAGATTTTGTCTCACAAGTAATGAATCTTAATCATGATCCAAACATCTTACAAATAAAAGCATTTGGCGACAAAAATTCGGATAAGAATATTTATTTAATAGCTTTAGATGGCCATATGGAAAAGGGGCTGGGAGGTTATTTGCGCCAAACGTTGTACGCACTGGCGGAGGCAGATCGGCTTGGTTTTTTACCTGCGGTGATTTATTGCCCCAAGGGATGCCTATATGCAGAAAAGGGGCAGATACATGGAACTAAAAATCCGTTTGAGTACTATTTTGAACCAACCTGTAATATCCAATTAGAAGATGTGTATCAAAGCCGCTATGTTTTTTTGTTTAATCCTGCACATGAGCTGCGAATTGAATATGATTTGGGCAATTTAAATCCTCATATGGCGGAAGGTTATATTGTTAATGAGGCATATTTGTATCGATTAGCACTTGTTTTTAAGAAGTATATTCGCTTGAATGATACTGTAAGGGAAAAAATAAGTGAAGATATGAGAGCCCTATGTCCTGTCGATTGGCATTCGAAAAAAATATTGGGTGTTCATGTTCGTGGTACGGACTATGCACTGAACTGGAAAAATCATCCGAACATGGTTTCGGCAGATGAGTTTATTGCAGCGATTGACGAGGCTTTAGAACAACATGAAGTTGACTATATTTTTTTAGCAACAGATGATAAAAGAAGATTAGAGAAAATTAAAAAACGTTATGGCGATAAGTTACTTTACTATAAAGATGTTCAAAGAGGGGGAAAGGAATTAAATATAGCTGTTGAAAAGAATAATCGACCTTTGCATCGTTATTTAAGTGGTTTTGAAATCCTTCGGGATATGTATACGCTGGCAAGCTGCAATAGTTTGCTTTGCGGTATATCACAGGTTACTATTTTAACTCGTATCATCCGTTTGAGTAGAGGCACACCGTATGAGTTCCTTAAAGTCTTGGATAACGGTATATATAAAGGCTAATGTATGAGGGTAGCAAATGTACTGCGCAACAGTGCGTATTCTATGACGCTCTATGTTGTTCTTGCTGTTCTTGGCGTCCTCATTCGCCAGGCGTTTACCCAACATCTGCCGGTTGAGCTGCTAGGGCTCGAAGGTCTGTTCACAAACGTTATATCGTTGCTATCGTTAGCAGAACTTGGCGTCAGTACGGTCATCAGCTATGGGCTTTACCGCGAAATTGCGAACAAGAATGAAGCCGAAGTCAATATGCTGATGAGCATTTATCGCTATATCTATCTCCTGATAGGGGCGTTTGTTGCGCTTGTTGGTTCTATACTTTTCTTTTTTCTGCCGTGGATTGTACGGGACAATAGTATAGAATGGCATTATGTCCAACTCGTATATGTCATTCAGATTTGTACGGTTCTTAGCACCTATTTTTTGGCATATCGGCGCACACTGTTTACGGCAGATCAAAAGGATTTTATTTGTATACGAATCGATCTCATTTGTTCCTTGACGGCGAACCTGTTGAAATTTGCTGCGATCGTTATATGGCAAAGCTATACGATGTATGCGTTGACGGCGTTGGGGTTCAATCTCCTTGCGAATATCATCATTTCGCGTCGGCTTGGCAAAGAGTATCCCTTTTTGCATACGGTCAAAGTTACAATACAGGATATGAGACAGAGAAAGTTTTTTGTGGATATGAAAAACTTCCTCATACATAAGCTATCCTATATTATTTACAGCGGTACGGATGCTATTATCATTTCGTCTGTGCTAGGATTGCGGATTGCCGGCTTGGTATCGAACTATGTGCTGATTTGTGACGGCGTGTATAAGCTCCTGTATAAACTTTTGCAGGGAATTATTCCTACCGTCGCGAATTTAGTCTATACGGACGATAGAGAAAAAAGCTACCGTGTCTATCGTATGCTTGATTTTATGTACTTCCTTATGGGGGGGTATATTGCCTGTATTTACTTTACGGTGCTCCAGCCGTTTATGGTGCTGTTTTTTGGGAATGACTTCTTGTTGGAACGCCCGTATGTAACTGCATTGGCAATGAATGTTTTTCTTGGAATGCAGTTTGAAAATGCCTATAACTTTCGCAGTACACACGGTGTTTTTGAAAATGACCGTATCTATATGATGCTGTCTGCAGCAGTGAATCTCGTCCTATCGATTGTACTTGTGCACTACTGGGGCGTTGTTGGTATTATGATTGGTACGATTGCGGGGCTTGGCTTCATTGTCTATGGACGCGTGCAGTTCGTATTCCGCGTGATATTTCGGCGTAGTATGGTTTCCTATTGGTGTAGCCACGCATGGTGGAGTCTTGTGGTTGTTGCTGAAATATGGCTCATTGACTTTTTGTTAAGATCGCCGATGTTCTCGACAACATATATGGGCTTGATTGGAAAATGCGTGTTAGCAGCTGTTTTAATGGCGGGAATGCAGTTCATTATATTTCGTCGAAGTGAGGAACTTCAAGCTGTTTACATATATGCGGCTAAAGCGCTATATATTATATGGACAAAGGCAAAAAATAAAGGGGGGGCGATTTAGCGGTGAGACGCAGTTCCAAAGGAAGATGAAGGAAGATGGACTAATGAGTAAACATGAAATGCAGACGAAGATGGTGACTTGCGGAATATACTGTAGTTTAGGGGCTTGATAGAAGATTGGAGAAACGAGAAGAACAGATGTGTAGTTGATTTTGATAGGAGCGGAAGGACAATGGAACCAATCTTGATAACTAACCATAAAGAAGGCATTGAAAAACTTGTCAAACTGGCAATCGATAGAAGCCTTGTTCCTATATTTGGAGCAGGATTTACGGCGGGGTGTCAGGCGTGTAATGGAACAGTTCCAGATTCGTCTAGAGCTATTGATGATATGTGTAAATTTATAATGCAATCAGATAATTGTCCTTTTGAGAAAGATGAAAGTCTGGCTCGGGATTTTTTTGAAGTTGCAGAGCTTTTTTTTGAATATGTTTCAGTGGAAGAACGTGCTTCTTATTTTGAAGAATACTATACGGGGGTACAGTTGTTTCAATCTCAAATAGAGTTTCTTCTTAAAATAAGATGGACTCATGCATATACGATTAATGTAGACGATGGTATAGAGAAAAACTCTGACTTTAATGCAATCTTGCCTTATCATCATATTTCTAGACCTAAAACATCAAAGAAATTATTATATAAACTACATGGTGATGCGAGCCATGAAAGCCAATATCTAGGTAAAAATCAAGAAAATATTGTGTTTAGTCGAATCCAGTATCTACAAGCGATAACAAGTCCTGAAAATAGGGACATTTATAATGCTTTGATTTCAGACTATGCGCAAAAGAATTTACTTTTTATAGGATGTAGTTTAAATGATGAACAGGATCTCGAGTTCGTTTATAAAAAAAGTGAAGATTATCAGAGCCATACATGTAGAGTTATATTAAAAGATAAAGAGCCAAGCGCGTATGAGAAATCTAAACTAAAAAGATATGGAATCAATGAGATTGTCCTTCTCGAAAGCTATGAAGGTTTTTATAAAGAATTTGTAGAAACCTATCAGAAACTTGAGGATGAGAATAGAGAAAAAATTTATAAACATATAAATCCAAAGGTAGAGATCCAACAGGATAGAAAAGAATCCATACAACTTATTTCGGGGAAGACCATATTTGATCCTGCTAGAAACGTCTTTAACAAAGGGATGTTACATGTATTTAGAGATGTAATACGCTTGATACAGAAAGAATTAGAAGTAAAACATACTGTCTTACTAAGAGGGAGAAGATTTAGCGGAAAAACCTATATCTTATCTAGCCTGGTAGAATATTATAAAAATAGAGATGTACTATATTTTCCCTCGGACACATTTATAGATGAAGATGTAGTAGAACAAATATTATCAGAGCAAAAGAATAGTGTACTCCTTTTTGACAGCAATTCTATTACACAAGAAGTATACTATCTATTAATAGAAAAATACGCTGAATTTGAAAAAAGGGATAACTATTTAGTTGTTGCAATAAATTCTAATGACGTCTATTTACTGACAAAATTACGTTGTAATATTCTTGATGTGCAGAACACCTTTAGTGCTGATGAAATTGCTGCCAGTAACAAAGGGCAAGATTCCTTTGGATTGGCTAGGAGACGAGAGAAAGAAACCAATATTGATTATCTATACACGCTCAAAGAGTCTCAAAATATTGATATTCCTTTTGCAAAAATAAGACCTTTAGAACTTTCTCTTAAGGAGAAAAGCGCGCTCATTTCTCTATGCGCATTAGATAAAATATACTATACTGATCTAATTGCATTCGGGATGGGGAGACAAGAGATAGACCGGATGTGCCGGACGCTTTCTCCATTAATAGAGTTAATTCCTACATCTAAGGAAGAAGGGACGAGACATTCATCGGAGAAATTAGTACATAATAGCAAGGTCGCACTTGTAGCATTAGTAAATCAATTTTCAGTCGAAGAAATAGCAGAAGCTGTCTTATTGATAGTACAGAAATATAGATACAAACGATTATATATTGACGTTATTCTCTTTGATACTTTGAATCAGATATTCTCCAGGTATAATAATACGGAAAAGCTGATATATACGATATATAAAAAATTACAGCCGGTACTGGACAATGATCCGCATTACTGGCTTCAACGCGCAAAGAGTATATATAGGCTGACAGATGATATTGAGCAACTAGAAGAGGCGTATACTTATGCCAAGAAAACCTATATAGATGCATATAATAAGGGGTTGTCTGCCAAAGCCGCACTAACAATAGCACTTATATTATGTGCAATAGCAGAACAAAAAGGTGGAAAAGAAAAGTTACAAGACTATAAAGAATGCGTCGTTTTAGCAAATGAAGCGGTATTTTCGAGCTATTATCATTCTTATCCTGCTTATTTAACTTCTGCATTGCCGATAGGAGAAAATAAAAAAAGTGAAAAAAGACTGATTGCTGCTTGTACTTATGTAAAAGAACATTGTGATCCGTCAGAATCAGAGTATAAAATCAGCGAAAAGATATTGCAATATTTTAATTCTGTTAGACAAAACTATGTGTCGAGATGAAAGGAGAACATATGAAAAAAGCACTTATCACGGGTATTACGGGACAGGACGGATCCTATTTGGCAGAGCTTCTGCTGGAAAAAGGCTATGAGGTTCACGGCGTTGTACGGCGTCACAGCACGATATGTACGGAGCGAATTGACCATTTATTGAACGCACCGTCAAATCATAAAGGAAGTCTTTTCATCCATTATGGGGATCTGACGGACTCCTCGGGGCTATTTAACCTCCTTGCGCAGACAATGCCCGATGAGGTGTATAACCTCGCGGCACAGTCCCATGTGGGGGTATCGTTCGAGGTGCCGGAATACACGGCGGAGGCGACCGGTGTCGGGACGCTGCGGTTTTTAGAGGCGATACGGCAAAGCGGTCTGAACTGTCGGTTTTATCAAGCCTCTACATCAGAACTTTTTGGCGGTATCCCGGAGACCGCACCTCAGAGCGAGAAGACGCCCTTCTATCCGAAGTCGCCCTATGGCGCGGCAAAGCTCTACTCATATTGGATTACCGTGAACTATCGGGAGTCCTACGGCATGTTTGCCTGTAACGGAATCCTCTTTAACCATGAATCGCCGCGCCGTGGTGAGGAGTTTGTCACACGAAAAATTACCGTTGCCCTTGCAAAAATGATGGCAGGAAAGCAGGAAAAGCTCTCGCTCGGCAACCTTAATTCCAAACGCGACTGGGGGTTTGCCGGTGATTATGTTGAGGGTATGTGGCGCATCCTCCAACAGGAGAAACCGGGAGACTACGTGCTGGCGACGAATGAAACGCATACCGTACGTGAATTTGTCGAGCTTGCCTTCGGCACGGTTGATATCGATATTGAATGGCAAGGCACGGGCATTCATGAGAAGGGGTACTGCAAGAAGACGGGAAGACTGCTCGTAGATGTAGACCCAAGGTTTTTCCGCCCTGCAGAGGTCGAATTGCTCTGGGGAGATTCGTCGAAGGCTGAACGGGAACTAGGCTGGAAACGTAAAGTCGGCTTCAGAGAGCTGGTTCAAATGATGGTGCAGGCGGATTTAGAAAAGTTTAGCTAGAATGATGCTTGTATTTACTATGAAACGAGGATATATATGATTAAAGTCCTAGACTGTACGCTCCGAGACGGCGGTTATGTAAACGATTGGAATTTTACTCGTGCCTCCTATGACCGGATTGTAGAAGGTCTACAGAAAACGGATGTAGATTTTATAGAGTTAGGGTTAATTGGAAAACATAACGACGAGCGCTTTAAGACAAAATTTTCCGGCATGGATGTGATTCCGTCGATTGCGCGTACGGTAGGGAGTAAATCTCTTTTTGCCGTTATGGTTACCTATGGAGAGGCTAAGGATATTCCTATTTCCGAGCGACGGGAAGGAGGCGTTGATGCAATTCGGCTCGCCTATTTCAAACCGGAGATGGACGTCGCTTTGGAGATGGCACGAGAGCTTCAAGCAAAGGGATATTTGGTCTTTTTGCAGGCGATGGCAACGTTTCTCTATACCGATGAAGAACTCGTGCGCATGATTCATAAGGTCAACGAAGTGTGCCCGTATTTTTTCTGTATGGTCGATAGTTTCGGCGTTATGTATGCCGATAACGTGGCGCATATGTTTTCGCTGATTCACAAGGAGCTCGTACCGGCAATTGGACTTGGTTTTCACGCGCATAATAATCAACAGTTAGCGCTCAGCAACGTAATTACATTTATGGACGCGGCAAAAGATACGTCCCGGTTGCTTTGTGTAGACGCCTCAATCTATGGGATGGGGCGCGGCGCCGGTAATGTGAATTTGGAACTGTTACTGCAATATCTGAATACACATTATCATACAACATATGATATGGAATCGGTTTTGCAAATCTGGCAGGAAGAACTTTCGGATATCTACAATAAAGATTATTGGGGATATACATGGGAATATGCGTTGGCGGCTAAATATGAGGTGAACTCTGCGTATATCTGGTATTTAAAGAATAAGGGGATTACCGATTTTCAGTCAATACGGGATATTTTGTGTGCGCTTCCGTATGAGGATCGTTATACACTGCGAAAAACTGTTGTAGACTCGTTGATTGATACGATGAGGCAGAGGTGAGAGGATGCGAGCGGAATTAAAGGAACTGCGTAAGGACTGTCTGCGCGTATCTCATGCGGGACAAGATGGAAATTTGCAGAGTGGATTTTCGTCCATTGAAATTTTATGGACACTTTATAGACGAATCATGAACTGGTCTGTGGACAGGGCGACAGTTCCGGGGCGAGATATCTTTGTGCTGAGCAAAGGACAATCTACCTTGGCGCTGCACGTCCTTTTGATGCATCTAGGACTATTCTCAAAAGAAGAAGTTATGGGATTCTGTCAATATGACTCTCGCTTTAGTATGCAGGCAGATCGAACGAAATTTCCGGAAGGTGGAATTGAAGTCTCAGCAGGGTCGCTTGGGCATGGATTCCCGATTGCCGTAGGAATGGCGATGGCACGGAAGATACAACAATCTGCGGCTCATGTATATGTGTTAGCCGGAGACGGGGAGATGAACGAGGGAACCATGTGGGAAGCTGCGGCGTTGGCGGCGGCACACCATCTGGACAATTTGTGCCTTATTATAGACGACAATCAATCGTTGGGAGCGATGTTGGATTTCGGCTCCTTACAGACAAAATTAGAGGCGTTTGAGTTCGTTACTCACGAATGCGATGGACACGATACGGAGGCGTTGACAGATACGATAAGACTTGCGGTAGATGAGGCGCGTCAAAAGAAAAAGCCTGCCTGTATTATAGCGAAAACAATACGCGGCTATGGAGCAAAAACATTGATGGAAAATCCGGCATGGTTTCACTGTGCACCGAGCGCCGAGGAGTTAAATACATTGCTAAGGGAGGTGGATGAGTTTGCGTAAGCAGATGATGGATTCGGTCTCCGGGGTTCTTCGCACCCATGAAAATACGAGCTTATTGTTAGTTGATATTGGTGTATGGGGGTTTCGGGACATTCTAAAGGAATTTCCGGAGCGCGCCTTTAATATAGGTGTTTTTGAAGACGGCATGGTTAGCGTTGCGGCGGGGCTTGCGCTTTCCGGGATCACACCATTTGTTTATGGAATTTCCCCCTTTATTTTGGGGCGTGCCTATGAACAGCTAAAGCTAGATTTTTGCTATCAAGGTGTTGGGGGGAACTTCATTGCGACCGGAGCGGCATATGATTTTTCAACGCTCGGGTATTCGCATTATTGTCAAGAAGATGTTGATATCGTAAAAACCTTGCCCGGAATGGAGCTAATTGCACCGGGGACGCCACGCGAGTTTGCAACACTCTTTGACACGACTTGGCATGATGGAAAGCCCACATATTACCGCTTGACAGACCACTGCAATCGTGAAGATATTCCTGTTACATTTGGGAAGGCGTCAGTGATTCAAAAGGGAACAAAAGCGACCGTCATTGCAGTGGGGACGATGCTGGACGCAGTTATGGAGGCGTGTAGGGATGAAGATGTGACAGTGCTGTACTACACAACATTATTACCGTTTGATTATGAAACACTTGCGGAAAACTGCCCGTCGGGAAGGATTCTTCTGTGTGAACCACATTATATGGGGGCACTTGCGTATGAAGTATATGCGGCACTGCCCAATCGAAGTATTATGCTCCAAGTTCTGGGGATGCCGCGTGAAATCTATCGTAAATATGGGAAGAAGCAAGATAAAGATGAAAATTTGGGTCTGACTGCGGTAAGTGTAAAAGAGACGCTGACTCATTTCATATGTTTGGAGTGAATATAATGTATACGTTGAGAAATCAAATGGTTTTACCCAGAGTCGGGTTAGGCACGGCGGAGTTGTTAGAGCGAAGAACTGCCTCTGAGATAGAAGAATTGATCGTTGAGGCCTGTAAAAACGGATGCAAACTATTTGATACAGCGCCCGTATATGGAACTGAAGAGGTGATTGGGCGAGGGCTCGCAAAGGCTATTGCAAACAATGTTATAGATAGAGAGGATGTAATCATCTCTACAAAATTATCCAATGAGGCTCAAGGCTATCATTCGACGCTACAGGCGTTTGAAGATTCAAGGGAATGCTTGGGAGTCGAGTATATAGATGTGTATCTTATTCATTGGCCGATTCCTAAAGGACATGAGGAAGATTATCGTGAATTGAATGTTTCTTCATGGAAAGCAATGGAAGAATTGTATCAACAAGGCAAGGTCAAAGCTATTGGTGTTTGCAATTTTTTGCCGCGGCATATAGAAAATATTTTGCGCCATGCAGATATTCCCCCTATGGTTAATCAATTGGAGATTCACCCTTGGTATCAACAGATAGAAACTGTGCGTTGGTGTCAAGAGCACGATATCCTTGTGGAGGCTTGGGGGCCGTTAAATCATGGCGCAGTAATGCAATCAAGAAAATTAGAAGAAATGGCACATAAATATTATGTGTCACCTGCACAGCTTGTGTTGGCATGGCTTACCCAAAGAAATATACTACCGATTCCGAAAGCTTCCTCTATCAAACGAATATGTGAAAATCAGGAGATTCCTCCGATTGTTTTTGAAGAAGAAGATAGAATAATTCTTCATAGTATGGACTCTGTAGATGGACATGCTGCCTATTGGAATTATAAACGGCAGCTAAATTTTTAATCCTTTATAACTAGGGACAAGGAGGAGCTAATAAGATGCGTCATAAACTTGAAGAGCTAGAAAATAAGTGCCGAGAAATAAAATATAAAGCATTGGAAATGTGTGTTCAAGCAGGAACGGGACATGTGACAAGTGCATTTTCGTGTGCAGAAATTGTCACTGTACTTTATTATGAACTCATGAATATTGATAGAAAAAATCCGACATGGGATAATCGTGACCGATTTGTGATGAGTAAAAATCATGCCAGCGTTATTTTATATCCGGTTTTTGCAGACTTCGGTTGGATTGAAGAATCCTCACTGAATTCATTTCTTGCCAATGGAAGCATGTTGGGCAGTCACTCTAAAATGGAAGTCCCCGGCGTAGATTTTTCGGGAGGTTCGCTTGGTATAGGCTTGGGCGTTGCTTGCGGCTTTGCATATGCTGCAAAATCAAGTAATGAAAAGTGGATGACATATGCTGTTGTTGGAGATGGGGAATGCTATGAAGGGGCAATCTGGGAGAGTGCCATGTTTGCAGCGCATAACAAATTATCGAATTTAGTTGTATTTCTGGACAGAAACGGACTTTGTGTAACGGACTATACCGAAAAGATGTTGATAGAAGAGCCGTTTGCCGATAAGTGGACGTCCTTTGGCTGGCATGTGAAGCGTGTTCATGGACATGATATAAGAGCCTTGTGTGATATGGCTCAGGAAGCCATATCCGATAATAAAGAGAATAAACCGATTTGTATTATTTGTGACACACATAAAGGACATGGTATTGCTTTCATGGAAGACAAACTATTTATGCATGGGGTAGCACCAAAGGGCGAGTGGGCAGAAAAGGCACTTCATCAGGTAAGGAGAGGTTAAAATGGCGGCGCATGCAAGTCGTAATATCTATTTAGAACAAATAATTCAGGCTGTCGATCGAGGAGAAGATATATATTTGGTAACGGCAGATTTGGCAGCGCCTTGTTTGGACGATTTCCGAGAAAAATATCCGGAACGATACGTTCCTGTGGGGATTGCAGAACAGAATCTTATCACTGTTGCTTCCGGTATTGCGATGAGCAAAAAAAAAGTAGTTGCGTATACATCTAACCCTTTTTTGGTGTTCCGAGCATTTGATCAGATTCGTAATTGTATTGGCCTGATGAATTTACCTATGACAATTGTCGGCGTGGGTGCAGGATTTAGTATTCCGGAGTATGGAGCAACACATTTTTCTTTAGAAGATATTAACTTGTTGCGCACATGCGCTAATATTCAGAGCATCAATATATCTGACTTGACATTGGCGCAATATATGGCGCAGAAAACATTAGATGCTGAAAGACCATATTATCTACGGTTTGATAAATTGGTGCAGAATTCTTATGATTTAACAGAAAAAGAGTTTAAACAAGGGTTCCGTTATTTACAGGATACGGGCATCGAGGATGTATGTATCTTGTCGACGGGGATTATGTCGTCCGAATGTATGAAAATTCTTGAGGACTTATCAATTAAGATATCTGTGATTGATGTATTTGCATTTCCGTTTGATGCGGTAGCACTCGCGGCAGCTGTGCAGTCTTACCACCGGTTAATTACCGTGGAAGAGATGATACTACAGGGGGGGCTTGGTAGTTCCGTTCTGGAAATGCTTTCGGATGCAGAGGTGATGATTCCGGTGCGACGGTTTGGTGTTGATATGTCGGAAGGCTATCCGGCGCAGTATGGAAGCAGAGAGTGGCATATGCAGCGCTACGGCTTGGATATGGAATCCTTAAAAAAGGCGTTCAGTAAAGAAGTCATGAGGATCCGTGCAAGTAAATAATTGGTATTAAGCATGTATGTTTGAGAAGGAGCATGTATCATGAATAAGGAAGATAAAATTTATGTCGCAGGCCATACCGGCATGGTTGGCTCGGCGATTGTTCGTGCACTGCGTGATCGTGGATATGAGCGGGTTGTTAGCCGCACACATGGAGAGCTTGATCTTACGAATCAACAGAAGACATTGGATTTTTTTCGGTCAGAAAAACCGGATTATGTCTTTATTGGAGCCGCTAAGGTTGGGGGGATTCAGGCGAATAACGACTATCCGGCGGATTTCTTGTATGTCAATCTCATGATCAATGCGAACATCATCCATGCGGCACATGAGGTAGGCGTAAAGAAACTTTTAGCGCTGGGAAGTTCGTGTATTTACCCAAAGTTTGCAGAGCAGCCGATTCGTGAAAAAGCATTGTTAGACGGTATGCTTGAACCAACGAATGAAGGCTATGCTATCGCAAAGATTTCTGCACTAGAAATGGTTAAATTCTTTCATAAGCAATACGGCGACCCGTTTATCAGCTGTATGCCGACAAATATCTACGGGGAAAATGATAACTTTGACCTGCAAGGTTCCCATGTCATCCCTGCGATGATTCGCAAATTCCATGAGGCAAAAGTACGTGGAGATGAATCCGTAACCCTATGGGGAACGGGCAGCCCCTTGCGCGAATTCCTGTATGTGGACGACCTGGCGGATGCGTGTATTTTCCTTATGGAAAATTATAATGAGCCGGAACATATCAACGTGGGCAGTGGTGAAGAGGTATCAATTCGAGAACTTGCTGAGCTAGTTAAAGAGACGGTTGGTTTTGAAGGAGAATTGGTATTTGATATAGAGAAACCGGACGGGACTCCGCGAAAACTGCTTGATACTGCAAAGTTAAGTGAATTAGGGTGGGAACATAAAATCTCATTGGGCGATGGGGTAGCGAAATCGTATCATTATTTTTTGCAGTACATGGAGAACTGAGACGGAAGTAAGTGATGGAAAAGATCGGCGTGGGGTATGCTTATGTGAGCGAAGCTGAGAAAGAAGTATATCAATGAGCCGCTAGATGCGGAGCGACTTCGCGAGGAGAGATGGTCAATCGTTTTGAGCGTGAGTTTGCGAAACTCCATGAACAGCGGTATGGGGTCGCCTGCAACAGCGGTACGTCTGCACTCCATGTTGCGCTGGAGGCGATGAAGGAAAAATTTGGTTGGGCAGACGAGAGTGAAGTGCTTGTTCCGACCATTACCTTTATTGCGACCTCAAATGCCTGTATTCATGCGGGCTTAAAGCCTGTGTTCGTGGATGTGGATCCTATTAGCTATAATATGGCCGCTTCCTGTATGGAGAAACATATTACGGAACGTACGGTTGCGGCAATTCCTGTGCACACGTTCGGACAGCCATGTGATATGGATGCGATATTGGAAGTTACCCGAAAGTATGGACTGCGTGTGCTAGAAGACTGTGCTGAGGCGCACTTTGCGACATATAAAGGAAAGAAGATCGGCAGTTTCGGCAATATGGCAGCATTCAGTACGTATGTTGCACATACGATCACGACGGGAATCGGCGGCGTCATCACGACGAATGATCTTACGTTGACAGAGATTTTTCGTTCGCTCATCGCACATGGACGTGCCTGCACTTGCGAGACTTGCTTGGATCCCAGGCAGGTCTGCAAGCTGCGAATGCAGACGGAAATGGATAAGCGCTTCATGATGGTTCGCATGGGATACAGCTATCGCATTGGGGAACTGGAAGGCGCGTTGGGTCTTGGCCAGCTGGAAAATCGCGATCATATCATGAACACGCGCAAGGAGAACGCTCATTATCTCAGCGAGGGTTTACAGGGAACAGAGAAGTATCTGCAGCTTCCTGAATATCCGGATTATGTCGATCACTCGTTTATGATGTATCCGATTGTCATAAAGAAAGACGCTCCTTTCATGCGTGATGAGTTTACGCATTTCTTGGAGAAAAACAATATCGAGACCCGGCCCATGCTCCCGCTGCTGAATCAGCCTGTCTATAGGGAGTTGTTTGGCGAGATCGAGAGCGATTACCCCGTTGCCGAGTGGCTGGATCATTATGGACTTTATGTGGGCTGTCATCATGGGCTGAACAGGGAGCAGCTGGATAAGATTGTGGCGAAAATTAAAGAGTTCTTGCAGAATAAGGTATAAATAAAATGAGGAATACGGGAAACCTCTGTGAAGGTTTCCCGTATTTCAGCATATGAAAGGAAGGATAATATGCAGATTGTCTTGCTTTCAGGTGGAGCAGGAAAACGCTTGTGGCCGCTTTCCAATGATCTTTACTCTAAGCAGTTTCTCCGTATCTTGAGACGCGAGGATGGGACGCTGGAATCGATGATTCAGCGTGTTTGCCGCCAAGTTCAGTGCGCTGCGCCAGATACTTCTATTACCGTTGCGACAGGTCGCGAGCAAGTTTCATTGATTCGCCGTCAGCTTGGTTCTGGTGTGAACATCTCGGTGGAGCCGTGCCGGCGAGATACGTTTCCTGCGATAGCACTGGTTTCCGCCTATCTGCATGAAGTGCGCGGTGTCCCTCTCGATGAGGCTGTGGCGATTTGCCCTGCCGATCCTTATGTCGACGGGGATTATTTTCGTGCGGTTCTCCGGCTTCTTGAGGAGGCGGAACGGGAAGGTTCTGCGAACCTTGTCTTGATGGGAATTGAGCCGACGTATCCGAGCGAAAAGTATGGTTATATTATTCCTGCGTCTCAAGAAACGCAGAGCATGGTGCGGTCGTTCAAAGAAAAACCAGATAAGGAAACCGCTGAGAAATACATTGCGCAGGGAGCGTTGTGGAACAGCGGCGTTTTTGCGTTCAAGCTTGGCTATGCGCTTGATAAGGCGCGTGAGTTGCTGGATTATACGGATTACGAGGATCTTTTCAATCGCTATGAGGAGCTTTCCAAGATCAGTTTTGATTATGCTGTGGTCGAGAAAGAAGAAAATATTGCAGTTCAGCGTTATAGCGGCACTTGGCTTGACATAGGGACATGGAACACGCTCGCCGAAGTGATGCCGGAGCATACGATCGGTCGTGCCAAGATGGATGAAACTTGCAGGAATGTTCATGTCGTGAACACGCTTCCTGTGCCTGTCCTTTGCATGGGACTGGAGGATGTCGTGGTAGCAGCCAGCCCGGAAGGAATTCTTGTTTCAGACAAGACTCGTTCAAGTGCGATGAAGCCCTACGCGGAACGTCTGCATACACCCGTGATGTATGCAGAAAAATCATGGGGCGAGTTCCGCATCATCGACGCCGAGGCAGAGAGTCTCACGATCAAGATCACGCTGAGTCCAGGACGTGCGCTTACCTATCATTTGCATGAACGGCGCGATGAGACATGGACGGTAATCGAAGGCCGTGGCTGGGTGAAGCTCGACGGCAATGAGTTCGCTGTTGCCGAAGGACAGACTGTGCGCATCCCGCGCGGCTCGTTTCATACGATACGAGCAGAAACGCTGCTCAAGGTAATGGAGATCCAGACGGGTGAGGATATTGACGTGGATGATAAGATTGTGTGGGGAGGAGTGAAAGGCTAGGTTATATACACAGCATGTGGCTGATTCGAGCATGAGGGGGATATTATGAATTATCATTCACTTTCTTTTCCAGCAAACAGTTTATTCCTCGTCACAGGTGGCGCAGGATTTATCGGCTCGAATCTGTGTGAGGCGATTTTGTCGATGGGGCACAGGGTCCGTGTGCTGGATAATCTGTCGACGGGGTATGTGGAGAATATCGCGGGATTTCGGGAGAATCCGAAGTTCGAGTTCGTCGAGGGGGATATTCGGGATGCGGCACTCTGCCATCGCGTCTGTGAGGGCGTGGACTATGTGCTGCATCAGGCGGCAGCAGTGAGTGTGCCTGAGAGCATTGAGCAGCCGGTGGAGTATACACTGACGAATATTGTCGGTACGGTGAATATGATGGAGGCGGCGGCGAAAAATGGCGTAAAGAAGTTCACATACGCGTCGAGTGCTGCGGTCTACGGCGACGATGAGACGATGCCGAAGCGAGAGGAGATTGTCGGGAATCGTCTCTCGACGTATGCGGTGACGAAGTTTGTTGCAGAAGAATATGCGTACCAGTATACGATGCACTACGGGCTGGACTGCTACGGAATGCGCTATTTCAATGTCTATGGGCGACGGCAGGACCCGAACGGTGCGTATGCGGCGGTGATTCCAAAGTTCATTGAGTGCTTGCTCCGCGATGAACCGCCGACGATCAACGGCGACGGGGAGCAGTCGCGCGACTTCGTCTATGTGGAGGATGTTGTGCAGGCGAATCTCCTTGCGTGCGTCGCGCCGCACGAGGCGGCGGGTGAGGCGTACAATGTCGCCTCTGGAAAGCGATTAAGCCTCAATGAGATGTATACGGTGCTCAGTGCACTGTTGGAGAAGGACTTGAAGCCAATCTATGGTCCGGAGCGCAAGGGTGACATTCGCCACAGCAGTGCGGACATCTCGAAGATTCGTTTGAAGCTTGGTTACGAGCCCGCGTATGATTTTGAGAAGGGGATCAAAGAGGCGATCCAGTGGTATAAAGAGAATCTGTAGGCGGTTCATTGTAAAATGAAATCGGACACATAAAAAAGTATTTTCACATTAATCAACACATCCTATCTATTTGTTATTTATCTGCATAGAGAATCTATTTCTTTCCGAGACGCAGATGATTTCTCTTTTCGTGCTTTTTCATTAAGTTTGTTGAAAAACAGTTGTAATGGAAAGTGGATAAGTATTGAAAGAATCATCGTGAACATTAACAGTATAAAATAATCTTTCTGGTTCATATTCATTCCTTTGTACAAACCGTTTATCGAGAAAACAGTAAAAAGGAATAGCGCGGTAACGTAACCGTCTTGTAATAACTCTTTTCCCGAGAACTTGTTTTCTGTCCAGTCTTCTTCAAATGTACTTCCATATGTCTTGAAGTTATACTGGAATTGTGTCGTCTGTATATGGTTCGACATGAAGATGATATAACCGTTGCAAAGGCTCGTGGCAATATCATCGAGTTCGGTGACTTTTATTCCGTATTTTCGAGCGATTCTCTGTTTCAGAATTGTAAGCTCTGCAGATGGTGGGGTTACCCCTCTGAGAATATAATTATTCAGTATCTTGGACAATATTTTATTTGCCTCTCTTAATCTGGAGTTTTGTTCGCTCAATCTGTCCCAGTATAGCTTAAGCGTAGCTATGATGAAGGGAACAAAAACAGAAAGAATGCCCAATAATTCTGATGAAGTCATAGATACCGCCTGCTTATATCTCATGAGAGAAAACGTCCTTGATATTCTTAAATATCCCCTCCTCCGTCACGATCGCCGTAATGAGCTCGTGATCGGTAACGTCGAACGCGGGGTTATACACATTTACGCCGTCTGCGGTCATGCGCTCGCTGTACCACATATCGGTGACTTCCTCAGGGGGGCGCTGTTCGATATGGATATCGCTGCCTGTGGGAGTGGAGAGGTCGATGGTGGAACTGGGGGCGCAGACGTAGAAGGGAATGCCATAGTGTTTGGCGAGGATGGCGACACCTGATGTGCCAATCTTGTTGGCGACGTCGCCGTTGGCGGCGACACGGTCACAGCCGACGAAGACGGCGTCGATCCAGCCGTTTTTCATGACGGTGGCTGCCATGTTGTCACAGATGAGGGTGACATCCATGCCGGCGGCACTGAGTTCGTAGGCAGTGAGGCGTGCGCCCTGCAGGAGAGGGCGTGTTTCGTCGGCGTAGATTTTAAAGTGGTAGCCTTTTTGGTGACCGAGGTACATGACGGCGGTTGCAGTGCCGTATTTGGCGGTGGCGAGCTGTCCGGCGTTGCAGTGGGTGAGGAGCCCGTATCCGGGCTTTACAAGGGTGAGCGCGTGCTCGCCTATTTTTTTGCAGATGTCGATGTCCTCCTGCTTGATGCGGAGGGCTTCATCGCGTAGGAGTGCACGGATTTCGGGGACGGATGTCCCGTGGTTGTTCTTGACGATACTCTCCATGCGGTTCAGCGCCCATGAGAGGTTGACGGCGGTGGGGCGGGAGGAGTTGAGGTAGTCGGCGGCTGCGTGGAAGCGACGTGAAAAATCGTTGTAGTCGTCGGTGTCGATCTCAAGTGCGGCGAGGTAGATGCCGATGGCGGCGGCATCACCGATGGCAGGGGCGCCGCGCACTTGGAGGTCGCGGATTGCCGTCCAGATCTCGCCCTGCGTTTTGAGATGGAGATATTCAGCTTTGTTTGGGAGTTTGGTCTGGTCGATGATGACGAGGGCGCGTTCCGCTTCGTCGAGGGCAAGGGTTTCCATGTCGAGGATGTTGGTGTTCATTGTGTGCCTCTTTTCAGGTTCTATGATAAATTATGCCTTACATGCCCACGTGAACGCTGAGAAGCTGTGTAAGGCACGTAGGATGTCAATATCCGGTGAGGGGCTATGCTTTGATTTCGGTCGGATACTTCCACTTTGCCAGTTCGTCCGCCGGAATGGTTGCGGGTTCGTGTCCGAGGACGGTGAGGCAGCGGTAGTAGATGTCGGCGAGTTCTTCGACGTAGCTTGCCTTGAGCAGAGCTTCCTTGAGACTGTCCGCGACGGCGACGACACCATGCGCCTGCATGAGGACGACATCGGAGATGGAGAGCGGCGCGATGACGTTCTCTGCCGCTGCGCGTGTACCCGGGCGGCCGTAGGGGGCAACGGGGACATAGCCCTCCCTGCAGCCGAGGATGGAGAGTTCGTAGACGATGGCTGGAATCGGCTTGTTCATGACGGCGAATGCCGTCGCCGTGCGCGAGTGGGTGTGTGCGACGGCGAGGACATCACTGCGGCTTCGATAGATCGCCGTGTGCATCATCAGCTCGCTGGTCGGTTTGCGCCCGTTCACAGATTCGACGGTTTGCCCGTCCATATCAATGACCACGATGTCGTCTGCGGTCATCTCCTCGCGGTCCATGCCGGTCGGAGTGATGCAGATGTGTCCGCTCGCTGCGTCGCGGATGCTGAAATTCCCCGAACGGTGCCGGCACAGTCCCGCGTGATCCGCCGTGCGTGCATAGCATCGTACGTCCTCTTTGATTTGTTCGAGCATAATTGCCCTCCTCATACACTTACAGATCTATTTTAACGAAAATTCAAGGGATTTTGCAAGTATTTTTCCATATGTATAAAACGGAATAAATCGGGGGCAGATGCTATATAAAAGGTTTGACTTTTATTGGGAATGGTTTATAATATAAATCGTATAAAGGGTGCAGTGAAAAAGGTACGCAGCACCGAGAATGAAGGACTTAACAGGGGGTATTTCAATGGCAGTAAAAGTTGCTATCAATGGTTTTGGCCGTATCGGTCGTCTCGCATTCCGTCAGATGTTCGATGCTCCCGGCTATGAGGTCGTCGCGATCAACGATCTGACGAGCCCGAAGATGCTCGCCCATCTCCTGAAGTATGACTCCACGCAGGGGCGTTATAAGTATGCGGATTCGGTCACGGCAGGTGACGACTCCATCACGGTGAACGGCAAGAAGATCAACATCTATGCCCAGGCGAAGGCGGAAGAGATTCCCTGGGGCAAGCACGATGTCGATGTTGTGCTCGAGTGCACGGGCTTCTACACGGCAAAGGACAAGGCTTCGGCACATCTGAAGGCAGGCGCAAAGAAGGTCGTCATCTCCGCGCCGTCGGGCAACGATCTCCCGACGATTGTCTTTAACGTCAACCACAAGACGCTGAAGAAGGAAGACACGGTCATCTGCGCAGCATCCTGCACGACGAACTGCCTTGCACCGATGGCAAAGGCGCTGAACGATCTCGCTCCGATTAAGAGCGGCATCATGTCGACGATCCATGCCTACACGGGCGATCAGATGGTTCTCGACGGCCCGCAGCGCAAGGGTGATCTGCGCCGCAGCCGCGCTGCAGCGATCAACATCGTTCCGAACTCGACGGGTGCGGCAAAGGCGATCGGTCTCGTCATCCCCGAGCTCAACGGCAAGCTGATCGGCTCGGCGCAGCGCGTTCCGACCCCGACGGGTTCGACGACGCTCCTCTATGCAGTGGTCGACGGCAAGGTCACGGTTGAGCAGGTCAATGCACAGATGAAGAAGGAAGCAACGGAGTCGTTCGCGTACAACGAGGACGAGATCGTCTCCAGCGACATCATCGGCACGACGTATGGCTCGATCTTCGACGCGACGCAGACGATGGTCAGCGACACGGGCGACGGCAATACGCTCGTCCAGGTGGTCTCCTGGTACGACAACGAGAACAGCTACACGAGCCAGATGGTTCGCACGATCAAGTACTTTGCGGAACTCGGCTGAGACAAGTAAACAGAGATATACGGGACACGGGTCGGAGTTGCTAGCGCTTTGATTTGGTTACCGTGTGCATACGATCTTTCACGAGGTCCGGCCGACGTTTGGGCCGAACCTCGTTTTTATTTAGGGAAAGACTGATGCATTCAGCGATTCCTTTCTGGAGGGGACAATATGAACAAAAAGACAATGCTTCACATTGAGCCGCACGGGAAAAAGGTATTTGTCCGCGTGGACTTCAACGTGCCGATGGACGAGAATCAGCACATCACGAACGACACGCGCATCCGTGCGACGCTCCCGACGATTCAGCATCTGTTGAATGCGGGAGCGGCGGTCATCCTTGCGTGCCACGTCGGCCGCCCGACGGAGGCACGCGAGCCGCAGTTCTCGACGCGTCCGATTGTGGCGCGTCTCGAGGAGTGCCTCGGACAGCCTGTGAAATGGGCATCGGACTGCGTGGGCCCCGAGGCGGAGAAGGCTGCCGCCGAGCTGAAGCCGGGTGAGGTGCTGCTGCTGGAGAATCTGCGCTATCACAAGGCGGAGAAGAAGAACGATCCCGCGTTCGCGAAGCAGCTCGCATCGCTCGCGGACATTGCGGTGGACGATGCGTTCGGCGTCGCGCACCGTGCACACGCCTCGAACGTCGGAATTACGGCACATCTTGAGACGGTGGCGGGCTTCCTCATGGAGAAGGAGATCAACTACATCGGCAAGACGCTTGAGAATCCGAAGCGCCCGTTTGTCGCCATCATCGGCGGCGCGAAGGTCTCGGACAAGATCGGCGTGATCGAGAACATGATCGACAAGGTCGATACCATCATCATCGGCGGCGGCATGGCGCACACCTTTGACGCATCGAAGGGGTACCCTGTCGGCGACTCCCTCGTCGAGCGCGACAAGATCGAGCTTGCGAAGGAGCTGCTCGAAAAGGCGGCAAAGAAGGGCGTGAAGGTCGTCCTGCCCGTGGATCTCGTCATCGCGGACAAGTTCGCGGCGGATGCGAATACGAAGATTGTCGATGTGGACAAGGTTCCCGACGGCTGGCAGGCGCTCGACAGCGGCCCGAAGACCTCCGAGGAGTACGTGAATGCTCTCAAGGGGGCAAAGACGGTGATCTGGAACGGTCCGATGGGCGTGTTCGAGTTCGATGCGTTTGCAAAGGGCACGGAGGCAGTCGCGCGTGCGGTTGCACAGGCGACGAAGGAAGGCGCGATCTCCATCGTCGGCGGCGGCGACTCGATTGCGGCGCTGAAGAAGACGGGGCTGTCCGAGAAGATCTCGCACATCTCGACGGGCGGCGGCGCGACGCTCGAGCTGCTTGAGGGCAAGGTGCTGCCGGGCATCGCGGCACTCGCGGACGAGTAAAAAGAACGATAGAGGAGAACGTATATATGGCAAGAACACCGATTATTGCAGGAAATTGGAAGATGAACAACACGGTCGCGGCGGGTGTCGCGCTCGTGAAGGAACTCGCTCCGCTCGTCAAGGATGCAAAGGTGACGGTCGTGGTCTGCCCGACGGCGACGGCGCTCGCGGGCGTGACCGAGGCGGTCAAGGGCTCGAACATCGCCGTCGGCGCACAGAACGTGCACTGGGAGAAGAGCGGTGCCTACACGGGTGAGATCTCGACGGAGATGCTGACGGAGCTCGGTGTCACCTACTGCGTGCTCGGCCACAGCGAACGCCGCGACTACTTCGGCGAGACGAACGAGGGCGTGAACAAACGTGCGCATGCAGCGTACGCGGCCGGCATCACGCCGATCATCTGCTGCGGCGAGTCGCTTGCGATCCGCGAGGCGGGCACATACCTCGCCTACGTCGCGTACCAGATCGAGGCGGCGCTTGCGGGCTTTGCTGCGGCTGATGTCGCGAAGCTCGTCATCGCCTACGAGCCGATCTGGGCGATCGGCACGGGCAAGACCGCGACGTTCGATCAGGCGGAGGAGGTCTGTGCGCACATTCGCAAGACCGTCGAGGCGAAGTACGGCGCGGCGGCAGCCGAGGGCGTACGCATCCAGTACGGCGGCAGCGTGAAGCCCGAGACGATTGCGGGCCTCATGGAGAAGCCGAATGTCGACGGTGCACTCGTCGGCGGCGCAGCGCTCAAGGCGAAGGATTTCGCGGCGATCGTCAACTTCTAGGGAATCGCTGAATTTATCAGCGCTTCCCTAATTTCTAAAAATCTCAAAATACACTTAGGTTGGCGCGGATTCTTTGCAGAGGCAGAGAATCTGCGCCTCCTGAGTATTGGGCGAAAGCTCTTAGAAAGAATAAAATATTATGGCAAAACTTAAGAATGCGCCCGTCGCCCTCATCATCATGGATGGCTTTGGCGACGGCGACCCGAACGATCTCAAGTACAATGCAATCGCTATGGCGAAGACCCCCGTAATCGATGGACTGCTCGCGAAGTACAAGCACAACGAGATCAATGCATCCGGCGAGTACGTTGGACTGCCGGACGGGCAGATGGGCAACTCTGAGGTCGGGCATACGAACATCGGTGCGGGACGCATTGTCTATCAACAGCTCACGCGCATCACGCGCGACATCAAGAACGGCGACTTCTTCAAGAACGAGGCACTGCTCACGGTTGTACGCGGCGTGAAGGAGCGCGGCGGTGCCCTGCACGTCATGGGACTGGTCTCGCCGGGCGGCGTGCACAGCCATGACGATCATCTCTTCGGCGTGCTCGAACTCGCGAAGCGCGAGGGGCTGACCGAGGTCTGGATTCACGCATTCCTCGATGGGCGTGACGTGCCGCCCAAGAGCGCGACGGAATACCTCGCGGCAGTCGAGAAAAAGGCGGCGGAGATCGGTGTCGGCAAGATCGCTACGGTCAGCGGCCGTTACTATGCGATGGACCGCGATCACCGCTGGGAACGCGAGCAGCTCGCCTATGAGGCGATTGCACACGCCAAGGCAAAGTCGACGGCAAAAACGGCGGTCGACGGCGTGCTCGCCTCCTATGCCGATACGAGTGAGAAGCCCGAGGGCGTGACGGATGAGTTCGTCGTGCCGTTCGTGGTCGCAGGATACCCTGGCATGAAGAACGGCGACGGCGCGATCTTTTACAATTTCCGCCCCGACCGTGCGCGTCAGCTCACGCACGCATTCGTGGATGAGAAATTTGACGGCTTCGCGCGTGACGAGTCGCTGAAGATCCCATTTGCGACGTTCTCGCAGTACGAGGCGGGGATGAACGCGCTCGTGGCGTTCCCGCCCGAGGAGATTGACAACACATTCGGTCAGTATGTGCAGGATCTCGGGTACACGCAGCTGCGCATCGCTGAGACGGAGAAGTACGCACATGTCACGTTCTTCTTCAACGGCGGTGTCGAGGAGCCGTACAAGGGCGAGGATCGCATTCTCGTGCACTCCCCGAAGGTCGCGACCTATGATCTGCAGCCCGAGATGAGCGCGATCGAGGTCACGGACAAGGTGGTTGAGGCGATCAAGTCGAAGAAGTATGACTTCATCATCCTCAACTATGCGAACTGCGACATGGTCGGACACACGGGTGTTGTCCCTGCGGTTGTGAAGGCGGTCGAGACGGTCGACACCTGCGTCGGGCGCTTTGTCGATGCCATCCGCGAGGTGGGCGGCGAGGTCTGCATCACGGCGGATCACGGCAACGCGGACAAGATGTGGGACTACGAG
>CAJPQT010000016.1 GCA_905372865.1 uncultured Centipeda sp.
CGTGGCAAAATGCTATGTTTGAGAAGGTGATCGAAAGCTTGTTTGTGCAAAGCGGTTACATTAAGGTTGGCAACAACTGCTATGACGGTGAGGGCGGTGATGTCGATCTTGTATTTAAGGCATTTAGTGAACGGTCGCTAATGTACGATATTTATACGAAATACGAAGATGAGATCATGCCTGAGATCTATATACAGGCAAAGAAAAAGCGCGGGCACGATAGCAACGATGTTGCGGGGGTTAAGCAGCTCGTTCAGATGGCAAAGAAGGACGAAAAAGCGAAAGTGTTAATCCTTATCAATCTTACGGATAAGTTCAGCGTAGAGGCACAGGAGCTTGCAGATCGAGAGCATGTCGTTCTGTTGAATGGGGTGAATTTTGCATCTATACTCGTTCGTCATGGACTGGAGAATGGTGTGGGAATCTCAAATAATGGCGATGAGGTGTGAGGAATCGTTCGAGAGGAGAATCTATATGTCGATTAGCACTGTCTGGCTGTGTGATTATTGAGGAAAACAATATCCGCTATCGCAGAAAGTGCGAGAAATGCGGAGATACATCAGTTCCATATACCACCACATCAGTAAAGGGTAAAGGAACAAAGAGAAAAATGCTATTTCGATGCAGCAAGTGTGGAAGTATGCAGGAAGCAGTCATTCAAGGAGCGTGATATGGCGTAACGAATAGGACTCCCCTAAACTTAACACAACAGAGATTCCATTCGCCCCATCTAGCGTTTGGAATCTCTTTTCTTTGGTCGCCGAATAGGCATGATAAAACCCCCAGTTCAATTGGGGGTAGAGAAAAAATCTTATTCATTCGCACCGATCCTGCGGGGAACATCAAGGCAGATAAGGAGAAATCCACCGAGAAGATCGACAGTGTAATTGCGCTCATCATGGCACTCGACCGTGCGATCCGCTGCGGAAATGATATCTCCGCATTCCTCTATGACGAGCGAGGAATTTTGTTGCTGTGATTTGAGGATCGGATTACAGTGCAGCAACTTGAAGTTTCAATCCAAGTGGCTGCATGAGCTTGAGCAGGGTGTCGATTTTTGGTGTCGTTTTGAAAGATTCGATGCGTGCGACGGAGGACTGGGGCAAACCGCAGCGCTGCGCCAGTGTTCTCTGACTGATGCCGAGGGCGGTGCGCCGCTCAATCATCGAAGAAACAATAGCTGCAATTTCTTCAATCTCCTCCATACTTCGACGGCTCTCTGCGTCAATGGATTTTACATGATTCTTGTAATCATCCCATGTTTTCATTTTCTTCGCTCCTTTTGCTGACGAAGGTAATCGTTTCGTGCTTCTTTTGCACGGGCAAGTTCGCGCGGCGGTGTCTTCATACTTTTCTTCCGAAAGTGGTGCAGCAGAACGTATTGACCATCTTCGTAATAAAAGTAGAAGATGCGGTTGTTTCCTGGGCGAAGCTCCCCTATATCATCTTCCAGATATTTTGTGATCTTGCTCGGCAATCTCGTTCCGTTGCGTGCCAAAAGATCGATGTAAAAGATGATCTGATCATACTGAATCCGCGCATCTTTGTTCGTCTTGCTTTTTCACGTAACTCCTCGAGAAAATTCCATACGTCGGATGTCCCGTTTCTTTTCTCGTAGAACTCAATTCGATACATATTTTACTCCCTCTTAAATACACTTTGATGATAGCATAAAAGCTATCATCGTGCAAGGAGAATCCTATGAACCTATTCAGCTAAGGTTATATAAATTGTAGGTTTGTCAATCATTTGTTCATTTTGTCTCCCTACCCTCTGCGTCAACGAAATAATAATTATAAATATTATATTAAATATCGTTATGGAGAGGTGAGGGCTTTTGTCAAGCGAAAAATTTCAATGATTTGTCTTTTGCAAAGAATCATTAGCCATCTTCCACCATCCTGTGTTAGGGGCGAGCGATGCGCCCGAGGAAGCGGAATCGCTCCACTTGGTTCTCAATCGTAATCTGACCTGCCCCCAAAAAGTTAGACTTAGGAAAACCAACTTTTGGAGGTCAGGTCAGATAAGGAATGCTCCTCTTACATATTAAATTTTAGGAACTCAGACTTCGCAGATAAATAATGTGTTATACCCCTTGAAACAGCTGCCTTGCGGTCAAAAAATGATCCTTTCGCGTTTGGGCGAGAGGATGCCTTTATGTCCGCGATCATCCGATTTTGGACTGAGCTGTCGAAGATGACAGCCTCCACCCGACGGCTGTTCTGCGCGATGCGATGAAGTCGGCGTAGATGCCGTCCTTGGCGATCAGTTCTTCGTGTGTTCCGCGCTGAACGATCCTGCCGTCTGCGACGACGAGGATCTGCGCGGCGTTCCGAACGGTGTTCAGCCGATGGGCGATCATGATGACGGTCTTGTCCTGCGTCAGTGCTTCGATTGCCTGCTGCAGCCGATCCTCGTTCTCCGGATCGACGTTCGCTGTCGCCTCGTCAAAGATGATGATGGGCGCGTCCTTGAGAATGGCACGGGCGATGGAGATGCGCTGCTTTTCGCCGCCCGAAAGGTTTGCGCCACCCTCGCCGACCATTGTTTCATACCCGTTCGGCAGTCTCATGATGAAATCATGACACGCTGCCTTTTTTGCTGCCGCAATGACCTCTGCGCGGCTCGCCTGTGGTCGTCCGAAACGGATGTTGTTTTCGATAGTGTCATGGAAGAGGTAGACGCGCTGAAAGACAATGCTGATCTGTGCCATCAGGGATGCAAGCGTATATTCATTGACATTGTGTTCGCCGATGGTAATTGTGCCGGCATCGACATCCCAGAACCGTGCAATGAGATGGCACAGCGTCGTCTTGCCGGAGCCGCTCGGTCCGACAATCGCCGTCAGACTGCGTTCGGGGATCTCTGCGGAAATGTCGCGGAGGAGCGGTCTTTCTCCGTAGGAAAAGGATATGCGGTCCAATGTGATATCATGATGCGTGGGGACAATATCTCTGCCGCTTTCATCGAGCTGTGGAATGGCATCTGTTTCGTTTGTCTCGTCGATGGAGGCGCATACGACGCGGAGCAAAGAGAGCGCACTGCCCGCAGATTCGAGCTGCTGATAGGCGATGAAGGAGAAGACAATGCACATAATCACATCGAGCAGGGACATTGTTCCTGTGCAATGTGCATAGAGTGCGGCGGCGATGATCAGGATGCTGAAAAAGCGCAGGGTGAGTTCCTGTGCAGCCACGTATGGGGTAAAGAGACGCTCCATCGAAAGGTTGGCTCGCTCGCTTTCGGCAAGCGCATCGCGCACCTGTCTATCGCCCTTGCCCGTGAGGTTGAATGCCTTGATGACGTGCATTCCGTGCAGCTGCTCAAGTACAGCCTCGACAAGCGATGCCTGTGCCGCCTGCCGTTTCGGTGCGAGCATGCGGGATTTTTCCTCCATGGTCGCTGTGACCCACAGATAGAGGGCGATGCCGACAATGAAGACGGCGCCGATGCGCCCATCGAAGACAAAGACCATCGGGATGAGGATGAGGGTATTCAGGAAGCCGGTCAGCGTGTTGACGAGAACCATGGAGGCAGTTTCCTCCACATCGCCCAGAACAGTTGTAGCGATGCCCGTGATCCGTCCGAGGCTGCTCTCGTTAAAATAGCCCATCGGGACGCGCTTGAGACGCTCTCCGATGGCGATGCGCTTGTTCGCCGCCATGAAGTAGCCCGCATGGACACGCTGCAGTTGTGAGATATACTCGACTACGGATCTACCAAGGATGCTGACGGCGAGGATTACGAGTGCCTGCATCGCCGTATCCATGCCGTCCGCGTGCTCCATGAGTCCCTTCAGGACGACATAGAGTGCTGCAATTTGCAGGGCGTGGAATATGGCGTAGAGCGCACCGAGCAGCACTGAGCGGTTGAGATTTTTTCGCTCGCTGCCCGCGAACGCCCAGATTTTTTTGAGTGCGTCAATCATTTGCATCACCGTCCTTTGCACTGATGTGTGCCTGCCACATGCTGCGGTATTCCGTGCAGTCCGAAAGGAGCTGTGTGTGCGTTCCCGATGCTGCGACTGTGCCGCCCGCGATGAGAAAGATCGTATCCGCATCGGTGATGGTAGAGAGACGATGCGCGATGATGATGACCGTCTTCCCGGCGATCAGCTGTGCGACAGCGCGCTGGATGACGGCCTCGTTCTCCGGGTCAATGTACGCCGTTGCCTCATCGAGGATGACAATGGGGGCGTCCTTCAACATCGCGCGTGCGATCGCGATACGCTGGCGCTCGCCGCCCGAGAGATGGCTGCCGCCGCTGCCGACAAGGGTATCGTAGCCTTGCTCTAGCTTCTGAATAAACTTCGCACAGCCCGAAAGCTCTGCCGCGTGCTCGACCTGTGCATCGGTCGCCGATGTTTTGCCGAGACGGATGTTCTCTCGGATCGTGTCGTCAAAGAGATAGGTATCTTGTGCGACAAAGGAAACCAGATCATAGAGCTGTGTGAGCGGGATATCTTTCAGATCGTGTCCGCCGATGCGGATTGTGCCGTCTTGTACGTCCCAGTATCCAGCGATGAGACGGGCGAGTGTCGATTTCCCGCTGCCGCTTGCACCGACAAATGCGTTCAGCGTGCCGCTCGGGATCGTGAGACAGATATCGTCTAGGACGTTGTTCGTTCCGTCGTAAGCAAAGGAGACATGCTCCACCGAGATGTTCGTCGTCTCAACGGGAATCGGCGTCGTCGCATGGTGCTGCTCCTCAGCAGAGAGAATGGAATCGACAGCACTGACGGTTGTGCCGACCTTTGCGAGTGCATCGATAAAGGACATTGAGGCGAGCAGCGGACCCGCGATCCCGAGGGAGAGGATGATCGTCTGGATAAAGACATCCATCGGAAGAGTACCGTCTTGATACCAGAGCCAGCCCACAGGCAGGATCGTAATGAGCGTGGTCGGGGATACCACCTTGTCGACGGACATTGGCAGTTGGCAGTGCAGCATCCAGTGATAGTAGTACGAGGCATTTGCGCGAACCTTTTCCGAGAACTTTTCATAGGACGCTGCACCTTGGTTGAATGCCTTGATGACCTCGATGCCGCCGATGTACTCGACAACGGCGGCGTTCATCTCGTCCGTTGTCCGCACCGCCCCTTCGTATTTTTCCTCGTAGTCGCGCATGACGATCGCCATAAAGACCATGCCGACGGGAATCGAGACGAGAGAGAGCAGCGCCATGCGCCAGTCGAGGATGAGCAAATAGATGAAGATGCACAAGGGGCCAAATGTATTTGCTGTCATCTCCGGCCATAGGTGCGCAATCGTGCGCTCCATGCTCTCGACCTGATCGACAATCGTGTGCTTCATCGCACCGCTTGCGTGATCGATCACGACACCGAGCGGGAGTTTTGGCAGCTTCTCGAGGACGCGCGTGCGGATGTTGCGTAGTACAGCGAATGCCGCGCGATGCGACAGCGCAAGAGCCTGTGCATATAGGATGCTGCGTAGGGCATAGCCGACGAAGGCAGTAAGGCATAGGATGAGATAGAAGCGCGGCTCCACTGCGCCAAAGAGGAGTGCTGTAATCATCTCTGCCGCCGCCCAGTAGGGAACAATCCCCGCGAGTACGCCGAGTGCCGCAAGTGCAATCGCCATGCGCAGCCGCCCATGCTCCGCAGCGGCGAGTTGCCAGAGTCGCCGCATAGGGCTTGTGTTTTCCATAAGAAAACCTCCATAATCAACGCGATTGGATTTTGTTATCAATTATAAGGTGATATGAAATTTGTGGCAAGCGGAAAAGTTCTGAAAGCCGCGAAAACTCCGTCTCGTTATTCGTCGTAATCGTCTCAAAAAGCTCTTCGAATGAGGCACCAAACTCTTCTTGGATGGAGTGCAGTGCCTCCACGACCGAACTGCTCTTTTTGTCCTTCACCGTGCGCAAACCGAGAAACCGGCTCTTGCGCTCAGCAATGGCAAGAAGAGCTTCCTTCCCCCTACATCCACCAAGCATGAGGTCGGTTTCCCAATGTCGGAAGGTTGTACGTGTCATAACACACGGATCACGATCATCAATGCTATGCCCATCGATGCTTGCTTGTATTGCAACGCGGCGGTGTCTTTGCTTTCGTCTGGTACGCTCCGGCACTCCGTGAGGGCTTTTTTGATGGAGGTGAAGCGGTGCCGCCCAGAAAGCCAAAGCGTCCCTGGCGCATGACGGGGCTGTCCGAATCTTACCGACAGAAAAAGCTGTTACTGCGAGGCGCACGAGAAAACAATGCAGCAACACTACGAGAACTTTACGCGCGGCTACGATCAGCATGAGAGATACGTCAATGCATGGCGCAGGATTCGTGACCGTCACTTGGTAGGGAGCCCTCTCTGTGAGATGTGCAAAGAGCGTGAGAGATACGTTCGCTCAACACTTGTGCATCACATCCGATCTCTCGCCGATGGCGGCACATATGATGAGAGCAATTTGATGTCGCTCAGCATCTCCTGTCATGAACAGATTCACCAAAGAAAAAAGCCGTCCTAAATGGACAGCTCATTCATCGAATATATCTGCATGAGTTCCAGTTTCGACAAGAGTCAAGGTTAGGATGTCATTTTCAACAAGGTAAACCAATAGCCAATCCGATTGAATATGGCACTCGCGAAATCCCTCCCAATTGCCATGAAGTGCATGGTCACGGTATTTGGGATCTAGCTTGTGCCCCTGTCCCAATGCTTCGACAACATCATCCAGTAGCTTGAGATTCAAGCCACGTTTCTTGGCACACTTGTAACTTTTCTTATAAGCGTTGGTGAACTTGATGTGATAGGTCATTCTTCCAATGCCCTCTTCAAGTCGTCCATGTTGTCATAGCTGGGGACGTTTGGGTCGCGGGAGATTTTTCTTGCTTCTTCCATAGCTGCCAAGGCGCTTTGCTTATAATGGGGCATTTCGATAGAAAATGGGATACCTCCACGAAGAACGCACTGATGCAGAAACATATTAACTGCACCGGACATATCCAAGCCAAGCCCAGAGAACAACGCGCCGGCCTGTTCTTTTATGTTCCGGTCAATTCTTATTTGGGTAGGAACCGTTGACATAATAACCACACTCCTTTCTTTTAGAAACAGTATAGCTTGTTTGGTTTACGATGTAAAGCAAAAAAGCACTTGTGACTAGAGAGGGGGGGGCAAATCTCTAAAACTGCGTCATTACTGGACCGGGGAGGGGGCGCACGCACAAAAACGTCGGTTCAAAGGGGGGATTAAAGGAATGGGGGGCAAGAAGATGGCGCGTGACGCTACAAGGCGAGATTCCGCAGTACTATGTGGAGGAGCACCACGAGCCGATTATCTCGCCGGACTTATTCGATTTTGTGCAATCGGAGATAAAGCATAGAGAGCAGAACGGCAAGCACAGCGGCGTGAGCATCTTCGCGAACAAAATCAAATGCGGCTGCTGCGACGGTTGGTGCGGGGCGAAGGTGTGGCATTCGACGGACAAGTACCGCAGGGTGATCTATTGCTGCAACAAGAAATATGCCCACAAAGGGAAGCCGTGCAGCACACGGCATTTGACGGGAGAGGAGATCAAACAGACTTTCGTCAAGGCACTGAATTCCTTGGTGGAAGTCAAAGAGAACGTGATTGCAGAACTCCGAACTCTGATAGACAGCATTTGTCAGACGGAGGAGCTGCCGGAGGAGCGGGATAAAGTAGAGCAGGAACTCGGTGTTTTGGCAGAACGTCTTGAAACACTGATTTATGAGAATGCACGGGTGGCACAGGATCAGACGGCATATCTGAAACAGGAAAATGAGATTCGCGCACTCTATGTGGAAAAGCAGGAGGATATGGAGAAGTTGGACGAGCAAATTGCCGAGAGGGAGCGCAAGAGAAACACCTTGGAGGGCATGATTCATGCGCTCTGTGGTATTAACGGGGCGCAGGTTGTGTTCGATGAGGCGTTATGGTGCGGGCTGCTCGATCACATTATAGTCAAGGAGTATGGTGCGATAGTTGTTGTTTTCAAGGGTGGGATTGAGATTGGTGTTGATGGATGAAGTATGTCTGCATGTTACGTAGACTGCATAGAATGGTTCTGTTCATCAGTTACCATATGATACGATCCTTTCTTGTTTTTTTCAGCCAATCCAAGAGGAATTGACGGAATGTACGCGCCGCTTCGGTGAGGATGACGGTCTTGTCCTGTATGAGGCATACCTCCTGCCCCGCATCTTTTCCGTCGCCAAGTTCTCGCATGACAATGTCCGGCTGTCTGTTCATGACGGCTGCGTAGTCGTAGCCGAGATTGATCGCAGGATTATGACGCAGCAGATCAACAATGAGGGATTCATCGGCAGTTTCGGCTAGAATCTCGATTTTGAGACCTGGCAGGAGGATGTGTTTGTCGATATTATGACGGAAACAGTGATAGGCGCGTCCTTTACTGATGATCATTTGCCCGTCGAGATCTGTGTAGGTGATACGGCTCTTTTCTGCCAAGGGATGATGCGCAGAGAGACGAGCACAGTAGCGGGAGAAAAAGAGTGTGTCCCCTTGAAAGCGTGTCTGATCAAAAGGGGCGGTGACAATGGAAAAATGACATCGCTTTGTCAGAAGTCCCTCCATTGCATCGTCGTCCGTTGTATCGACAATGCTCAAAATAATGCTCGGATGGGCGGCATGAAAATCCTGTAGAAATTGCGATCCAAGATAAGAAAAGACGTGATCCAGTGCAAAAATGGTAACGACACTTTTTGAATGGGTGGCGAGGGATTTCATGCTTTCGATGGATTGATATTCATCCAGCATACGTTGAACGTGGGGCAGTAGCGCTGCTGCATAATCGGTCGGAATGATTCCTCGTGGGGTACGGGTGAAAAGCGGCTGCCCAAGCTCCGCCTCCAATGATCTCATCGCTCTGCTGAGACCTTGTCTTGCAACATAAAGATGATCTGCTGCCGTCTGGATATTGCCGCAGCGATAGACCTCAATGAAATACTCCATCTGTTTTCGATTCATCTTCATACCTCCCAGCTTTTTCATCGTTATCTATTTTACCGCAACAATATTGTTTCGGCAAGCCCCGTTGTTTTTCTTGTTATCATTTGGGAAGTTCGATATACTGCTGAAACAGATCAACCAAATGATGAACAGGAGGAACACTTATGAAACTCACACAGATTCGCAATGCAACGAACCGTTTGGATTATGCGGGGAAAGTCTTTCTGATTGATCCGTGGCTTGCACCGAAACACCAGATGTCATTTGTCGATATTCCGGACATGCCGTTCCACATCCCCGATCCGATGAAGGAGCATCTTCCGATGCCGTTCTATAATTTGCCGATGGATATGGGGCAGATTTTGAGCGGTGTCGACTACTACATCGTTACGCATCTGCATCCCGATCATATTGATATGGCACCGGACGGGACGGTCGGTGCGCCGCTTGATAAGGCGGTTCCAGTCATCTGTCAGTCAGAGGAGGATGCCTCTGTTCTGCGGAGTTCCGGGTTTTCAGAGGTAATCGTCCTGCCGACAAGCGGTATGGAGTTCGGTGCGGCGAGACTGACCCGCGTCCCTGCCCTGCACGGCACCGTTGTTCCGTGCGGTGACGCGATGGGGATTGTGTTTGAGGCACCAGAGGAGAACATCTTCTATTTGGCAGGGGATACGGTCTGGTATTCCGGCGTAGCTGAGACACTGCGGAACTATCAGCCTGAGGTGATTGCCCTGAACTGTTGTGCCGCAGAGACCGTGGAAAATGGACGCCTCATCATGAACGATGAGGATGTTCACTGCGTTGCAATGACTGCGCCTAACGCCCGTCTTTATCTGACGCACTTGGACAATGTCGCACATGCTGCGCTTACGAGGCATACACTGCGAGGTTGTTTGGCACGTCGCGGCGTGGTGAATTATGATATGCCGTCCGATGGTGCGTCGGTTGAATATAAAGCCGCAACAGTCGGAGCTTAATTCCTGTCATACGGTAAATTCCGCACACAAAAGAGATTCCATTCGCCCCACTTAGCGCCTGGAATCTCTTTTTTGTTGCAAAGAATCATTAGCCATCTTCCCCTCTCTTGTGTTATAATTCTCTTATATTTGAAACGTAGGAGGGAAGGCCGTTGTTTGCAAAGACCTATGGCGCGACGACCCTCGGGATTGACGGACGGATCATCGACGTTGAGGTGGATGTGTCACCGGGGCTGCCGGGCTTTGAGTTGGTCGGGCTTCCCGATACGTCGGTGAAGGAATTAACGATGTTCGTAAGAGCGTGGTATTATTTCTATAAATAACGAACATCCTAATGATAGAGACCGAAGGAGCTGTTTGTTTGATTTGGGAGAAACTAAAAGATTTTTTTGACTTGCATGGCGACATTGCCTCGACACAGGAAATTACGAAGCGGATCAACGCCGGCGTGCGATTTCGGGGGACGAATCTCAGTGTCCTGATGCTGGCGATCTTTATCGCCTCCATCGGGCTCAATATGAACAGCACGGCGGTCATCATCGGCGCGATGCTGATTTCTCCGCTGATGGGGTCGATCCTTGGAATTGGCTATGGGCTTGCCCGTTATGACAGCACATACATTCGTTCCAGCGCAGGAAGTCTGCTCGCTCAAGTGATCATTTCGGTTGCCACATCGACGCTTTACTTTTCCCTCACACCGATCGATGCCCCTTCGTCGGAACTGCTTGCACGGACATCGCCGACCATCTGGGACGTTTTGATTGCTGTCTTTGGCGGCTTGGCAGGAATCATCGGCGTAACACGCAAAGAGGGCGGGAATGTCATCCCTGGTGTTGCGATTGCAACAGCTCTGATGCCTCCTCTCTGCACCGCAGGATATGGCATTGCTACCGGCGTTATGGCGTACACCGTGGGTGCACTCTACCTGTTCTTTATCAACAGCTTCTTTATCTGTCTGACGACATTCATCGTCCTGAAAATCATTGACATTCCCTCCAAGATAGAGCGCAACTCCGTGGAATTTTCAAGACAGAAACGCTACCTGATGGCTTTTGCAGTGCTTGTCACGCTGCCCAGCTGCTTCTTTGCGTATCAAAGCGTGCAGAAAAATCTGGAGAACGAGCAGGCGAAGATTTATATCGAGGAGAATTTCAAAGCACCTCCTCGTCTGGCAATCTCCTATACTTTGGATAACGAGAAGAAAATGCTGACAGTGTTTACGATTGCCGGAATATCGGAGGATGATTTGACGGTATTGACAGAGAAACTGCATGAAAAGGCACATCTTAGACCGTTCCGGTTGGAGGTGTTTTCTGCGGAAACGGTTGAAGAGAGAGAAAAGATGGAGGCGATGATCGATCAAAGACTCAGCGAGGTTGAAAAAAGTGCCATTCCCTCTATGCAGGAGCAGCAGACCGTGACCGCACTCAAGTCTGCCCGCGAGGAAAGTGAGAAGCAGGGGACTTACATATTGGACTGGAATCGAGAGGCGCGTATTGTATTTCCGCAAATCTCCCGCATCGCTGTCGGGAGTGTACACGCACCCGCCGGGACTGGGGATCAATCGGCTGCTCTGAGTGAAACGCAAATTGCGTTCATATATCTGCAATCGGATATGGACGAAGCATCGCGTGCTCGCTTGACCGAATGGATTTCGGACAAAGCAAAGAACCGTGTAGAGGTGCACTTCCTTCCTGAAGTCTCGGCAGCAAATGAAAACAAAGGAGGAACTGTATCTTAGGACGGAGTCCACATATCGTGAAAAAACATGAGACTACATAATCATTCAGATCGTGTAATGCTGTGCGTCTTTCATTAGAGGCTCTTCATAGAGAAGGAGTGCATCTTTTTCCAGATAAGCTCCCAAGCTTATAACACACAACGAGAGATTCCATTCGCCCCACCTAGCGACTGGAATCTCTTTTTTGTTGCAAAGAATCATTAGGCAACACACCCTCTCTTGTGTTATAATTTTCTTATATTTGAAACGTGGGAGGGAAGACCGTTGTTTGCAAAGACCTATGGTGCGACGACCCTCGGGATAGATGGACGGATTATTGACGTTGAAGTGGATGTGTCGCCGGGGCTGCCGGGCTTTGAGCTGGTCGGGCTTCCCGATACGTCGGTAAAGGAGTCAAAGGAGCGTGTGACGATGAATCTTGCACTCGCCGATGTGCGAAAGGACAGATCGGGGCTTGATCTGCCGATTGCCGTTGGTTTCCTTGCATCCTACGGTATGGTTTCGGAGGCGGCGGCGCAGAGTGCGCTTTTCTCAGCGGAGCTTTCTCTCGATGGAAACTGCCATCCGATCAGCGGCATTCTTCCAATGGCGATTACGGCATGTGAGCGGGGACTGACGAAGTTCTACGTTGCTCCGTCCATTGCGGTGGAGAATTTCATCTGACAACATTTCTATTTTTGTATACTTCCTAGACATGACGAATCCCTACTGTTGTAATTTTTATTTTACAACAGTAGGGATCTTTTTTACTGTCCGTTCTCTAGAGAGCTGTCCACTTGACCGAGGAGGAAATGAAACAGATTTTCGTCAAGGCACTGAACTCCTTGATGGAAGTCAAAGAGAACGTGATCGCAGAACTCCGTTCCCTGATTGATAGCGTTTGCCAGATGGAGGAGCTGATAGAGGAGCGCAGTATGGTAGAGCAAGACTTAGGCAATTTGGCAGAAAGGATTGAAAAACTGATTCGCGAGAATGCACTGGTGGCACAGGACCAGACGGCATATCTGAAACAGGAAAATGAGATTCGCGCACTCTATGTGGAAAAGCAGGGACGTTTGGAGCAGTTGGACGAGCAAATTACCGAGAGGGAGAGTAAGAGAAACGCTTTGGAGAGCATGATTCAAGTGCTATGTGGTATCAACGAGGAGCAGGTTGCGTTTGACGAGGAGCTATGGGGCGGGGTGCTCGATCACATTATGGTCAAGGAGGATGGTGTGGCAGTTGTTGTTTTCAAGGGTGGGATTGAGAGCGGCGTTGATGGATGTAGAGGTTTGTTCTATTTAAGGAAATAAAGCGGATGAAGATCGGTACTCTATAGGGGGACATTGGCAGGGAAAAGATGCGCTGAGAGAAGTTGGACTACAGTTATCAGCGTTTCTTACAATACAGTCAACAAATTAATTAAGAAGTGTTATCCTTAAAGCTTTTCGAGTTGTTTTAAATGATCTTGCACTAATGTGTGTGAATACATTTTAGGTTGATCGGAATCACGAACAATTCGCCATAGGATAGCAGCTGCCTTTAATTTTGATTTGAACTTGTCATTTATGGGATCAGCGCAGAAATCTTTTAAGAAGCGGTTCCATTCGCATACAGAAGAATCATACTTTGCATACGTCGATATCCCCTTATATACATTCAACATGTCCTGTATAGTAAACGATGTGTCGTGATCCGCTTTCACCTTTCGCCATGCGGTCGCCATATCTGCTGTAAATTTAAAGGGAGAAACCCTCGTCAGATTTGAGAAATATGTTCTAAACTTTGTGTTGAACGAAAAGTTGCAAGCAAGTAATGGTGTGTCCAAGGAAATCGCTCCAGATGACATCATCTGCTCTTTTTGGGGAGTGGCTTTGACTATGTTCCCTTTAAAGTATTCTGCAATGTTGTGATTGAGATCTTTTTTTACCCCCCTGTGTGCAATTCCAAGCTTTTTGCAAATCTCTACGAGTTCTGTTCGATACCAATAATATTTTATAAACTCCTCATATGAGCGAATCTCATCAAATGCAGGACGCTGTGTCATAATGACATCTCCTCGTAAATAGCAGGTCAGACGAATAGATGTCTATCATTATATCACATTTATGGTATGACACAACGCATGATTTCGAGATGGGGCAGGCGCGTGTCTTTCGGTGTGGCCGCATCACTGTGGTGGAGGAGTGTACGGATGTGACGGGGATGCCACTTTTATCCTTTGCTCATCCCGCAGAGGATCTCTATTGCCGTGTCGATGCACTCTCCTTTGTCGTCGAGATTACGGCACAGGGACGGGATTTCTTTTTTATAAAGAACACTATCCATCCATGCGACTTGTGGAGGAGAATGGGCGGTACTATATCCATGGATTTTACAATGTGGGCGAGGAGGAGTTCATCGCGGATTACTTTATCCACTATGGGGATGCAGTGCAAACAGTCGAGCCTTTGGCACTCAGAGATGTGATCCGCACAAGACTGCATACGTTGACGGTGCATTATAAGGAGATAGCGTAATTCTTCATTATGTGTAGAGCCTCCCGCATGGGGGCTGCTACAGGCAGTTTTTTTCACAAAGAATCATTAGGCAACACACCCTCTCTTGTGTTATAATTTTCTTATATTTGAAACGTGGGAGGGAAGACCGTTGTTTGCAAAGACCTATGGTGCGACGACCCTCGGGATAGATGGACGGATTATTGACGTTGAAGTGGATGTGTCGCCGGGGCTGCCGGGCTTTGAGCTGGTCGGGCTTCCCGATACGTCGGTAAAGGAGTCAAAGGAGCGGGTACGCACCGCAATCCGCAACTCCGGCATTCAGCTGCGGCAGGAGCGTGTGACGGTGAATCTTGCGCCCGCCGATGTGCGAAAGGACAGCTCCGGTCTTGATCTGCCGATTGCCGTCGGTCTCCTTGCATCCTACGGTATGGTTCCGGAGGCGGCGGTGCAGAATGCACTGTTCTCAGCGGAGCTTTCCCTCGATGGGAACTGCCGTCCGATTAGCGGCATTCTCCCGATGGCGATTACGGCGCGTGAGAATGGGCTGACGGAGTTTTACGTTGCACCGTCGAACGCAGATGAGGCACTTCTGATTGACGGACTGAAGGTCTATGCGGTCGAGAATCTGGCGCAGCTTGTGCGTCATTTGACAGGGGCAGAAACACTGACTCCCGCTGAGCCACAAGCAACAGAACAGAAAAAGGACGCTGCGTTTACCGATGACTTTGCGGACGTACAGGGGCAGTATCAGGCGAAACGTGCGCTTGAGATTGCGGCAGCAGGAGGGCACAATGTCCTCATGGTTGGCGTTCCCGGCTCGGGCAAGACGATGCTGGCACGTCGGATGCCTTCGATTCTGCCGGAGCTGACGAAGGAAGAAGCCATCGAGATCACGAAGATTTACAGCATCTCGGGGCTGCTCGGAAAGGATACAGGGCTTGTGACCACGCGCCCCTTCCGCAGTCCGCATCATACGTCCTCGACGGTGGCGATGATCGGCGGCGGGAGCATTCCGCGTCCGGGCGAGGTGACGCTTGCCCATCACGGCGTGCTCTTTCTCGACGAGCTGCCGGAGTTCAGCAAGAAGACGCTTGAGGTGCTGCGTGAGCCAATCGAGGATCGTCAGATTACGGTGTCGCGTGCGAACGCGACGCTGACCTTTCCCTCTAGTATCATTTTGGTAGCGGCAATGAATCCGTGCCCCTGCGGATTCAGTGGCGATAAAGATCATGTATGTGAATGTTCTGCGGGCGAGATCAAACGATATACGCGCAAGCTGTCAGGACCGCTGCTTGACCGTATCGATCTTCATATCCGTGTGTCGCGTGTGACCTATTCGGATCTTCATGCTACGCGCCGGGCAGAGCCCTCCGAAGCGATTCGTCAACGTGTTGTGGCGGCGCGTATGATTCAGCATGAGCGCCTGCAGCGGCATGGGCTCTTTTGCAACGCCCAGATGAATCACAGTATGATCAAAAAATATTGTCGCCTTGAGAAAGAGGCGGAAGGATTGCTCGAAGCGGCTTTTCATCGTATCAACCTATCGGCGCGTTCCCATGACCGTATCATTAAGGTGGCGCGGACGATCGCAGATCTCTCGCAGTCCCAAAACATTACAGCGGCACATATCGCGGAGGCGATACAGCTGCGTGCTGATGTCGGACTGAACATTGAGTGACATGACAAATAGGGAGCATAGATATGACGACGGAACATATAGAGGATGTAAAACTTGAAATCTTTATTCCGGAGACGCACCTCGCTCAGCTGCGGCATGCACTGCAGTCTGTGGATGCGGGACATCTTGGAAACTATGACAGCTGTCTTGCGTACTCGCATGTAACAGGATCATGGCGACCACTTGCAGGAGCTTCGCCGTACGAGGGAACCATCGGGGAGCTGTCCGAGGCACCGGAACTCAAAGTCGAACTGCGTGTGAAAGCGGCTCGTTTGGAGGAGACACTATCCGCGATCCGCGCCGTTCATCCCTATGAGATGCCTGAGATCTTCGTTATTCCACTGTTGTGCTGAAAAGGGAGATACAAGCTCTTTACACGCTATGATATAATAGAAGAAATCTGTCTCCCTCTGTGGGATTAACTGTCATCAAATGGAGGAGCGCACTTGGCTGAAAAAATTCGACCCCAACTGCTCTCATTTCTAAAGCCAAATGCTGCGCCGTTGCGTGTCCTAGTTGTCGAGAGCTTGACATATCTGCATGAACTGCGCAGAATGTTTCCGCAGGCGGAACTCTATGCCGTTACGGCAGAGGAAGATGAGATGGAGCGGGATGCTCCTGCTGGAGTTCACTGGCAGATTCTCGACTATCTTTCGATTCCGCTTCCGTACACGCGTGGATTTTTTGACTATATTATTTCAGATCTTGCCTTGGAACAGGCGGATAATCCGCAGGATATTGCTGCGGGTTTTTCCATGTTCCTGAAAGAAACAGGAGCGTTCCTTACCAGCTTTCGCAACATTAGACATTGGTCAGTACTGCAAAATCTAATGGAAGGGCATTATTATAATATTGTTTCGCGTCTCTATGCGAGAGCTGAGTTTGAAAATCTGCTCTATGCCTCGTTTTATAAGAGTGTGCGCGTGCACCGGCAGAAGCGCGAGGCTCCGGATGGTCTCATCACGCGTCTTATAGCGGCTGGTTTTGAAAATGAGTGCGATGACCTTGAGACGGAGTTCTACCTTGTTCGTGCAGATCGCTCCATGCCGGAGCTGGCGCTTCTCAAATCCATGTATACGACGGCAGAGCGTGAGCAGATGGTACGTCTGATTCATCGGATAGAATACGATGTGGAAACCTTGGCAGCCGTCCGTGGATTGTGGGAGATGTTGGACCGACTTGCGGTATTTCCTGACTATCTGGCATCATTGGCTCGTGAGACTGTTGTTCATACAGAGGCATTCTATCAGAGCTTATTAACCCATTCGGATGGACGAAAGGATTTCATTCATGCAGTACTGAGCGTGAGTGTCATGGAGAGCGTTGATCCATTGGAACAAGAAGGCTATCGCAGGTTACAAAGCTATATGCAAGGAAAAGAGATCGAAGGATGATGGAGCTGGATCGCAATAAAGTTGCCTTTATCACCTGTGTCAATGATGATGATATGTACAGTGAATGCCTGCTGTATCTAAAATCGCTGCATATTCCTGATGGAATTACAGTGGAATATATCCCAATATACAATGCGCACTCTATGTGTGCGGGATATAACGAAGGCGCACAACAGACGAGTGCATATTATAAAATCTATCTGCATCAGGATGTGCTGATTGTCAACAAGAATATCATTGCGGATCTGCTTGCGATCTTTGAGGATAAGACGGTCGGACTTGTCGGCATGATTGGCTGCCGCAGTCTGCCGCGTTCCGGTGTCTGGTGGGATGGTCTGCGCACCTATGGGCGCGTCCTGCATCACTGTGAGCCGGAGAGCGTGGTGGACTCCCACTGCATGGAACCGGATGAGGCATATATTGACGTGGAGGCGGTGGATGGGCTTCTGCTTGCGACGCAGTACGATCTTCCGTGGCGTGATGATCTGTTCACAGGCTGGCATCTATACGACACCTCGATGTGCATGGAGATGCAGCGGCATGATTTTCGTGTCGTCGTCCCCAACCAGGAGGAGGACTTTTGGTGTATTCATTGCCCGCGTGAGAAGCCGCTTGCGCCGGAATACAAACGATTTCAGAAGATATTTCTGCACGAATATGGAGCGGAACTGCATCCAGAGGTTTGAGCAAAATAAGTGGAAAGGAGGTTTTCGTCTATGCAGGATCAGCCGCCGAAGGCAGAACATGCGGCAGAGGAAAAGATCAACTGGCTGAGACTTGCCACAAAATTTTCTGATGATGGGGATTTGAAGGGCATGCGTGCCTGTGCCAAAGAAGTTGATCGATTGATGGCCGGAGACATTGACGCGACCGCTGTGAATGCTGAGGTGGCACTCTACAGCGGCCGTATCGACGAGGCCGAGGAGCTGGCCGGTAAGGTGCTGCGCATTCAGCCGCGCCATCCCCGTGCACGCATGGTCTTAGCCGGGCTCGCCGCACTGGAGTTTCGCCTAGATGATGAGATCCCACTGCTTGCTGATCTGATCGAGGAATTGACTTATAAGGCCAAGGTGCTTGGTGAAGAGGATCCCTCTTATGCCATTTATCATCAGATGCTCAAACGTGCGCGCGGTTGGCTTGCCGACGCACTCTACCTCGCGGGAGAGGCAAAGGGCGCTGCGCATGAACTTCTGATGTCCAGTCGTCTTGCGGATGAGACGGATGAGGCAGCGGATCTCTACAGCAAATATCTCTTTATGCGCAACTATCGGTATCTCGGGGCAAAAGACGGGCGACTGAAGGCCGAACACTATGAGAGCCTGCTTGATGTGCACCCTTATAAACATGACAATGCAGCACGAACGGCCAGAAGAAAGCTTCGCATTGGCTATATATCGCCGGATTTTCGGGAACATTCGGTATCATATTTTCTGCCTCCTCTGCTTCGGCATTTTGACGGCGAGCAGTTCATGGTCTTTTGCTATGCGACGGGGAGAAGTGACGCGGTAACGGAACGACTTCGTACGCGCCGTGTAACATGGCGTGATCTGCGGGGGCGTCCTCCACGGACGGCGGCACGCCTGATCGCAGAGGATAAGATTGATATACTTGTGGATCTCTCCGGACATTCACAGGATAATGCATTGCCGATTATGGCACATCGTCCTGCACCTGTTCAAGTTTCCGGCATTGGATATACAAATACGACGGGGCTGCGTGCCATCGACTACTTTCTGTCCGATGAGATCTGTATTCCCAAGGGGGATACAGCGGCAGAGGCTGGGTTTGTCGAACGAATTTTGCGCCTTTCGCACTCCCATCTCTGTTACGCACCGGAGTTGATTCGCGTGATGCCGGAGGCAGGCTATGAGCCGCCAATGCGTAAAAATGGTTATGTGACGTTTGGCAGTTTCAATAACTTTGCCAAAGTGACGGATGAGACGTTGCTTTTGTGGCGTGGAATATTGGAGTCCGTGCGCGACTCAAAACTCGTCATCAAGGGGAAGATCGCCAGCATTGACGCAGGGATCAACTTTGCAAAGAAGCGTTTTTCCATGCTCAGCTACGACCTTGCGCGGGTGGAGTTTCGCCCGTATAGTCCGGATTATCTTGAGCAGTATCGGGATATCGACATTGCGCTTGATACGGCGCCTTACAACGGCGGACTGACTACGTGTGAGGCGCTCTATATGGGGGTTCCCGTCATTTCGCTGCGTGGACGTACGCACGGCTCACGCTTTGGCGCGTCTATTCTGACGAATGCAGGCGTGCGTGAGCTTGTCGCTGAAAATGACATCAACTACGTGCGCCGTGCGGTTCAGCTCGCGGAGACACCGAAGCTCCTGGAGGCATATCATATGGGGCTGCGTGCTAATATGAAGCGCTCTCCTCTGATGAATATTGAGGGCTATATGGAAGAGCTGGAGACGGCCTATCAGGAGATCTGGGAAAATTTTTGTAAATCCAACTCCATGATGTGATACAGCTTGATTGATGACGAGAAGGGAGGAAAAGAATGTCCTTTGCCCATCTACATGTGCATACCGAGTACAGTCTGCTCGACGGAGCCAGCCGAATCAAAGAGCTCATCCGACGTACGAAAGAACTCGGGATGGATTCGGTTGCCATTACTGATCACGGTGTGATGTACGGCACTGTCCGATTTTATAAGGAAGCAAAGGCACAGGGCATTCATCCCGTCATTGGATGCGAGGTCTATCTTGCACCGGGGCATCGGCAGGAACGTGCGGAGGTGGATGGTACACGCTACTATCATCTGATTCTCCTTGCCGAAAACGAAGTCGGTTATCGAAATCTGGTTCAACTCATATCCCTCGCCAATATCGAGGGATATTATTATAAGCCGCGTATTGACAAAGAACTGCTGCGTCAATACCATGATGGTATCATAGCACTCTCTGCCTGTGTGGCAGGGGAGATTCCGCAAGCGATTCTGCGCGGGGACAGTGATCGGGCGAATGCTTTGATTCGCGAATATGTGGAGATCTTTGGGCAGGATAATTTTTTCCTTGAGATTCAGGATCACGGGTTGCCCGAGGAAAAGACCGTCAACCGAGCGCTGCGTGATCTTGCCCAAAAGCACGACATCGGTCTTGTTGCAACGAATGATGTTCACTATGTCCATGCAGACGACAGTGAGTTTCATGACATTCTACTTTGCGTGCAGACCGGACGAACGATCAACGATCCCGACCGCATGCGCTTCTCCGGTCCCGATTACTATCTGAAATCAGAGGAGGAGATGACGGCTCTTTTTGTAGACTGCCCTGAGGCGATTGAGAATACGGCAAAGATTGCCGCACGCTGTCAGGTGGATTTTACATTCGGTGAGCTGCAGCTTCCGTTCTACCCGCTGCCGGACCACTATGAGAGCGACGATGCCTATTTGCGTGTTCTCTGTGAGGAGCGTATTCTTGCACGCTATCCAAATGCAGCGGACGAGGTTCGTGCACGTCTGGACTATGAGCTCGGCGTCATTCATGGCATGGGGTATGCAAGCTATTTTCTCATCGTGTGGGATTTTATCAACTACGCGCGTGAGCACGGTGTTGAAGTCGGTCCCGGGCGCGGGTCGGCAGCGGGCAGCATTGTAGCCTATCTCCTTGGCATCACGAACATTGACCCACTCCAGTATGCACTCCTCTTTGAGCGATTTCTCAATCCCGAACGCGTCTCCATGCCGGATATTGATATCGACTTTGACGATATCAATCGCGGACGGGTGATTTCGTATGTCAAGGAGCGCTACGGCGAAGATCATGTCGCGCAGATTGCAACGTTCGGTACGATGGGGGCAAAGGGAGCGATCCGCGATGTCGGGCGCGTACTTGAAATGTCGTTCAGCGAAGTATCTGCCATCACCAAGCTCGTCCCGGCGGAACTGAATATCACGTTGGAGCGTGCACTTCATGAGTCCTCGGATTTCAGGCGCGTTTACGAGGGGGACGAGAGCGTTCGCAGGGTGATCGACCTCGCACGGAGGATCGAGGGACTGCCGCGCAACATCTCCATCCATGCGGCAGGCGTGGTGATTGCGAAGAATCCGCTTGCAAGCCAGGTGCCCGTGTGGGTTTCGGATGGTACACTGGTCACGGAGTTTGACAAGGATGATGTGGAGGGGTTGGGCCTCCTCAAAATGGATTTTCTGGGACTTCGTACACTCACCATCATTGCGGATACTGTTCGTCATGTGTATGCATCGCACGGCATCGAGCTGGATGTCGATGCAATACCGCTTGTGGACGAAAAAACCTCACAAATGCTGTGCAATGGTGATACGGGCGCTGTCTTTCAGATGGAATCAGCGGGCATGACAAATCTCGTCAAGGATCTCCAGCCAAAGGGGTTCGTCGATCTCATCCCGACCGTTGCTCTCTATCGGCCGGGCCCCTTAGGCAGCGGCATGGTGACGGACTTCATCGACGGGCTGCATGGCAAGAAAGATGTTGTCTATATGCATCCCTTGCTCGAACCGATTCTGAAGGAGACGTTCGGTGTCGTGCTCTATCAGGAGCAGGTTATGCAGATTGTTCAGGTGCTCGCGGGGTTCAGTCTCGGGCAGGCGGATCTCCTGCGCCGTGCGATGGGAAAGAAGAAGCACGACCTCCTAATGGCGCAGAAGGAGATTTTTCTGCAGGGCTGTGCAAAGAATGGGCTTGAGGCATCGCTCGCGAATCACATCTTCGACCTGCTGACGCATTTTGCGGACTACGGCTTCAATAAATCCCACAGTGCCGCCTATGGTCTGCTCGCATGGCAGACGGCATATCTCAAAGCGCACTATCCCGTGGAGTTTATGGCGGGCGTATTGACGAGCATCATGGACAAGACGGACAAGATCCCCGTCTATATCCAGCTCTGCCGTCGGATGGGAATTCGGATTCTTCCGCCGGACATCAATTCGAGTGCGGCGACGTTCGGCATCGAAAGCGGTGCGATCCGCTTCGGTCTTGCTGCGGTCCGCAACGTCGGCGAGAATGCGATCGTGAGCATGGAGCGCGTACGATCAGAGGGCGGAAAGTTCCGCTCGCTTGTGGACTTCTGTGCGCGTGTCGACCTGCGGACGGTCAACAAGCGGGCGATTGAGAGCCTCATCAAATGCGGTGCATTTGACAGCATCGGCATGGAGCGCAATCAACTGCTTGCCGCGCTCGATGCGGCGATACAGGATGCGGCACGGCGGCAACGGGACATCCTGAGCGGGCAGGGGGGCCTCTTTGGTGAGGAGACAATGGAGGAGGTTCAGCAGATACGCGCTTTGGCGAACATTCCGCCGAGCACGGCGCGTGAGCGTCTGGCATGGGAGAAAGAGGCGACGGGGTTCTACATCACAGGGCACCCGCTGGATGATTACAGCGATACACTCTCCTCCCTGCTCTCGATCGGAGAGATTCCAAATGTTGTCCGTAAGGATCGTCAGCTTGTCCGTATCGGTGGAATTCTGACGAACACCAAACGCTTCACGACCAAGAAGGGCGACACCATGCTCTTTGCGGAGCTTGAGGATTTCAGCGGAAAGATCGAGGTTACGGTGTTCCCGCGCGTGTTCTATGCACATGTATCTGATCTGGAGACGGACAGCATCATCGTTGTGCAGGGCCGCGTTGATATGACAGGCGAAGAGCCGAAGCTGCTGGCAGATGAGATCTGGCGGATGAGCGAATATCGCGCATCCTTCTATTTAATTCCCTCTGCAGATGCAGATCGACGCACACTGTGGACGGCGATGCAGGAGATTTTTGCTGCGCACAGAGGAGAACACCCCGTCTTCGTACAGAGTGAGGGGCGATGGCGCAAGCTTGAGGAGCACTGTTGGATCGACGGCTCACCTGCGGTACAACAGGAACTCAGGGCGCTCATGGGAGAACGTGCCGTCAAGGTACGATAGGGGACGAAATGGAAGAACGATTGCAGAAGATCCTCAGCCATGCGGGGATAGCGTCACGTCGTGCGGCAGAAGAAATGATTCGCGCGGGACGGGTTACGGTGGACGGCGCCGTCATCACGGAATTGGGATGTAAATTTGACGCGGGGTGTCACATGATTGCTGTAGATGGTGTCCGTATAGAGCCTAATGAGCAGAAATTCTACATCCTGATCAACAAGCCGCGCGGTTATCTCTCGACGGCACGCGATGATCGAGGACGTGAAACGGTACTCGATCTCCTGCCAGATTTCCCTGCGCGGCTCTATCCCGTTGGGCGGCTCGATGTCGATACGGAGGGCCTTCTGCTCATTACAAACGACGGGGCTCTGACGCAGGAGCTGCTCCATCCGCGCTACGAGATCGACAAGGTCTATCACGCAGAGGTCATCGGAACGGTCGATGCAGCGGGGCTGGCTCAGCTGCGCTCCGGGATCCTCCTTGAGGACGGGATGACAGCGCCGGCAAGAGTTCGTGTTCTGCGGCGTACAGAGGGCCGTACCGTAGTTGAGACCATCATACATGAGGGGCGCAACCGCCAGGTGCGGCGTATGTTTGCCGCGATCGGCTGTCATGTCTGCATACTGCGGCGTGTCCGTTTCGCGGGGTTGACACTACGGGGGCTTGCCTCAGGCGCATTTCGCCATTTGACTGCGGAGGAGATTGATGAACTGCGAAGATGTGCAGGGGTGATGGATGGTGAATCAAATCGTCATTGTGGGCGCGGGCCCCGCGGGGATGATGGCGGCAGCAGCGGCGGCAGAGTGCGGCGGAAGCGTTCTGCTCCTCGAGAAGATGCCGCGCGTCGGCCGCAAGATGATGATCACGGGAAAGGGGCGCTGCAACGTCACAAGCGCCGATGATGTTCCGGACATCATCAGGAATATCATCGGCAACGGCAGATTCCTGAACAGCAGTCTGCGTGCCTTTGACAATGCGGATGTGATGGCGTTCTTTGAGGGATTGGGTGTCCCCCTTAAGACAGAGCGCGGCAACCGTGTCTTTCCGCAGAGTGACCGTGCTGCCGATGTTGTGGATGCTATGATGAAACACCTGCGTGACCAAGAGGTTGAGATTCGCACGAATACCTCAGTGAGCGGCCTCCTCACCGAGGCGAATAAAATATGTGGCGTGCGTCTCGTGGACGGCTCGGAGGTCGAGGCAGCCGCTGTGATTCTCGCGATGGGCGGTGCCTCCTATCCCGCGACGGGCTCGACGGGGGACGGCTATGTTCTCGCGCGTGCGGTGGGACATACAGTCGCGCCGATCTTTCCTGCGCTTGTCCCTCTCGTGACACGGGAAACGTGGGTCAGGGAGGTGCAGGGGCTCTCTCTGCGAAATGTGCGTGCGACGCTCTATCATGCGGGGAAGAAGGAGCAGGACTTTTTCGGAGAAATGCTCTTTACGCATTTCGGAGTAACGGGTCCGATCATCCTCCAGCTGAGCCGCCGCGCATCGGAGCTTCTAAGGGATGGGAAAAAGGACATCGAACTGCGTCTGAACCTCAAACCGGCGTTGACGCATGAAAAATTGCGGGAGCGTGTGGATCGGGATTTTGCAGCATACGAGCAGAAACACCTCCACAACGGAATGATCGATCTCCTACCCAAGTGTCTGATCGACATTGTGCTGAATGCAGCGGGACTTGCCCCCGAGCGCGTCGTCGGACAGATTTCATCAAAGGAGCGGGAACGCCTTGTGCGTGTCTTACAGGCACTCCCGCTGACAATCATGGGGACACGCCCCATCGCCGAGGCGATTGTGACGGCGGGCGGTGTCGCGACGCATGAGATCAATCCACGCACGATGGAGTCCAAGATCGTAAAGCATCTCTATTTTGTCGGAGAACTGGTCGATGTGGACGCCTATACGGGCGGCTACAATCTGCAGGCGGCGTTTTCGATGGGGCACGCTGCAGGCTGCCATAGCGTTTGGAACTTGGAAGGGACGTAAATGAATGACTGAGATGAAGACGATTGAACCTGCGCGCCATGGTTGGCAGGGCACGATCGATGTACCGGGGGATAAATCCATCTCGCACCGTAGCGTCATGTTTGCGGGGCTGGGCAACACGCCCGTGCATATCAGAAATTTCCTCCATGCGGCGGACTGTCTGTCGACGGTCGGCGTGATGCGTGCGCTTGGCACGGCAATCGAATTTTTGAACGAGAACGAACTGATTGTTACGGGAAAAGGCCTATACGGGCTGTCCGAGCCGTTGACCGTACTCGATGCTGGAAACTCGGGGACGACACTGCGCCTCATGATGGGACTGCTCGCGCCGCAGCCGTTCCTCTCCGTGTTCAGCGGCGATGCCTCGCTGACGCGCCGTCCGATGGGGCGCGTGCTCCTACCGCTCTCCGAAATGGGGGCACGTATCTACGGGCGCAATGTGAACAACAATCTCCCACTCACGATCGTACCGACGGGGGAGAAGCTGCGGGGGATTCACTACAACAGCCCCGTTGCAAGCGCACAGGTCAAGTCCGCGATCCTGCTCGCGGGGCTCTATGCGGATGCGCCGACAACGGTGACAGAGCCGTATGTCTCGCGCGACCATACGGAGCAGATGCTCGCGGGCTTCGGCGTTCATCTCAAGCGCACGGGGACGAGCGTCACCGTTTTCCCCGTGGAGGAGGGGAGCTATCGTGCGCCCGATGAGATCACGGTGCCGGGTGACATCAGCTCGGCGGCATACTTTCTCGTCGCGGGGAGCATTATCAAGGATAGCCGCCTCCTGCTGCGGAATGTTGGCATCAATCCGACACGTACGGGCATTCTGGACGTGCTCGCGGAGATGGGCGCACACATTGCGGTGCAGAATGAGCGCATGAGCGGCGGTGAGTGCGTTGCCGACCTCGCGGTCGAGACAGCAGAGCTGCGCGGCACTTCCTTCGGTGCGGAGATCATGCCGCGCCTCATCGACGAGATTCCGATTCTCGCCGTCGCCGCGCTCTTTGCCAAGGGCGACACCGTCATCACGGGTGCAGGTGAACTGCGCGTAAAGGAGACCGATCGTCTGCATGCAATCGCGACGGAGTTCCAAAAGCTTGCCCCCGGCAGCATTGAGGAACGCGAGGATGGGCTCATCATTCATGGGAAACCAGAGATGCAAAGGGGGCAGGCGAGCAGTTATGGTGATCATCGTATGGCAATGTCGCTTGCCGTACTCGGCGCGGCGGCGGACGGTGTAATTATTGAGGAACCGGACAGCGTGAACATTTCTTATCCGATTTTTTTTGCTGAAATCGAACGGATGTAAAGGAGAAGGATTTTACGATGAAACGCGTGATAGCGATCGACGGCCCTGCGGGTGCGGGAAAGAGCACCGTTGCAAAGATTGTGGCGGAAAAACTCGGCTATACTTACATCGATACGGGGGCGATGTACCGCGGCGTGGCATGGAAAACGCTCAAGCAGTCGCAGGAGGCGACGGACGAGGATATCCTCCGCGCCGTTCATGATATCGACGTGCACCTTGCCTGTACGGAGAGCGGCACGCGCGTCACCGTCGACGGCGCGGATGTGACGGGAGAGATTCGCACGCCCGCGGTCACACACATCGTCTCCCGCGTTGCGGCACTCGGTCCTGTGCGTGAGAAGATGGTGGAGCTGCAGCGTGCAATGGCGGCGGACGGTGCGGTTGTCATGGATGGACGTGACATTGGGACAAATGTGCTCCCCGATGCCGACGTGAAGATTTTCCTGACGGCATCGGTCGAGGAGCGTGCGCGTCGCCGCTATGACGAAATGAAGGAAAAGGGCTATGCGGTCGATTTCGACGAACTGAAACAGGAGATTGCCGCACGCGACAAGCAGGACAGCGAGCGTGCGATCTCCCCCCTGCGTCAGGCGGAGGATGCTGTTTTGCTTGACTCGACGACACTCTCCATTGATGACGTTGTTGCGCGCATCATGGAACTCTCGGAATAGGCAGGGACAGTCATGTTGTACAGATTTTTACAGATCGTATTTCGACTGCTTTTTTACACTGTGTTTCGCACGCGCGTCTACGGACGCGAGAACATACCGAAGGAGGGGGCCGTGATCCTCGCAGCGAATCATGCGAGCAACATTGACCCGCCGCTGATGGCGAGCCTCATTGAGCGTCCTGTCAGCTATATGGCGAAGATCGAGCTGTTCGAGAATCCGATCTTTGGCGCAGCGATTCGCCGCTGTCACGCATTCCCCGTGAAGCGCGGTGCATCCGACCGCGGTGCGATCAAGGCTGCCGTTACGGTGCTCAAGGAGGGTCACATGCTCGGACTTTTCCCCGAGGGTACGCGCAGCAAGACGGGTGAGCTGCAAAAGGCGGAGGCGGGTATCGCCCTGATCGCCTCCATGACAGGGGCACCAATTGTGCCTGTTGCCATACTGAACTCGCACCGCATCTTTGCCAATGGCGGATTGCTTCCGCAGCTGCGCATCATGTACGGTGCACCGATCTCCTTTCAGGGCGACCGCAAAAGTAAGGAAGCGCTCGACGCCTTTTCTGCCGAAATCATGGCGCATATCGAACGGATGAGGGATGCGCTCAGTAAAATGTGAGATCAGCCGTTTTTGTCCTGTTCCGCAGTCGATACAGATGTAGGAACGCGATAAAAACGGCTTATTCTATTGGAAGTCCTATAACATATTCCATAGAAATTATGCAGACAATTTACAGACAAGTGGAATAATATGAGGAACAGAGAGGGGGATATTTGTTGCAGGTATCCATACTGGCGAGCGGGAGCAAGGGGAATTCGGTCTACGTGGAGCTGGACGGCGTGCGGCTCTTGGTGGATGCGGGCATCAGTGCGGCACGGATCACGAAAGGGCTGCGTGCACGCGGCATAGAGCCGCAGAGTATCGATGCCGTGCTCGTCACGCATGAGCACATCGACCATGTGCGTGGGCTGAAGACACTCGCCAAGCAGTATCATCTGCCAATTCTTGCAACGCGCGGAACCCTTGCGGGCATTGACGGCGGTGCGGCATTCGAGGACGATATGCGAAGCATTTCGGATGCATTCATGATCGGCAATGTGACTGTACAGCCCTTTGCGACCTCACATGATGCGGCAGAGCCATGCGGATTTCGCATCGAGGGATCACATTGCTGCACAGTGGCGACCGATCTCGGCGTGGTGACCGATACGGTGCAGGACGCGATGGAGGGGGCAGATGTCCTCGTTCTCGAGGCGAACCACGATGCCGATCTCCTGCGGCAGGGCAGCTATCCGTGGCCGCTCAAACGGCGCATCCTCTCGAATCGCGGTCATCTGGCGAATGGAGATGCTGCATGGGCCCTCACACGCATGAAAAAACACCCGCGCAAGGTCTATCTTGCACATCTTTCGGAGGAAAACAACCGACCTGCACTCGCACGTGATACAGTGCATGACATCCTTGCCTCGTGCGGTATGACGCTCGATATCGAGAGCTGCCTGCCAGAGGGCGGTGCAGAAATCATCATGTAAAGGAGATGTCTTTATGAACATCCGAAGCAAAAAACGCAAGGGAATGGCTCTCGCTGCGGGAGCAGTTCTGGCCTCCTTTGTTATCTTTGGCGGCTGCTCGATGGGAACGGCCGCCGATAACACAGTCAGCGGCACAAAGCCCGCGCAGACAGTTGATGTCTCCGGGCTCTCGGAGGCACGCAACACGCCTGTTGTCCGTGCGGCAAAGGCGGTTGGGCCTGCTGTCGTGGGCATCACGAACAAGGCGGTCGCACGCGACTGGTTCAATAATCCGGTGGAAACGCAGGGCGTTGGTTCCGGCGTGATTTTCCGCAGCGACGGCTACATTGTGACGAATAACCATGTGGTCGACGGAGCGAAGGAGATCATTGTCTCGCTCTCTGATGGACGCAGCATCAAGGGCAAACTCATCGGAAAGGATGAGTTCACCGATCTCGCCGTTGTGAAGGTGGATGAAAGCAACCTGCCGACAGCGGTTTTTGGCAACTCCGATTCCGTTGTTGTTGGAGAGCCCGCGATTGCGATTGGCAATCCGCTCGGGCTTGAGTTCCAGGGCAGCGTTACCGTCGGTGTTATCAGTGCACTGAACCGTACGCTTGATGTCAGCGATAAGCGCGTGAAGCTGCTGCAGACCGATGCAGCAATCAGCCCCGGCAACTCGGGTGGGGCACTTGTAAACGCCGACGGTGAAGTTATCGGCATCAACAGTGCAAAGGTGGCGGCAGCTGCGGTCGAGGGCATGGGGTTCTCCATCCCAATCAATACGGTGCAGACCATCGTGAATGAGCTGATCGAAAAGGGCTATGTGGCACGTCCGTACCTCGGTGTCTCCGTGTTCGATCCGACGACAGCTGCACGCTACGGCTATCAGCTCAATATCGACAAGGGGGTCTACATCTTCCGTCTGACCCTCGACGGGCCCTGCGGCAAGGCGGGCTTCCAGCGCGGTGACATCATCCTCGCGATCGACGGCGAGGAGGTCAACAGCGTTGCAGATCTGCGCAATAAGATCGCCTCGTACAAGGTCGGCGACAAGGTGACGGTAACATACGACCGCAACGATACGAAGCACAAAGCAGAGGTAACGCTCGAAGAAATGCCGCAGGAAGATCGGTGAAGATCAGCATTGTCTGTGCGGGAAAACTGAAGGAAACGTATTTGCGTGATGGGATCGCAGAGTATGAGAAACGACTGCGGCCCTATGCCGATGTACAAATACGTGAGATTGCCGAAGAGCGCATGAAGGAGCATCCGTCCGCAGCGGAAAAAGCAGGGGTCCTGCGTCGTGAGGGAGAGCGCCTTCTCGCGCAGGTACCAAAGGATGCCTACCTCATCGTACTGGATGTCGGCGGTACAGCCTATTCCTCGGAGGAGCTTGCGGCAAAGCTGGACGGGATTGCGCTCGCGGGGCAGAGCCACGCTGCCTTTCTCATCGGCGGCCCCTTCGGGCTGTCGGATGAGGTGCGCCGCACGGCCGGACTTCGACTTTCATTCTCGCACTTCACACTCCCGCATCAGCTGATCCGACTTTTTCTGATGGAGCAAATCTATCGAGCTTTTAAGATCAGCAGGGGAGAGCCATATCATCTGTAGAACGAGAGGTTTCTGCAAAAATGCAGAGGCCTCTTTTTTGTATTTCAAGTGCATATTGTATTCATGCCCGCAATCTCTATACAAAGTTCCGCCGCGTGTGCTATACTCTGTCACGTTCGATAGGTCATCGGGCGAGCAAGAGGGAGGAGTTACAATGTCTGATATGAAACAGTATGTCGATGATATTCTCGATCTGGTATCGAAGCGCGATCCCGATCAAACGCATTTCAAGAACACAGTTGCCGAGGTTCTGACATCCGTCGTTCCGCTTTTGGAGAAGCATCCGGAGTACAAGCAGCACAAGATCCTCGAGCGCATGATCGAGCCGGATCGCATCATCACATTCCGCGTGCCATGGGTGGACGACAAGGGCGAGATCCAGGTCAACCGTGGGTTTCGTGTACAGATGTCCAGCACGCTCGGACCATACAAGGGCGGTCTGCGCTTCCATCCAAGCGTGACGCTCGATATTCTGAAATTCCTCGCATTTGAGCAGGTCTACAAGAATGCGCTGACGGGACTGCCGATTGGCGGCGGCAAGGGCGGCTCGGACTTTGATCCGCACGGGCGCTCCGACAACGAAGTCATGAATTTCTGCCAGAGCTTCATGACGGAGCTCTATCGCCACATCGGGCCGAACGTGGATGTTCCGGCAGGCGATATCGGCGTCGGCGGACGCGAGATCGGCTATCTCTTCGGTCAGTACAAGCGCATCCGCGACTCCTATGATGCAGGCGTTCTGACGGGCAAGCGCACGGACTACTGGGGCAGCCTTGCGCGTACGGAGGCAACGGGCTACGGTCTGCTCTATTTCGTACAGGATATGCTTGCGGCGAAGGGCATCGACCTCGCGGGCAAGACGGTCGTCGTCTCCGGCGCGGGCAACGTTGCAATCTATGCCATCGAGAAGGCACAGGAGTTTGGCGCGAAGGTCGTGACCTGTTCCGACTCGAACGGCTACATCTACGATCCGGACGGCATCGATCTCGCGGCGGTCAAGGACATCAAGGAAGTCCGCCGCGCACGCATCAAGGAGTATGCAGCGACCCATCCAAATGCAGAGTACCATGAGGGCTGCAGCGGTGTCTGGTCGGTGAAGTGCGATATTGCACTGCCGTGCGCGACGCAGAGCGAGATTGATCTGGAGTCGGCAAAGCAGCTCGTTGCAAATGGCGTGCAAGCGGTCGGCGAGGGGGCGAATATGCCGTCGACCCTCGATGCGATCACGTATTTCCAGAGCCACAAGGTACTCTTTGCACCGGCGAAGGCGGCGAATGCGGGTGGTGTCGCGACCTCCGCACTCGAGATGTCGCAGAACTCCGAGCGTCGTCAGTGGACGTTCGAGAAGGTGGACAAGCGTCTCCGCAAGATCATGTCGCACATCTACCGCGACGCAAAGAAGAATGCGGAACTGTATGCCGACCCCGACGATCTCGTCGCGGGTGCAAATATCACGGCGTTCGCAAAGGTTGCAGATGTTATGCTTGCACATGGGCTTGTGTAACTATAGAATCGTATAGAGAAGGGCTGCTTCGGCAGCTCTTTTTCTTTGGGGTCTACGTCAAATTTTACGGACAGGCATGCTCTACGCAAACACTTAGTTGCGCAAATGTTCGTGTGCTTGGGCGCTCAAATACCGCTGGACTTCTTAAACGCGCTACGCTTGAACGAAAGAAGTCCAACGGGGCGTACCGCACAAGCGGTCAACGGCATCCAATCACACTTCGTTAACACTTGTGTTCTTGGGTCGTTTTCCCATGCGACCTGTTCCCCAATCAGCTTCGTCCTGCGGACTTACTTCTTGGACAGATCAGTATTTTCCCGCTTGCTCCACTCGGGTTTGCTTAGGAGCATCGCTGACCTCATTTTCTCGTAACATTTATCATAGAAATCGTGCAGAAATGCGGGAACTATGCTATAATAGGCGGGATTTTAGAGGTCCTTGTTAGAGGAGGAGTACATTTACCGTGGATATTTCATTGATGGAGATGCTGAAGGTTGTCGTTCTGGGCATTGTGGAAGGATTGACGGAGTGGCTGCCCGTATCGAGCACAGGACACATGATCCTCGTTGACGAATTCATCCGTCTCGATGTGTCGACGGCATTCATGGATATGTTCCTCGTTGTGATCCAGCTCGGTGCGATTCTCGCTGTTGTCGTGCTGAATGCCGAAAAGCTCAACCCGTTCTTAAAGAGCAAGTCGGAGGCGGAGCGCCGCGCAACGTTCGATCTCTGGGGCAAGGTTATCGTCGCCTGTCTGCCGGCCGCTGTGATCGGGCTTGCGTTCAATAAGTATATGGAAGAACATTTCATGAATGCCCCCGTCGTCGCCGCAATGTTAATCCTCTACGGGGTGCTCTTCATTGTGGTGGAACGCTGGAACAAGCATCGTACACCACGCGTAGACGATCTTTCTGCACTGGACTATCGTACAGCATTTATCATCGGTATGTTTCAGGTGCTCTCGCTCGTCCCGGGGACGAGCCGCTCGGGTGCAACAATTCTCGGCGGCATCATCTTCGGTGCGAGCCGCTATGTGGCAACGGAGTTCACGTTTTTCCTTGCGATTCCCGTTATGTTTGGCGCATCGTTCTTGAAGCTGGTAAAATTCGGATGGAATTACTCGGGAACCGAGCTTATGATCCTTGGCGTGGGCATGATGACAGCATTCGTCGTGTCGATCCTCTCGATTCGATTCCTCCTGCGCTACATCAAGCGCAACGATTTTACGGCGTTCGGCTGGTATCGCATCGTGCTCGGCATCGTTGTACTCGCCTATCTCTTCCTGGTCGGCGACCCGACGAAGGAGTAAGACATGAAGATCATTGCAGGGCTTGGCAACCCCGGTGCAGAGTATGCACAAACGAAGCACAACGTCGGATTTATGCTCGTGGATGCACTCGCGGAGCGGTTGAATGCGCCCGCATGGAAGGAAGATTTTTTCTCCGCGCTCACAGAGGTACGAATGGGCGGGGAAAAGGTCTTTCTTGTCAAGCCGCTCACCTATATGAACAGCAGCGGTGAGGCGCTCGGTCCGATGCTTTCATACTATAAATTGGGCGCAGAGAATCTGACCGTTGTTCACGATGATATGGATATCCCCGCAGGGACGGTGCGCATCCGCAGAAAGGGAGGCTCGGGCGGTCATAACGGCATCAAGTCGATCCTCGCTCATGTGGGCAGCGAGGACTTTGCACGTGTGCGCATCGGCATCGGACGTCCGCCCGCAGGATGGACGGTCATCAACCATGTACTTGCGCCGTTCGCGGCAGAGGATGTGCTGAAGATCCGTGCGGCAATTGACTATCTCCTGCCCGCCGTGGAGTGTATCGTGACGGATGGCGTAGATTTTGCGATGAACCGTTACAACCCGCATAAAAAGAAAGCAAAGAAGCAAGAGGAACGTCATGAAGCCCAAGAAGAAGGCGGCGCATCCGCGCGCACATAAGGACGAAATTACGGCGGTCTACGCCGACCGCCACGGCAATATCTGCGAGGCGGACGGCATACGCGGGCTTGGACGCATTGGCGCATCCAATGTTTCGCTTCGTCCTGCCGACCTCATACCGCTTCCCGAGAGCGCCGATCTGATGTTTATGCCCGAGCACTCTGCCGTCGGACAGAATCGCGACGGCGACGAAGAGTATATTGCGGGGACGGCGGTCGCCGCAATCCTGCCGCAGGGTTATACGCGCACGCATCTGCCCGCCTTTCATCGTGCAGATATGGCTGCGCCGCTGCCGCTCTATGGGTATACGGCGGTTGTCGCCCATCATGGGCAGCTGTGTGTCGCTGCTGTCTACACGGACGAGAATGAAAAGTGGGATCCCGCCAATTACAACGGCAAGGAATTGAAGAAGCTCGTGCGCCGCACGATGAAGGAGCTGCCGAACAACCGCATTGTGGAGCAGGTAGGCGGCTGCTCGCTCAACTATCACTGCCTCACAGCACAGAATCTGTTTTATCGGCGTTGGGAGTGTGGTGTGCCGACATCACCTGTCTGCAATGCGAACTGTCTCGGCTGTATCTCGCTCCAGAGTTCAGAGTGCTGCCCATCACCGCAGGAGCGCATTACATTTTCCCCGACGGCGGAGGAGATCGCAGAGGTCGGCATCTACCATCTCTCACTTGCCCCCGACGGCATCATCAGTTTTGGGCAGGGCTGTGAGGGGGAACCGTCGCTCGCAGCTGACCGTATCGCCGAAGGAATCCGAAAGATTCGTGCCGTGACCGCGTGTGGTCAGATCAATATGAACTCGAATGCAGGCTTTCCCGAGGGGATGAAAAAGATCGTGGATGCGGGACTGGACTCTCTGCGCATCTCCATCATCAGTGCACGCAATGAAAGCTATGACGCATATTACCGCGCAAGCTATTTGCTTGACAATGTAAAGGAGTCACTGCGTTATGCGCTCGGTCACGGTGTCTATGTCTCGCTGAATTTACTCCACTTCCCGGGCTTTACCGACCGTCCTGAGGAATTGGCTGCATGGCAGGACTTTTTTCGTGCGCTGCCCGTCCAGATGATCCAGATGCGCAATCTGAACATCGACCCAACGCTCTTCCTGCAAGCGATGCCAAAGGCTCTGGGTGAACCTGTCGGAACAAAGATATTTATGGATGAACTGCACAGAGAGTTCCCGCAGCTTGTCATTGGAAGTTTCAGTCACTATGTAAATAATTGACTTTTCGTGCAGTATCGGATAGAATGTCCCTGTGTATCGTGTGGTACACAGGGATTTCATATTATGGAAAAGAGTTTTTCTTAGCGCTGGCTCTGGGTTATCCTTGCCCAGAGGACGAGGAGAAGGTTGTCGAGCCGTCAGCGGATGCCTTCCGGCACGCTCTGTCGAGAGTCTGTGGTCAAAGCGCAGGGGCGACCCTGCGGACAAAGCTGCAGATGGAGCGAAATCCCTGAGCGATGGATTGATTATCGGTCAGGAGGTATTTTTATGTGTGGAATTGTCGGTTATGTCGGAGATCGCCAGGCAGCGGAGTTCCTGCTGGATGGTCTCTCGAAACTCGAGTATCGCGGCTATGATTCGGCGGGCATTGCTGTCTACGACGGGGAGCATATTCGCGTCGAGAAGAGCGTCGGCCGCCTCGCTGCGCTGCGCGAAAAAATCAAGGGAGATATGCCTGTCGGCTGTCTCGGCATTGGCCATACGCGCTGGGCAACGCACGGCCGTCCGTCAGATGTCAACTCGCATCCGCATACGGACTGTCACGGCGACTTTGCCGTTGTGCACAACGGTATCATTGAGAACTATCTCTCCCTAAAGGAGGAGCTCATTGCAAAGGGGCACGTCTTCAAATCCGAGACGGATACGGAGGTTGTCGTGCACCTCTTGGAGGAGGTCTACAGCGGGGACTTCATCGCTGCAGTGCGCGCGGTTCTGGAGCGGATTGAGGGCTCTTATGCACTTGCCTTTATGAGCCGCAAGCATCCGGATCTACTCATCTGCACGAAGCAGGACAATCCGCTTATCATTGGACTTGGTGAGGGGGAGAACTTTATCGCCTCCGATATTCCTGCCATCATTTCCAAGACACGTCGTACATATATCCTCGGTGACGGAGAAGTGGCAGTGGTCCGCAAGGATGCGGTCGAGGTGACGAATCATCTCGGGGCGCCTGTTCCGAAGAAGGTGTTTGAGGTCACATGGAATGCCGAGGCAGCGGAAAAGGGCGGCTATGAGCACTTCATGCTCAAAGAGATCCACGAACAGCCGAAGGCGGTGCGCGACACGATGAGTCAGCGCATTGCGCCAGATAAAACATCCGTATCTTTTGAAGAGCTTGCATGGGATACGGCGTATCTAAACGCATTCAACAAGATCTACATCGTCGCGTGCGGTACGGCATACCATGCGGGGCTGGTCGGCAAATACTACATCGAGAAGCTGGCACGCGTCCTTGTCGAGGTTGACGTTGCATCCGAGTTCCGCTATCGCGACCCGATTGTCGATGAGCACACACTCCTAATTGTGGTTTCGCAGTCGGGGGAGACGAGCGATACGCTCGCCGCGCTCAAGGAGTCGAAGCGGCGCGGGGCAAAGACGCTTGCCATCACAAACGTGGTCGGCTCCTCCATTGCGCGTGAGGCAGACCAAGTCGTCTATACATGGGCAGGTCCAGAGATCGCCGTTGCATCGACGAAAGCGTATACGACGCAGCTTGTCCTCTTCTTTATGCTCGCGCTCTACATGGCGGAGATCAAGGGGACCATTGCAGCGGAGCGTACGGCGCAGTTGGTCACGCAGCTGCATGAGATTCCGGCACAGATCTCGGAGATCCTGTCCGATGTCGACCCAATCAAGACCTTTGCAAAACAGTACGGCTTCAACGAGGATGTGTTCTACATCGGGCGTGGCCTAGATTACGCCGTATCCCTTGAGGGCGCACTGAAGCTGAAGGAGATCTCCTACATCCATGCGGAGGCGTATGCGGCGGGTGAACTGAAGCACGGTACACTCGCACTGATCGTGGAGGGCGTGCCCGTGATCGCACTTGCGACACAGCGCAACGTCTACGAAAAGACGCTTTCAAACATCAAGGAGGTCAAGGCGCGTGACGCGGTCGTTATCGGGATCGCGGCAGAGGGCGACACGGAGCTTGAGAAGTACGTCGATCACGTCATGCACGTACCCGCGTCGGATGAGTTCATCATGCCGATTCTCTCCGTCATTCCGCTGCAGCTGCTCGCCTACTACGCCGCAATCACACGCGGCTGCGATGTGGATAAGCCGCGCAACCTGGCGAAGTCGGTCACCGTCGAATAAATCAGATTATATTGAGAGCAGAGCTTCCATACGAGGCTCTGCTCTTTTTCTGTGAAAAGACGTGACAAAGACTGCATACTCTGTTATAACTATGTTCATTATGGTAAACGAAACAGCACGAATCAACATCAACAACATTCTCGAACGCGCGATTGACATTGGGCAGCGCATGCTCGTGACGGGCGCAGAGGTCAGCCGCGTGGAGCGGACGATCAATTTCATCTGCCGCGCCTACGGCGTACGCCATGTGGATGTGATGGTCATCACGACCAGCATTATTGTGACACTGCGTGGTGCTGATATCGGCGTGCTCACACAGATGCGGCGTGTACCGGGGCAGAACTTCGACTTTCAGCGGCTCAAGGCCCTCAACCAGCTCTCCCGTGAGATTTGCGCCCATCCCATGACTTCCGATGAGATCAAGGAGCGCATACGAGAGATCGACACGATGGAGACGATCTCGCTCAAGGCATCTCTTTTTTACTGGGCTCTGATCGCCGCGAGTTTCTCCGCGTTCTTCGGCGGCCGGTTTGAGGACGCAGTATGTGCAGGCATTGTGGGCGTGTTCCTGCGGCTGCTGCAGTATCTTCTCGGGAAAACAAAGCTGAATCCGTATTTTGCACTTGTCCTGCTCAGCTTCGTCGGAGGGATTCTTGCAAATTCATTCATGTGGTTCGGTATGGACATCCATCCCGCCGCCATCAATATGGGCAATATCATGCCTGTCATTCCGGGTCTCGCGCTCATGAATTCCATCCGCGATATGTTCAATCAGGAGACGATTTCGGGGTTGCTCAAAAGCGCTGAGGCGTTTATCCTGAGCCTCCTCATCGCGACGGGGTTTGCATTCAGTGCCACAGGGACGCTCATCGCCTTTGAGACGGCGGCATGGGTCTATCTGCTGACCTCATTTGTGGGCGGGTTCTGCTTCCATCTGCTCTGGCATGGACACAGGAAGGACGCTGTTATGGGAGCGGTGGTCTGCATGGTGGCTTGGGGCTTTACGATGCTCTTTGTGGCGATGGATTGGAATGAGTTCGCGGGCTATTTTGCGGGAGCTGTCTTCGCGACGATTGCGGCGGAGGTTTTGGCACGTCTTTATAAGTGTCCCGCGACCATTTTTCTCATCATTGGTGTGATCGCAATGGTTCCGGGCGGCTCGCTCTACCGCACGATGTTCTACGCCGTCACTGCGGACTGGGGAAAGTTCGGCACGCAGGGGATCAAGACGTTCCTCTATGCCGTATCCATCGCAGCGGGGATCGTCATCGCAACGGCAATCTGGGAGACGGTGCAGACGTGGCTGATGCGCCGCAAGAAAAAGGGGGACCGTCCTCAGCAGAACCTTGCTGTATGATGCATGAGGGAGTTGCGAAATGATGACGGAAAAGAAACCGAGCACGAGTCTTCGTCTGATTATATTCCTTGGTATGCTGACGGCAATTGCACCGCTCTCGACGGATATGTATTTGCCGGCGCTGCCCGAGGTGCAGATGGACTTCGGTGTGTCGACCTCACTTGTACAGCTGACGCTCACGATGACGACACTCGGCATGGCACTCGGCATGGCGCTCGTTGGGCCGCTCAGCGATCTCCTTGGACGACGTCGTCCGCTCTTGGTCGGGATGTTGGCCTTTGTCGGGGCAACAATTGGATGCGTCTTTGCAGAGAATATCTACCTCTTTCTCCTGTGCCGTTTCTTGGCAGGGTTTGCCGGGGCGAGCGGCGTTGTCATCGCCCGCGCGGTGGCGCGTGATGTGTGTGAGGGGCCGGAGCTGACACGCTTCGTTGCTGTGCTGATGATGGTGAACGGCCTTGCGCCGATCATTGCACCGATCATTGGCGGTCAGATTCTCTTCTTTGCCGAATGGCGTGTGACCTTCGTCCTGTTGACGCTCATCGGCATTGCTCTCGCGGGGGCGACGTTCGTCTATCGGGAGACGCTGCCGCGGGAGGCGCGCAGCAGAAATATGATGGATACTTTGCGGAAGTTTCCGACCCTGCTGCGCGATCGTTATTTCCTAGGGCACTGTCTGCTGCAGTGTTTTACCTTTGGTGCATTTTTTTCTTATCTCTCCGGTTCTTCGTTTGTCTTTCAAAACATCTATGGTGTTTCGGCGCAGGGCTACAGCATCATCTTCGCTGTCATCGGGGCAGGACTGCTGTTTGCAGGCGTTCTGCCCGCACGCCTCGCGGGGCGCGTTCCGGATATTATGATGCTGAAATACGCTGTACTGGTTCCGCTCTTCGGGAGTATTCTGCTCCTGGCGGGCTTTGTCTTTGCCGTGCCGCTTGCGGTGATTGTCATTCTGCTGTTTCTCACGATTGTCCCGCTCTCGGTGATGGGGACGGCGAGTTTTTCGCTTGCGCTTTCGCGGCAGGGAAAAAACGCCGGCAGTGCGTCCGCGCTGATCGGCTGTTTTTCCATGCTGCTCGGCGCGTGCATGATGCCTGTGGTCGGGATTGCGGGCGATCATACGGCAATCCCGATGGGTATCGTTATGCTTTGCGGTTACGGGCTCGGTGCACTTGTCTTCTATGGAATGATTGCATCGGATCATCCTGTGATGCGCTGATTTTCAGCTATCTTTCACCTCGTTTTTGTATACTTTGCTGAGAAAAATCGGATACCATCGGCAGGAGATGATTATGATGCGCGTCCTTTTGGCGGAGGATGATCTGCGGCTCGGAAAGCTCATCCAATATATGCTCGAACAGAATGACATTACGGTCGAGTGGGTGACGGACGGCAGTGACATCTATGCGTATGCCACATATACAGAATACGACATTCTGATTCTGGACTGGATGATGCCGGGGGAGACGGGGGTCGAGGCGTGCGCACGTCTGCGCCGCAATGGCTATGATCGTGCGATCCTCATGCTAACCGCGCGGGACTCAGTGGAGGATCGTGTCACGGGGCTGGATGCAGGTGCGGATGACTATCTCGTTAAGCCCTTTGAGTTCTCCGAGCTCCTTGCGCGTCTGCGTGCGCTCGGTCGGCGTGCAACGCAGCGCATCCAGCACGAGGTGGATGAGATCGGCGGGTTCAAGCTGAACCGCACGGCGAATATTCTCGAGAAGAACGGCAAGATGATTCAGCTCTCGCCGCGTGAGTTCCAACTCTTTGATCTGCTTGCACAGAATATCGGCATTGTGGTGCCGCGTGACATCATCCTCGACCGTATATGGGGGCTCGAGTCAGATGTCAGCTCCAACAATATCGACTCCTATATGAAGATGCTGCGCAAGAAGCTCGATGCGGCAGGGGAGGGTGATGCCATCAAGACGATCCGCGGTGTCGGCTACAAGTTGGAGACACCGTGTTGAATGAGCAGAATGTATTCGGGCGCAGCCGTCTGCGGCTTATGCTCCGCTATGCACTTGTCATGGGAGGACTGGTTATCGTCCTCCTCTTTGCTATGCATAAGACGATGGAGTGGGCGATTACGTCCGAGCAGGCTCGTGAGCTTTTGGAAACGGCGGACAGCGTTGCGGAGGCACAGGCGTATACTGTGCTTCATGCGGGGGCAGATACGGATGAAGCACGTCTCTATCGCAGTACAAACGATCGGCTCTTCTACTATGTATTCGATGGAGAGGGGCGTCTTGTCAGTTTCTCACGCGCATCTTTTCGTATCGAATCCTTTGTACTGGATATTATAACCGTGTGGGACGCGCCGGAGAGCGAGGTGCGCGTCTTTACCAAAACGAATGAACGCGGGGTGCCGACAAAGGTGATGATGACCTCTCAGACCGTGTTCAGCCCGCCGCTCCCGACCCAGACTGTCTACGTCGGCAAGGATGTCACCGCCATGTATAACGGGATGGAAAAAGCAACCTCGGCGCTTGCGGTACTGGGCACCATGGCACTCGTCTGCGCTGCCGGGGTCGGCTATGTGCTCTCGGGCGGTGCGATGAAGCCTGTGCGGGAGGCGTATGAAAAACAGCGGCAATTTGCGGCTGATGCCTCACACGAGCTGCGCACACCGCTTGCCGTTGTGCTTGCATCAGCCGATCTCCTGCGCAGTGATCCCTCCATCACCTCACCATTTTTGAAGCAGGTTGTTGAGGATGTGCGCGATGAGGTGAAGAAGATGACGAAGCTCGTCGGCGATCTGCTCACCGTCGCGCGCACCGATGGAAAGGCGAATCAACTGCGGCTTGTGCGTATGGATCTTGTCTCTGCTGCGCAACAGACCGTGCGCATCATGCGGCCTTTTGCAGAGAAGAAGGATATCGTAATCGATGAGGAGATGCCCAAGCATGCGGAGATCTATGCGGATGAGCAGAAGATCAGGCAGCTGATCCTGATCCTTGTCGACAACGCTGTCAAGTACACGCCTGAGCATGGGCGCATCTCTCTGCGTGTGGAGGAGGAAAAAGGGAGTATTCAGCTCTCTGTTTCGGATACCGGGATCGGCATTGCACCGGAACATCAAGAGCGCATCTTCGACCGTTTCTATCGGGTGGATAAGGCACGTTCGCGCCGTATGGGGGGGAACGGTCTTGGCCTCGCCATTGCACGCGAGATCGTCGAGGCACATGGGGGGCATATCGACCTTGTGAGTGAGCTTGGCAAGGGAACGATCTTCCATGTACGGCTGAAGGCGAGGACCAAGAATTCATGAGAGGATGGAAATGACAGAGAAGTTTTTTGAGCTCGATCACGTCACCCATGTCTACCAGAGCGGAGAGAGCGAAGGACATGAGGCCCTGCGCGGCGTTACTCTATCCATCGCGGAAGGAGAGTTTGTAGCCGTGCTCGGAGCGAATGGCTCGGGGAAATCGACGCTCGCGCGTCATTTGAACGCACTGCTGCTGCCGACGGCGGGGACTTGCCGTGTACGTGGCTGGGATACGAAGGATGAGGAGAGGCGCTGGGATATCCGACAGGAGGTCAGCATGGTGTTCCAGAATCCGGACAACCAGCTCATCGCGGCGGTTGTGGCGGATGATGTCGCCTTTGGCCCGGAGAACCTTGGTGTCCCGCCCGCAGAGATCCGCACACGTGTCGCAAATGCGCTAGCTCTTGTCGGTATGTCGGACTATGCGCAGGCAGCACCGCATCTGCTCTCGGGCGGTCAAAAACAGCGCATTGCGATCGCGGGCGCGATTGCCATGCAGACGCATTGTCTTGTCCTCGATGAGCCGACGGCGATGCTTGACCCGCGCGGCAGGGCGGAAGTTCTGCGTGCCGTCGAAAAACTTCACGAAGAGCAGGGCATGACGATTGTCTACATCACACACTTCATGGAGGAGGCGATCGCGGCAGACCGTATTGTATTGATGGATGCGGGGCGCATTGTCATGGATGGGACACCGCATGAAATCTTTGCACAGCCGGAGCGGGTACGGGCACTGGGACTGGACATCCCGCTTGCCGCCGACCTTGCACAGCGGCTGCGGCAGGGCGGATGGGATCTGCCGCAGGATATTGTAACGGATGAGGAGCTGCTGCATTGTCTATCGAGATAGAATCGCTGTCTTACACCTATATGGAAAAAACGCCGCTTTCCCACACGGCGCTGCATGATGTCACACTGACGATTGCAGAGGGATCATTTACGGCGATTGCGGGAGAAACGGGCGCGGGAAAATCCACACTGATGCAGCTGATCGGCGGGCTTCTCGTTCCGACGGCGGGACGGGTCCTTGTGGACGGCATCCGTCTCCACGGAAAAACGAAGAAAGAGAAAGAAGCAGCTCGAACAGCGCGCTTTCGCGTCGGCATGGTCTTTCAATATCCCGAGCACCAGCTGTTCGAGGAAACGGTCTATGAGGATATTGCCTTTGGCCCGCGCAATCAAGGGCTTTCGGATGCGGAGGTCGAGGCACGTGTCAGCGAAGCGATGGAGCTCGTCTGCCTGCCCGACGGATATCGAGATCGCTCTCCCTTTGCGCTCTCGGGCGGGGAGCGCAGGCGCGTTGCGATCGCAGGCGTGCTTGCCCTTGCACCGCGCTACCTTGTCCTCGATGAGCCGGCAGCAGGGCTCGACCCGCGTGGGCGCGAGGCGCTGCTCGCCATGCTTACCATGCTGCATCGGGAACGCGGCGTCAGCGTTGTCCTTGTATCGCACAGTATGGAGGACATCCTGCGCGTCGCAGATCACATGGTGATTCTTGCGGGCGGACAGGTCATCGGTGAGGGACCGCCATGTGTACTCTTTCAGCGGGACGACCTTCTCTCGCGTGCTGCTCTTGCCGCACCGCATCTCCTCCGACTGGGGCAGAAACTGGAGGCCGCGGGGTATCCTATGGGAAGCTGCACGACAACGGAGGAAATGGCAGAAAAGATCTTGGCGATCAGAGAAATGCAAAAAACCGGATCATAGATCCGGTTTTTTGCATTGTAACGTTATTTCATGCGCATGCGCGGTGGAGTGGACCTCCTCGATGCCGCTTTCTCTGCTGCTCGATCCTTCTCACGCTCTTCCTCGAGGTAGTAAGTCGGATCGACGCCGAGCTCATGGATGAAATGGTACAGATCATTGCCCGTCGGAACGACCTGTATGGAGGCAGCACCGTCCTTTTCCTCCGAGAGGTCGATGACACGCCGTTCATTCAGCAGTTTGCCGTTGACGTCCGCAAAGAGGATGATGATGGGGGTCGTCGTGCGGCCGAATTTACTCTCCTTTACCACGGCAAATCCGAAGGTAGTTTTCAGTACAGAGCCCTCCGGATAGAGGGCGACGTTGTTGAAGAACAGATCGAGCAGCTTCGAGTCGAACTGCCCCCTATTGATATTGTGCATGATGTTGTAGGCGATGTTCGGCATATACGCCTTCTTGTAGGGCCGTTCACTCGTGAGTGCATCGTAGACATCAGCAATCGCTGCGATTTTCGCGAAGCGGTGTATCTCATCGCCCTTGAGTCCACGCGGATAGCCTGTCCCGTCGATGTGTTCGTGATGCTGCCCCGCAATCGCCGCAAGAATGCTTGACTTCGGGAGACCTTTCATCTTTAAGATGCGTCGTGCGCCATCGGCAGGATGCTTCTTCATGATGTCGAACTCACTGTTGCTCAGGCTGCGGTTCTTGGTGAGGATGTCTGTGTGTACCTCGATCTTCCCGAGGTCGTGCAGCAGTCCGCCGAGCGTAATGAGAGACAGATCCTCTTTTGGCAGGTGACAGAGCATCCCCATCATCGCCGAGAGGACGGCGACGTTGACACTGTGTGCAAATGTGTAGGCGTCGTGTGTGCGGATGTCCGTAAGCTGCACAAGGTTTTCATGATTATCAAAGAGACTAAAGACAATCGAATCCGTCACCTTTTGCAGTGCAGGGATATCGAGGGTTCCGTTTTCTTCAATGGATTGGAATGTGTTGTAGACAGCGCTGATCGCATTGACACGCGTCTTCTCCTCGATCACATCCGGCGGCGGTGGAAGCTTGTGGCTTGGATCCATTGAGGTCACGGTGATCGACTGAATGCCAAGCTGTTGTAAGCGGCGAATATAGTCAATCGTGACCGGCTGTCCCTTGACGAGGTAGCTCCCCCCTGCGGTATTGAACAGACTCTGTCCAAGAACCATGCCGTCCTTTAACTTCGAGACAGGAAGTCGTAGCATCGTTTCCCCCTTTCTCCCTATAGGTATGTATCGCCGCATTCTGCATGCAAGAGCAGCTTCCCCAACCACGGTCAGATACAGTATCTACCTATGTAAATATGTATTTTTAGTTTACATGAAATACAATATTTTGTAAAGAGTAATCACTTCTTTCGGCCGCGGCCTGTGTGATGTATTTGCATGGAACTTTTGTTTTTGTTATACTGGGAAGAAATGTTGGGAAGAGGGCGTTACACGGAGTGTCATATAAAAGCAAAAGTAATTCATCAAATAAGAACGATCGCACGTTTATTAAATATGCAGCAGCCGTCTTTGCGGTTTCCTTTCTGTTTGTCTGCGCCATTTACTACTTTGGCGGCTACGTCATGTCCGGATCGCTGCGGGATATGAACGCATTTGCCGATCTGCCGGAAAACGATATGGGCTATGTGCTCCTCATGGGTGTCGACCGCAGAGAGGGCGATGTCGGACGCAGTGACACGCTCATGCTCGCTGCAGTCGATGAGAAAGACGGGCGGGCCGTGCTGCTGTCGATCCCTCGTGATACGCGCATCGAGGTTGGCAGCTACGGCTATGACAAGATCAACCATGCGTATGCATTCGGTGGGCATGAGATGACACTTGCCTCGGTTGGCAAACTCGTGGGAGTTCCCGTCACGCACTACATCATGGTCGATACGTCGGCATTCGAGCGGATTGTAGATGCGGTGGGCGGCGTCGACATCAACGTGGAAAAGCGAATGTACTACGAGGATCCGTGGGACGATGACGGCGGACTCGTCATCGATCTTGCACCCGGTGAGCAGCATATGAATGGAGCACAGGCCATACAGTATGTGCGCTATCGTGACGGAGAAGGGGACATCGGACGCATTGCACGTCAGCAACATTTCATGCGGGCACTCTTTGCGCAGCTTCTGTCACCGCAGGTGCTTCCGCATCTTGCGGCAGTTGTCGATGAGGTTAAGAGCGCGGTCGAAACGGATCTGAGTACGCGTCAGCTGTTTACACTTGCGGCAAGACTTAAGGATATCGGGGGCGGCGGCGTGTCCATGCAGATGGTCGTAGGGGCTCCCGCATACCTTGGGGATGTGAGTTATTGGATTCCGGATATCATGGAAACGCGCAAAAATCTTTTTGCGGGCGTAGGGAAAGCGTTTTCGGAACGTATGCGGGAGGCAGCGGAGCGTGATGCCGATGTTTATCGTGCGGGGATCCCGGAACGTCTGCGCGTAATGGAAGGGCGGGATGAACGGGAGCTGCTCCCCTCGTCTGAGGAGCTCTTGGCAGAGGGCGACCGTGCCATCGAGGCACAGCGTGCAGAGCGCAGTGCGGCGGAGAAGAAGCAAAACGAGGGGAAAAAACCGGAGCAGAAATCATCTGAGGAGAAGGGCAATCATCGAACACTTGCGCAGAGCGGTGCAGAGGATCGTGCGGACGACATCACCGTTATGATTATCAATGCGAGCGGCATCGACGGCGCAGGGGCGGAGATCGCCGATACTCTTCGCGCAAAGGGATTCCGCATCTCGAGCGTGGAGACAGGCAGCGTCTCGGATCGACCGAAAACCGCAGTGATGACAACGGAGGCGCACGTAAATCTATTCTACGGAATGCCGTTTCCCTGTGTCATCATGCCGGTTGACGGCGCGGGTGAGAAGCAGGCGATTGTGATCGTTGGGCGTGACTATCGCCCCGATGCCGTGCATGGAGGTGAAGAATAGCGATATGGGCAGTCTGAAGGTCATTGGTCTCGAAAAGGCGTATGGCATACGTACGCTTTTTTCACATGTGAACTTTGAGGTTATGCGCGGGGACAAGGTAGGGCTCGTCGGTGCAAACGGCACGGGCAAGACGACGCTGATGCGAATTCTCCTCGGCCGTGAGGAGAGCGACGGCGGTCAGGTTGTGATAGATCATGCCGATACAGTCGGCTATGTCGAGCAGCAGGCATCCTTCACCCATGATACGCTCTATGATGAACTGCGCAGTGCATTCTCGGATCTCATCGCGCTGCGTGCGGAGAAGGAGCGTATGGAGTGCGCGATTGCAGCGGGGGATGTCGGTGCGGAGGAGCTTGCCGTGTATGGGAATCTCGTCATGCGGTTCGAGGCGATGGACGGCTACGACTTTGAGAGCCGCATCCGCCGTGTGGCGTTCGGGCTTGGCTTCTCCGAGGAGGAACTCCAAAAGGATGTCCGTCATTTCTCGGGCGGGCAGACGACACGGATCTGCCTCGCAAAGGCCCTGCTGCGCGAGCCGGACTTCCTCTTTTTGGATGAACCGACGAACCACCTTGATATCGGCATGATCGAATGGCTCGAAAAGTTCCTGCAGTCCTATCGCGGCGGCGTGCTCCTGATCTCGCATGACCGCTATTTCCTTGACCGTGTGGCAACGCGCATTCTGGAGCTCGACCATGCGGAGGTCACGGCATACACGGGAAATTACACGCATTATATGCGTGTGAAGAATGATCGGCGTGCGGCACTGCAGAATGCGTATGAGAAGCAGCAGGCACAGATCAAGAAGACCGAGGAGTACATCAGCCGCTACAAGGCCGGCATCAAGGCAAAGCAGGCACGCGGACGGCAGAGTCAGCTGAACCGCCTTGAGCGGATTGTGCTGCCGCCCGAGGCGGCACGCTTCAAATACTTTGCATTTGCGAAACCGACGGAGTGTGCACTGCGTGTGGCGGAACTCGAGGACATCAGCTTTGCCTATCCGAGCGGGCCGCGTGTGCTCGACCACATCTCGCTCCTCATCCGCAAGGGAGACGGTGTGGCACTTATTGGTGAGAACGGGGCCGGCAAGACGACGCTCCTGCAGATTCTGGTCGGAGAGATCGAGGCGGCAGGGCGTGTGAAGATCGGAAGCCGTGTCAAGATCGGCTACTTTTCCCAGCAGCATGAGGGGCTGGATCCCTCAAAGACCATATTGGATGAGATCTGCTGCACCTACGGTCTGGATGAGGAGACGGCACGCAACTACCTTGGGGCGTTCCTCTTTCACGGGGATGATGTGCTGCGTCTCATCGGTGCGCTCTCGGGCGGCGAACAAGCGCGCGTGGCGTTTCTGAAACTCATGCTGACGGGGGCGAACTTCCTCGTATTGGACGAGCCGACCAATCATCTGGACATCCCCGCACGCGAGGCGGTGGAGGAAGCGCTGATGGCATTCCCGGGCACATTCATCGCCGTATCGCATGACCGCTACTTCCTCGACAAGACGGCAAACTGCACGCTTGAACTCAAGGACGGCAGGATCACGGAGTATCTTGGGAACTACGGCTACTATCTCATGAAGAAGGAAGCCGAGGCGGAGGAGACGGCACAGGAAGAGCGTACGTCAGAGAAGAGCGTACGCCGCACACCGTCCGTACAGACAGAGCAGGGGCGTACGGAGAAGCCTGCTGTGCCGAAAACGGCAGTGCACAGTGCCATACCTGCTGCGCGGCGGCAGGAGATGATCGAGCGTACGGAGGCGGAGATCGCGATGGCAGAGGCAGAACTAAAGGGGCTCGAATATGAGATGAACCGCCCGGAGACGCAGGCAGATCCCGTGCGCAGCCATGCCGTCGCCGAGGCATATGCGGCAAAGGAAATCGAGATCATGCAGCGGTATGAGAAATGGGAACAGCTGACGGAGGCGTGACATGGAACTCCAACAAAACCTTGGGTTTCACACGGCGGAAGAAGAGCTGACTGGCGTTGTCGATCATGTCATCTTCTCTGCAGGCGATGGTGCCTTCGCTGTCTTTCGTCTGCGCATGGAACATGCGGGGAAATGCACGGCAACAACGAAGGGAGCAGCTCCGTTGGTCGGGCAGGAGGTTCGTCTGACGGGGAACTGGGTCACGCACCCGCGTTTCGGTCGGCAGTTTCAGGCAGTGCGTATGCGCATCAGTGCCCCTACGAGCGCAGGCGGTATTGAGCGTTTTCTCGCATCGGGCACCATCGACGGCATCGGCCCTGCAATGGCGCGGCGCATTGTGGAGAAGTTCGGTGCAGAGGCGCTTCTCATCATCGAGCGTGCACCGAGCCGCCTCAAGGAAATTGCGGGCATCGGCCCGAAGACGGTGGAGAAGATCACCGCCTCCTATATGCGTCAGTCCGAGCTGCGCGACATCATGCTCTGGCTCGAGGAACATGGCGTAGCGGGAACCTATGCCGCACGCATCTTCAAGGCGTACGGCTCGCTCGCGGTCGAGGTGATGGAGAAATCTCCCTACCGTCTTGCGCAGGAGATTGACGGCATCGGATTTATCACGGCAGATACGATCGCCATTGCTGCAGGATGGGAGAAGAACTCCTCTGCGCGTATTGCCGCAGGCCTCTCCTATGAACTCACGCAGATCTCCTCGGGCGGACATTGCTGCATTCCCGAGGGGATGCTCGCAGATCGGACAGCGCAGCGGCTCGGTGTCGCGCGGAGTGAGGTCATGGAGGTGCTCAGCCGCGAAGTGAAGATGAACCGCCTCTATGCAGCGGACGAGATGGGGGAGCGCCTGATCTATGCACCGCAGCTTTACAGGGCGGAGGAAGAGACAGCACGCCTCCTTCTCATGCTGCAGCGAAAGGCGGAGCACATCCATGTGCATGACACCGCAGCGCTTGTCACGGAGTGGGAGGAAAAGCGTCATGTCAGCCTCGCCGCAGCACAGCGTGAGGCAGTCATCGCCTCGCTGGAACACGGAGTTCTTGTTCTGACGGGCGGCCCCGGGACAGGAAAGACCACCGTCGTACGCAGCATCATTGATATTCTCGGCGCACAGGGGCTTGAGATCCTGCTTGCCGCGCCGACAGGGCGTGCGGCAAAGCGCCTCGCGGAGGCAACGGACTGTCCTGCGGCGACCGTGCACCGCATGCTGGAAGCGCAGGGCAGAGAGGACGGTGAGATGCGCTTCGGGCGTGATGCGGAGACACAGCTTGAGGCAGATGTCATCATTGTGGATGAGGTATCCATGATGGATATTGTGCTCATGCAGCACCTCCTCACTGCCGTCCTCCCTGGGACGCATCTCATCCTTGTCGGCGATGTGGATCAGCTTCCGGCGGTCGGACCGGGCTCGGTGCTGAAGGACATTTTGCGTTCAAAAGTCATTCCGAGTGTTCGCCTGACCGAGATCTTCCGTCAGAACAATGCGGGGACGATCGTTCTGAATGCGCATGCAATCAATGCGGGACGCGTTCCGAGCTTTACCGAGGCGGATTTCTCCTTTACCGCCGCCGTATCAAGTGAGGATGCTGCCGCACAGATTGTCTCAATATGCACGCGGCTTCTCCGTGCGGGGACGGATCTCATGGATCTGCAGGTGCTCTCGCCCATGCGGCGCGAGGCGTGCGGTGTCGATCTGCTGAACCGCAGCCTGCAGATGGCTCTGAATCCGCCCGCAGCGGACAAGGCAGAAGGGGGCGGCTTCCGCATCGGCGACAAGGTTATGCAGACGCGCAATGACTACACAAAGAATGTGTTCAACGGCGATATTGGCCGCATCCGTTGGATCGATACGGAGCATCTTGTTGTTGCCTTTGCAGAGGATATGGAGGTCTCTTATACGCGGGATGAGTTCGGTGCGCTGGCCCTCGCCTATGCGATGAGTGTGCACAAGAGCCAGGGCAGCGAGTACGATATCATCATTCTGCCGCTCGTGCGTGCACATCACATCATGCTGCAGCGTAACCTCCTCTATACGGCGGTGACACGCGCAAAGAAGGGGGTTATCATCGTTGGTGACCGTACCGCGCTGTTCACTGCCGTGAGCAATGACCGTACACGCCGCCGCTATACGTTGCTCGCGGAGCGGTTGGCAGAGAAAATCTAATCTTCTGTTGCTGTACAATCAGTTGATTTTTGTGGCTGAAAACAGTATAATGAGGAGAAATAAAAGAAGCATGGTATCTATGCTTCCTACATATCACCTTTTAAGAGGTCCTGTGAGGCCTTAAGGGAGTTTTCAATGAAATACGCTGTACCATCCGTCTATCCAATTTTAGAATGCAAAGCTTTCTTATGCCTTTCTTTTGGCATTGGAAAGCTTTTTTGTTAGTGCGAGGAAAGGGGATGCACATGAGCCAGGAGTTATCACTCAAGGGACGCGATGTTCTTGCGCTTGAGGATTTTTCAGCGGAGGAGATTCGTCTCGTTCTGAATACGGCGCGTGAGATGAAGAACATTATCGGCCGTGACATCAAGAAGGTGCCCGCCCTCAGGGGAAAGGCGATCGTAACGCTGTTCTACGAGCCGAGCACGCGCACGCGCACGTCGTTTGAGCTCGCGGGGAAGTATCTCGGTGCAGATGTTGTGAACATCACGGCAAGTGCATCCAGTGTTGTAAAGGGGGAGAGCCTGCGCGATACCCTCTATACAATCGAGGCGATGGGGACGGACGCGATCGTCATGCGCCACAAGGCAGAGGGGGCTGCCGCGTACGCTGCCGATGCCGTTGCCCCCGTTATCATCAATGCAGGTGACGGCGCACATGCACATCCCTCGCAGGGGCTGCTCAACCTCTATACAATCGAGGAGAACAAGGGGAAGCTCGCGGGTCTGAAGGTCGCCATCCTCGGGGATGTATTGCACAGCCGCGTTGCGCGCTCGGATATCCAGGGGATGCGAAAGATGGGGATGGATGTGCACATTGCAGGCCCACGCCCCCTCCTGCCGCGTTTTCTCCACGAGGAGGAGGGCATCACCATCCATGACCGCATTGAGGATGCGGTCGAGGGCGCAGATGTCATCGAGGTGTTGCGCATCCAGCTTGAGCGGATGAAGGGAGGGCTGTTCCCGTCAACGCGCGAATATGCCCGTATCTACGGGCTGAATGAGGAGCGTCTGGCACTGGCAAATGATGCGCTCGTCCTTCATCCGGGCCCCATGAACAAGGGGTGGGAAATCTCGGAGTCCGTCGCGTACGGCGTGCAGTCGCGGATTCAGGAGGAAGTAAAAAACGGGGTTGCCATCCGCATGGCACTCTTCACCTTGGTACTGATGGGAGGGAAAGCCTGATGAGTGCATTGCTCCTCAAGGGCGGTCGGGTGATCGACCCCGCCGCACAGCGAGATGAAATCTGTGATATCCTCATCGAGGACGGCGTGATCCGCCAAGTCGGAAAAGATCTTCGTGCGGACGGTACCGAGATCTATGACGCGAAAGATAAGATCGTCACCCCCGGTTTCATCGATATGCACACGCATTTCCGTGAGCCGGGACAGGAGGCGAAGGAGGACTTTGCCTCTGGTTCACGTGCAGGTGCGGCGGGCGGCTATACCACGGTCGCAACGATGCCGAACACGCGTCCCGTGGTGGATGATGCGGCGCTTGTCACGAGCCTCATCAAGCGTGCGGAGGATGTCGCCGTCATCCACATCCGCATCATCGGTGCTGTGACGAAGAATCAGGAGGGGAAGGAGCTCGCCGAGCTCGGCGACATGGTCGAGGCGGGGGCAGTTGCGTTCTCGGACGACGGTCACTTCGACCCCTCGGCAAAGGTTCTGCTCAGTGCCTATGATTACCTCGTTCCCTTTGACAAGGCGATCATCAATCACGAGGAGGATACCTCCCTCGTCGAGGACGGCGCTATGAACGAGGGACATCGCAGTGCGATGCTCGGCATCAAGGGGCGCCCGATTGTGGCGGAGGACATTGCCGTCGCGCGTGATGTCATGCTTGCGGAGTATGCGGGTGCGCATGTGCACGTCGCACACATCAGCTCAGGGCGTGCCGTACAGCTCGTTCGCGAGGCAAAGGCGCGTGGTGTACGCGCGACAACGGAGGTCACACCGCATCATCTGACACTGACGGACGAATGTGTCGACCCGCGCGACAGCTCGACAAAGGTGAACCCGCCGCTACGCACGGCAAGGGATGTCGACGCGATGGTTGCGGGTCTGCTCGACGGAACGATTGACATGATCGTCACCGACCACTCGCCGCATGCGCCCGAGGAGAAGGATCGGGAGTACATCTATGCGCCGAGCGGCTTCCCGGGGCTTGAGACGGCACTCGGCGTGTTGCTGACCGACCTCGTTCATACAGGTAAAGTCCCCCTTGCGACACTGATTGAGCGCATGACTTACGGACCCGCGCGCGTGTTCAAGCTGAACGCAGGTACGCTTGGGGAGGGCGCACCCGCCGATGTTACGGTGATCGATCCCGAACTGCAATGGACGGTCGATGTGAACAAGTTCTATACGCGAGGCAGACACTCCCCGTTCAACGGACGACAACTCAAGGGGAAAGCGGTACTCACGGTTGTTGATGGAAAAATTGTTATGAAGGATGGGGTCATAATCGTATGAAAGGGAAACTGATATTGGAGGACGGTTCGGTCTACACGGGCGAGCTGCTTCACGGTGCCACAAGAGCTGTGGGTGAGGTCGTATTTACCACGACGATGACGGGATATCAGGAATGCCTGACCGATCCTTCGTTCTGCGGGCAGATTCTGACGATGACGTATCCGCTAATCGGAAACTATGGTGCGGCGGCACAGTTCATGCAGTCACGCAAGTCCTTCGTGCGTGGATTTGTGATCGGTGAGCTCTGCGATGCACCGAACAACTGGCAGTCCGAAGAGAGCTTGACGGACTTTTTGACAGAAAATAATATCCCATGCCTTTATGATGTAGATACAAGAGCTGTTACTCGTCATATCCGCTCTGCGGGTGCGATGAAGGGCGTGATCGTTCCCGCAGATCTGGGGGAGAGCGAGATCACAGCGTTGCAGGAGGAGGAACTTCCGCACAACGTCGTGGAGATTGTCACGACACCCGAGGTCTATACGCTTGAGACGGAGATGCCCGATGCACCGCATATTGTGGCAATGGATTTCGGTGTGAAGCGCAGTATTCTGCACAACATCAATCGAATTGGGGCAAAAGTTACCGTTGTGCCCGCACAGACCAGTGCGGAAGAGGTGCTTGCTCTGAACCCCGACGGCGTGTTCCTCTCGAACGGTCCCGGTGACCCGACAGATGTGCCGGAAATCGTGGAGGAAGTCCGTAAGCTCGCGGGAAAGAAGCCGATCTTCGGCATCTGTCTCGGGCATCAGCTGCTCGCGCTTGCGTTTGGTGCTAAGACGTACAAGATGAAGTTTGGACATCGCGGCGGCAATCAGCCCGTCAAGAATCTGAGGATGGGCAAGGTGCACATCTCGGCACAGAACCACGGCTATGCCGTCGATCCCGCCTCTCTTTCGGGCACCCCTCTTGTTGTCACACATACAAATGTCAATGACGATACGATTGAGGGACTGCGTCATACATCTCTGCCCATTTTCTCCGTGCAGTATCATCCGGAGGCCGCGCCGGGACCGGACGACAATATGTATCTTTTTGATGAGTTCTGGGATCTGATGAAGGGAGCGTGACGTATGCCGCGTAAGGAAAATGTGAAAAAAGTCATGGTCATCGGCTCCGGGCCCATCATCATCGGACAGGCGGCGGAGTTCGACTATGCAGGCTCGCAGGCGTGTCGTGCCCTGAAAGAGGAGGGGCTCGAGGTTGTGCTCGTCAACAGCAACCCTGCGACCATCATGACAGATGCGAATATCGCTGACCGCGTATACATCGAGCCGCTGACGGTGGATTTTCTCGAGGAGATCATTTCCAAGGAAAAACCGGATGGTCTCTTGGCAACGCTTGGCGGACAGGCGGGACTGAACCTTGCGGTGCAGCTTGCCGAGAAGGGGGTTCTGGCAGCACACAGTGTAGAGTTGCTCGGCACCTCGCTTGAGGCGATTGAAAAGGCAGAGGATCGTGAGCGCTTCAAAGAGACGATGGAGAAGCTTGGCGAGCCAATACCGGAGAGCACGATTGTCGAGGATGTTCATGCGGCTGTCGCATTTGCGAACTCAATTGGATATCCTGTCATTGTACGTCCTGCGTATACAATGGGCGGCACGGGCGGCGGTATTGCCGAGAACGAAGAAGAGCTCATTGCGACCGTTATCAAGGGGCTCAACTACTCGATGATCGGGCAGGTGCTCATCGAGCGCAGCGTTGCCGGATGGAAGGAAATCGAGTTTGAAGTCATCCGTGACGGCAATGACAACTGCATCACCGTTTGCAGTATGGAGAATTTTGACCCTGTTGGTGTTCATACAGGAGATAGTATCGTTGTTGCTCCTGCACAAACATTGACGGATTATGAGTATCAGATGCTGCGCAGTGCGAGCCTTCGCATCATTCGCGAACTCGGCATTGAGGGGGGCTGCAACGCCCAGTATGCGCTCGATACGAAGAGCAATAAGTACTATGTCATCGAGGTCAATCCGCGCGTCAGTCGTTCCTCGGCACTCGCGTCCAAGGCGACAGGATACCCGATCGCAAAGGTGTCCTCGAAGATTGCAATTGGCTACACACTCGATGAGATTGTAAACTCCGTCACAAAGAAGACGAAGGCATGCTTTGAGCCGACGATCGACTACTGCGTGGTGAAGTTCCCGCGTTGGCCGTTTGATAAGTTTATCTACGCTGATCATACACTCGGCACACAGATGAAGGCAACGGGCGAGGTGATGTCCATTGATCGCAGCTTTGAGGGAGCAATCCTCAAGGCCGTACGTTCCCTTGAGATCGGTGTGAATCGCCTCTATCTTGACCGCTTTGCCGCTTGGGATGATGCGCGTGTGGAGAAGCAGCTTGCTCTCGTCAACGATGAGCGCATTTTTGTCATTGCCGAAGCACTGCGACGCGGAAAACTTTCGGTTGATGCGATTTCGGATATTACAAAGGTGGACAAGTGGTTCATCCATAAGCTCAAACATATTACGGATGTGGAGAATCAGCTTGCTGCGGCTCCGCTCACTCCGAAGCTGCTTGCGGCGGCGAAGTGGGTCGGGCTTGCCGATGTCTCGATCGCCGAACTGACGAAGAAGACACGCGATGAGATCCGTACGATGCGCCGCACGCATAACATCCTGCCGTGCTACAAGATGGTCGATACCTGTGCCGCCGAGTTCGAGGCAATGACCCCGTACTATTACTCCACGTTCCGTGGGTGTGAGGATGAGGTCGCCGTCTCACATCGGAAGAAGGTGATCGTACTCGGCTCCGGTCCCATTCGCATCGGACAGGGCGTTGAGTTCGACTACTGCTCGGTCCACTCAGTCTGGGCGCTGCGCGAGATGGGCATTGAGGCCATCATCATCAACAATAACCCCGAGACGGTCAGCACGGACTTCGACATCTCCGACCGCCTCTATTTCGAGCCGCTGACGGTCGAGGATGTGCTGAACATCGCAGACAAGGAAAAGCCGGACGGTGTCATTGTTCAATTCGGCGGTCAGACTGCGATCAACCTTGCGGCAGAGCTCGAGCGCGCGGGGCTGCGTGTCTATGGTACCTCTGTCAACGATATCGACCGTTCCGAGGACCGTGAGCGCTTCGACGAGGTGCTGACACAGACGGAGATCTCACGTCCCGAGGGGATCAGCGTGACCAACCTCGCGGATGCCGTGGCGGGGGCAGCACGCATCGGATATCCCGTCATGGTGCGCCCCTCCTATGTGCTCGGCGGGCGTGCGATGGAGATCGTCTACAACGAGGAGGAACTGCGGGACTACATGAGCCGTGCGGTCAAGGTGACACCGGATCATCCGGTGCTCGTCGACCGCTATATGCAGGGAACTGAGGTTGAGGTCGATGCTATCTCCGACGGTGTGGATGTCGTCATTCCCGGCATTATGGAGCACATCGAGCGCGCCGGTGTTCATTCCGGTGACAGCATCGCGGTCTATCCGCCGCAGACGCTGCCCGCGCGCGTGATCTATACGATCATTGACTATACGAAGCGTCTTTCCGTCGCACTCCATGTCAAGGGGCTGCTCAATATTCAGTTTGTTGTTGCGCGTGATGAGGTCTTTATCATCGAGGTCAATCCGCGCTCGAGCCGCACGGTGCCGTTCCTGTCCAAGATCACGAACATCAATATGGTTGGCATCGCGACACAGGTTGCAATGGGGGCGACGTTACGGGAACTCGGTTTCCATTCGGGGCTGATTCCACCGCGGCCCTACGTCGCAGTGAAGGCACCCGTATTCTCCTTTGCAAAGATGACGGATGTTGACATCTCCCTCGGCCCGGAGATGAAGTCGACGGGCGAGGTTATGGGCGTGGACTATCACTATGCGCGTGCGCTCTATAAAGCAATTGTCGGCTCGGGACTGAACATCCCGACAAAGGGCTGCCTCCTCTTTACCGTTGCGAATAAGGACAAGGAGGAGCTCAAGCAGCTTGCCAAGGCATTCTCCGAGTTCAACTTTGATATTGTGGCGACGGAGGGCACGGCGAAGGCGATCGCTTCCCTCGGAATTGACGTGGAGGTTGTGGGCAAGGTGCATGAGCGCAGCTCGGACATCATCGAGATGATTAAGAGTGGACGTATCAACATGGTCATCAACACGCTCACGCAGGGGAAACACTCCGCACGCGACGGCTTTAAGATCCGCCGCGCGACTGTGGAGCACGGCATCGCCTGTCTCACTTCTCTGGATACGGCATGGGAGGTTCTGCGCGTGCTTGAGTTCATGCGAAACCGTCGCCTTGTCTATACACTCGCATTACAGGATTATGTCGGTGGAGGGGATGACCTTGCCTAAGGTAATCGAGGAGGCACGGATTCTTTCGCACGAAGCACCAATCGTAGGCGTTGATATACTGACGCTTTCCTCTCCGCAGATTGCACGCGCCGCTTTGCCGGGGCAGTTTGTACAGATCTCCGTGCCGGCCGATGCGGGCTTTCTGCGCCGTCCGCTCGGCATTGCGGAGGTCTCACATACAGACGGGTGGATTCGCCTCATCTATCGACAGGTGGGGCGCGGTACCGAGGGTCTTGCCTCGGCAGGAACAGGGACGGCCGTCTCCGTTCTCGGCCCACTCGGACGTGGTTTTAACATTGCATTGAAACATCCTCTGCTTGTCGGGGGCGGCATGGGGCTCACGCCGCTCCTCTTCTTTGCGGCGGCGCACCCAAAGGTCTCAGTCCTAATGGGCGGGCGCACGCAGGAAGAACTTTTCTGGGAGGAGATCTACCGTCCCCATGTGCACGAGTGCTTTGTCACTACGGACGATGGTTCATACGGCACGCGGGGCTTTGTGACGACGCTTCTGCCGAGACTTCTTGCGGGGGGCAGTTATGACGGCGTTGCGGTCTGCGGTCCTCCCATCATGATGGAGCGCGTCGCAGCGATTGCAGCGGAATACGGGATTCCCTGCGAGGTCTCGCTCGAAAAACGCATGGCATGCGGGCTTGGCGCGTGTCTCTCCTGCGCCGTGGACACGAAAAGTGGACGGCGGAAGGTCTGCAAGGACGGCCCTGTTTTTCCGGCGGGGGAGGTGTACTATGCCTCCTAATACGGTAAAATATCCGTATGATGATCTCCTGCGCACGAAGATCGCAGGCATTGAGATGCGGACGCCCGTCCTCGCGGCATCGGGGACGTTCGGCTTCGGCGAAGAGTTTGCGGACTTTGTCGATCTTGGACGTCTCGGAGGTATCATGGTCAAGGGGACGACACTCGCTCCGCGGCGCGGCAATGACGGCATACGAATTGCAGAGACACCGCAGGGGATGCTGAACTGCATTGGTCTCGAAAATCCGGGCGTGGAGCACTTCCTGACAGAGATTCTGCCACGCATCCGACCATACGGTATGAATATTATCGTCAATGTATCGGGAAGCTCCGTCGATGACTATGCGGAAATTGCACGGCGGCTCAATGTCGACGGCGTTGCCGCGCTTGAGATCAACATCTCCTGTCCGAATGTCAAGGAGGGCGGTATTGTTTTTGGTACAGACCCGCGTGCGGCAGCCGATGTCGTGCGTGCGGTGGTGTCGGCATCTGAAAAGCCCGTTATCGCAAAGCTCTCTCCGAATGTCACCAGCATCACGGAGATGGCACTTGCCGTTGAAGAGGCAGGGGCAGATGTGATCTCGCTCATCAATACGCTCATTGGCATGCAGATTGATATTGAACGAAAGTGTCCTGTCCTCGGCAATCGTACGGGAGGGCTCTCGGGTCCTGCCGTCAAACCTGTTGCCGTCCGCATGGTCTGGGATGTGGCTCATGTCGTTCACGTTCCCGTCATTGGCATGGGTGGGATTGCCTCATGGCAGGATGCTGTGGAGTTCTTTCTTGCAGGTGCGTCTGCGGTTGCGATCGGCACAGCGAACTTCACAGATCCCGCGGTTACGATGAAGATCTGTGACGGACTTGGACGCTATCTGCATGAAAATCGGATTTCCAATATCGAGCAAATGATTGCAGGAGCATGGGAATAGGCTTAAATTTTATGAAAAAATTTCTTATAAAAAGGGATTTCTGTTCGTAAGGATACCTTTTATCCTACACCGCACAAGGGCTAGGGTAACTTTTGACACCTGTACCCCATATGTGGTATAATCTTCGCGTTGGTATGAGAAATCGAGACAATCGCGTCCATTCAACGGGCGAGGAAAGTCCGAGCTCCACAGGGCAGTGTGCTGGATAACGTCCAGCGAGGGTGACCTTAGGGACAGTGCCATAGAAATTTAGACCGCCGATCTAGGATCGGTAAGGGTGGAAAGGTGCGGTAAGAGCGCACCAGCAGTCGGGTGACCGGCTGGCTTCGGTAAACCCCACATGGAGCAAGACCAAATAGGGAAGGGCTAAGGCGGCCCGCCAACCTTCCGGGTAGTGTCGCTAGAGGCGTCCGGCAACGGGCGTCCCAGATAAATGATTGTCGCCGCCCATCGGGCGGAACAGAACTCGGCTTATTGGTTTCTCACATCAATACTATGAACGCATTTATTGTGCGCGGGACTTCCCCGTGCATTCGTGGAAGGAAGTGTTTGCTTGCGAAAGAAAATCAAGATTCTTGCATTATCCGCAATGCTTCTCTGCTCCGCATCCATAGCGAGCGCAGAGTCGTTCCAGCTTGGCGATCAGGGAACGGACGTAGCTGAAATCCAAGGGCAGCTTTCGAGCTTTGGCTATGATGTCGTCGCCGACGGCGACTTCGGACCGGCGACCGCGGAAGCTGTGAAGGAATTCCAGGCGGCGCAGGGTCTCGCAGTTGATGGGATGGTAGGTCCCTCGACATATCAGGCACTTCTTGGAAAATCCATGCCGCAGGTCAGCCGTGGTTCCAACTATATTGTTCGCCGCGTGATCTCGGACTCCATGCAGTACATCGGCGTTCCGTACTCCTTCGGCGGTACGACACCTGCCGGATTTGACTGCTCGGGCTTTGTGCGCTATGTCTTTGCCAATGCGGGCATCTATCTCCCGCGTACGGCAGATGCACAGTACGATGTGGGCTATCCGATCTCGTCATCGGAGATGGTGCCCGGCGATCTTGTATTCTTCTCGACGTATGAGTACGGACCGTCACATGTCGGCATCTATCTCGGAAACGGCAATTTCATCAACGCCTCATCGAGCCGTGGTGTCGCGATTGACAATTTGTATGGCGGTTACTGGGGGGCGTGCTATATCGGAGCGCGCCGCATTATGTGATGATACAGAATCTGGGGAGGGGCATAGCCCCTCTTTTTTCATAGGAGAAACCAATGTCCGATCTCTTTCTTTGCCTTCTCATTTTCCTCATGCTATACTATGTCTTTGGTGATGAACTCTTTCCGCGCTGATGTTTCTACATTAAATACAAAATTATTCCTTTCGGTTGCAATCTGCTATAAATTTATGTAATATGAGGAGCGTATCATCATGGAAGATCCATATTATCTGGCGGCACTCCTGCAATGTCGGCAGATCGGAAGCGTGCGTATGCGCCGCCTGTGCAATGCGGTCTCTTCCGTGCGTGATATTTGGTCGATGGACGGTGCGCAGCTGAGAGCGCTCGGGCTGCTCTCGGAGACACTCGCCGAGGATCTGGCCGCTCATATCCGTATGCACGCCGCTTTGCCGGAGCAGATTGCGGAAGACTGCCTGCGGCAGGAGATCGAACTGGTTACCATAGACGATCCGTTCTATCCGGACATCCTGCGCGAGATCTTCGACCCGCCGCTTGTCCTTTACCATCGCGGTACGCTTGTCCCAAATGCGCGTCGGATTGGTATCGTCGGTGCGCGTAAATTCACTGCATACGGCGAGGCTGCGGCGATGGAGTTCGCCGAGCGGATTGCAGCGGCGGGGGTAACCGTAGTGAGCGGTGCAGCACGCGGTATTGATACGCGCGCACATCGAGGCGCTCTGCGCAGCGGAAGGACGGTCGCAGTGCTCGGCTGCGGGGTGGACATTGCCTACCCGTCTGAGAATCGCCGTCTGCTCGCACAGATTGTCGAGACGGGAGGCGCTGTGATCTCCGAGTATGCGCCGGGCACACAGCCGCTTCCTGCCTTTTTCCCCGCGCGCAACCGCATCATCAGCGGCCTTTCGGAGGGAACGCTTGTCATCGAGGCGGCAAAGCGCAGCGGCTCCCTCATTACGGCGGAGATGGCGCTCAGCGAGGGGCGGGACGTGTACGCCATCCCCGGGAGCATCTACTCGCCGCAGAGCAGCGGATGTCACAATCTCATCCGTGCGGGTGCGCGGCTCGTGGAGTCTCCACAGGAGATTCTCGAGGAGATGCGCCTCGTCGAACCGCCCAAGCGTTCGGCACGCGAACAGCTGACACCGGAGGAAGCGCATATCTACCGTGTTCTGTCGTTTGATCATGCGCTCAGCATGGATGAGATCATAGACAGCATGCCGGAGCATACAGCGGAAAATATCCCGCTGCTCCTGCTTCAAATGCAGCTTAAGGGAATTATTACAGAGAATGAAAGGCACGCCTATCGGCGCGTTGAAAGGAACTGACGGATTGGCTACGATGACATCTTCACCGAAAACATCCAAAGTGAAAAGGACCAAGAACACAACATCATCTGGAAAGAAATCATCGAAAAAAGTTCTCGTGATTGTGGAGTCTCCGGCAAAGGCAAAGACGATTGAGCGACATCTTGGAAAAAACTACATTGTGAGAGCCTCCATGGGACATCTGCGCGATCTGCCGAAGAGCCAGTTCGGCATCGATGTCGAAAATGAATTTTCACCGAAATACATTAACGTGCGCGGCAAGGGCGATCTCATCCGCGCACTCAAAAAAGAGGCCAAGAATGCGGATAAGATCTATCTCGCAAGCGATCCCGACCGTGAGGGGGAGGCGATTGCATGGCATCTGGCGCACATCCTTGGGATCAACCCGGAGGATGATTGTCGGATTGTCTTCCATGAGATCACAAAGCCGGCGATTGAGGAAGCCGTGCGGCACCCGCGCCCCATTCACATGGAGCAGGTGGATGCGCAGCAGGCACGACGTATGCTCGATCGTATCGTCGGCTATAAGTTATCTCCTCTTCTCTGGCGCAAAGTGCGCAAGGGGTTGTCCGCCGGACGTGTTCAGTCTGTGACCGTACGCCTGATCTGTGATCGGGAGCGTGAGATCGAGGCATTCCAGTCCGAAGAGTACTGGACGGTTGAGGCAAAGCTGAAGCAGGGCAAGAGCGTATTTATGGCGGACGTGACACATGCGCACGGCAAGAAACTTTCGCTGCACAGTGAGACGGAGACGAAACAGTTGACCGACGACCTTGCGCGGCAGGAGTTTACCGTCAAGGAGGTGCGGCGGAGCGAACGCCGCAAGAAGGCAGCTCCGCCGTTTACAACGAGCTCGCTCCAGCAGGATGCGGCACGCAAGCTCGGCTTTACCTCCGGCCGTACGATGATGATCGCCCAGCAGCTCTATGAGGGCGTTGTACTCGGGCGACACGGTGCCACGGGTCTTATCACCTATATGCGAACGGATTCGACGCGTATCTCCAATCTCGCCGTGGACGAAGCGAGGTCGTTTCTCAGTGAGGAATACGGCAAGGACTATATCCCGGCGCGTCCCAATATCTATGCAATGGGCAAGAAGGCACAGGATGCGCACGAGGCAATCCGCCCAACGAGTATTCTGCGAACACCGAGCGAGGTGGAGCAATATCTGAACCGTGACCAGATGCGCCTCTATACGCTGATCTGGCAGCGCTTTGCGGCGAGCCAGATGTCTGCTGCTGTCTATGATACCATTGCGGCACAGATTACAGCGGGAGACTACCGACTGCGTGCACACGGATCGAAGCTGAAGTTCAAGGGCTACACTGCCGTCTATGTGGGCGCGGAGACAGCAAAGAAGGAGAAGGACACCCTTTTGCCGGATCTTGTGGCGGGCGACGTACTTGCACTCGCCGCGCTGAATCCCGAGCAGCACTTTACGGAGCCGCCGCCGCGCTATAACGATGCCTCCATTGTCAAGACACTCGAGGAGATGGGCATCGGCCGTCCGAGCACATACGCACCGATCATCGAGACCATTCAGAAGCGCGGCTATGTCGAACGGCGCGAGAAACAATTTCGTCCGACGGAGCTCGGTTTTATCGTGACCGATATGCTCGGGGAGTACTTCAAGGATATTGTGGATGTGAAGTTCACGGCGAATCTTGAGGGGGAGCTGGACGAGGTTGCGGACGGCGCACTCGATAAGAACGATCTTCTCCGAAAGTTTTACGACCCATTCGAGAAGACACTGAAAAATGCGGAGGATGTCATCGGTGAGGTGGAGATTCCCGACGAGGTCACGGACATTCCCTGCGATAAATGCGGCCGCATGATGGTGGTCAAACAAGGACGCTATGGCAAGTTCCTCGCGTGCCCCGGCTTTCCGGACTGCCGCAATGCGAAACCACTTCTGCGCGATACGGGGGTTGCCTGTCCGAAGTGCGGCGGCAAGATCGTCGAGCGCAAGAGCCGGCGCGGACGTGCCTTCTTCGGCTGTGACCGCTATCCGGACTGTGACTATACAACGTGGGATGAGCCGCAGCAGGAGACCTGCAAGATCTGCGGCTCCTTTATGCAGCGGCATCGTTATCGTACGGGACGCAGCATCCTCTATTGCAGCAACGAGGCGTGTTCCTCGCGCATTGGCAGCCCCATCGAGAAGGAGCTGGCACGCCAAAAGGAGCGTATACAGGCGGCAAAGAATACCGACGCCGTGCCCCCTAAAGAGAAGAAGGCGTCCGTTGCAAAGAAGAACGTCACACGCCGTAAGAGGACGCGTGCATGAAAAAAATCATCGTCATCGGTGCGGGGCTTGCAGGAACTGAGGCGGCATGGCAGGCGGCAAAATCCGGTGCTGTTGTAGAGCTCTATGAAATGCGCCCTCTGCGCCGCTCTCCTGCGCATAAGACGGACGGTTTTGCCGAGCTTGTGTGCAGCAATTCCCTGCGCGGCGCGGGGCTTGAGAATGCCGTTGGTGTTCTCAAGGAGGAGATGCGGCGGCTCGGGTCACTCATCATACAAGCAGCAGATGCGACCGCCGTCCCTGCGGGCGGTGCACTCGCTGTGGATCGCACGAAGTTCAGCGCCTATGTTACAGAGCAAATTGAACGGCATCCGAACATCGGCGTTCACCATGCGGAGGTTACGGAGATTCCAAATACTGATGACTGTATCGTCATCATCGCCTCGGGTCCGCTGACGGATGGTGCACTCTCCGCTGAGATCGCCGCGCTCCTCGGCAATGACGCCCTCTATTTCTATGATGCAGCAGCACCGCTTGTCAGTTTTGCAAGCATTGACATGCGTGCTGCTTATCGTGCCTCCCGCTATGGGAAGGGAGAGGCGGCATACATCAACTGTCCGATGGACGAGGAGCAGTACGAGGCGTTCTACACGGCACTCACCACGGCCGAGACGGCGCAGGCACATGACTTTGAGAAGGAGATCTTCTTTGAGGGCTGTATGCCTGTCGAGGTCATGGCATCGCGCGGCAAGGATACCTTGCTCTACGGCCCCCTCAAGCCAATGGGGCTGGAGCATCCCGAGACGGGGATACGCCCGTACGCTGTTGTTCAGCTGCGGCAGGACAATGCGGAGGGGACGATCTACAACATCGTCGGCTTCCAGACGCGGCTCAAATGGCCTGAGCAGCAGCGCGTCTTTCGGATGATACCGGGGCTCACGCATGCGGATTTTTTGCGCTATGGCGTGATGCACCGCAACAGCTTCATCAATGCACCGCGCCACCTGCGCCCGACCTTTCAGACACAGACAAACGATGCCTTATTTTTTGCGGGACAGATGACGGGTGTGGAGGGGTATGTCGAGTCGGCGGCATCCGGTCTGACGGCGGGCGTGAACGCCGCGCGGCTTGCGGCGGGGCAGGAGCCTCTTGTGTTCCCGCAGACAACCTGTCACGGGGCACTTGCGCACTATATCACCTCATGTGACCCCGCTCATTTTCAGCCAATGAACATCAACTTCGGCCTTCTTCCTCCAATCGAGAATTCGCCGCGCCGTATGCGTAAGCCGGAGAAAAAACGGATGCTTGCGGAGCGTGCGTTGACGGTACTCGCAAGATTTCAGACAGAGCACATGAAAGGACTATACACAGTATGACATTTCATGCAACAACCATTGTTGCGGTCAAGAAGGGAAACAAGGTAGCCATTGCGGGCGATGGACAGGTAACCTTTGGGGAACGCGCGATTATGAAGGCAAACGCACGCAAGGTGCGCCGTCTTTATCATGGAAAGATCCTTGCGGGATTCGCCGGATCGGTTGCGGATGCATTCACTCTGTTTGAGAAATTCGAGGTCAAACTCGAATCCTACAGCGGGAATCTGCAGCGTGCCGCCGTCGAGCTCGCAAAGGACTGGCGCACGGACAAGGTGCTGCGCAAGCTTGAAGCGCTGCTGCTGGTCGCGGACAAGGGCGGCATTCTCATGATCTCCGGCAACGGCGAAGTCATTGAACCGGATGGAGACTGTACCGCGATCGGCTCGGGCGGATTCTTTGCACTTGCCGCAGCCCGTGCGCTCACCGCGCACAGCACGATGGACGCACCCGAGATTGCAAGGGAATCCCTCTCGATTGCAGCGGATATTTGCGTCTATACCAATCATAACATCACGGTGGAGGTACTGGAATCATGAGTCAAATCGGCGTCAATGAACAGACCCCGCGCGCGATTGTTGCCGAGCTGGACAAATATATTGTCGGGCAGTACGAGGCAAAGCGGTCCGTCGCCATCGCACTCCGCAACCGCTGGCGCAGCCGTCAGCTCGACGATGAGATGCGCGAGGATGTCATTCCGAAGAACATCCTGATGATCGGCTCGACCGGTGTCGGCAAGACCGAGATTGCACGCCGCCTTGCGCGTCTCGTCCGTGCGCCGTTCCTAAAGGTTGAGGCGACAAAGTTCACAGAGGTCGGCTACGTCGGGCGCGATGTCGAGTCCATCGTGCGTGATCTTGTCGAGACCTCCGTGCGTATGGTGCGTCAGCAGAAAATCGACGAGGTGCAGGAAAAGGCGAAGGAAAACGCCGAGGAACGCCTCATTGATGTCTTTGTTCCTCCGGCAAAGAAAACAGCCAATCCCCTCAGCAGCATTTTCTCCTCGGATACAGAGGAGAAACAGGAGACAGAGGAACCGCCGAAGTATCAGGCGGGGCGTGAGTGGGTACGCAAGCGTCTGCAGAGGGGCGAACTCGAAAACGATGTCATCGAGATCGAGGTGGAGGAGTCTGCACGTCCTGCCGGCAATATGTTCGCCGGCTCGTCGCTTGAGGGCATGAGTGACAACCTCCAATCCATGATCGGCAAACTCGTTCCGAAAAATCGCCGCAAGCGCAAGGTCACAGTCGATCAGGCCCGCAAGATCTTTACAGCGGAGGAGGCGGACAAGCTCGTCGATATGGACGCTGTTGCGGAGGAAGCGGTGCGCACCGCCGAGTACAGCGGTATCGTCTTCCTCGATGAGATCGACAAGGTCGCCGTCAGCAATGGGCGCAGTGCGGGCGCGGACATCTCGCGCGAAGGTGTGCAGCGCGATATCCTGCCGATTGTCGAGGGCTCGACGGTGATGACGAAGTACGGTCCCGTAAAGACCGATCACGTCCTCTTCATCGCGGCAGGTGCGTTCCACACGGCAAAGCCCTCAGATCTCATTCCGGAGCTGCAGGGGCGTTTCCCGATTCGTGTGGAGCTCAAGTCCCTTGTCAAGGCGGACTTCGAGCGTATCCTCACCGAGCCGAAGAACGCGCTCATCAAGCAGTACCGTGCACTCCTCGGCGTGGAGGGGATTTCCCTCCGCTTTGCCGACGATGCCGTCGCTCGTCTCGCAGAGCTTGCAGAGACTGTCAACGAGCAGACTGAGGACATCGGCGCACGCCGTCTCTATACGCTTTTGGAAAAGTTACTTGAGGATCTGTCCTACGATGCCCCCGACCTTGAGGAAAAGGACATCGTCATCGACAGCGCCTATGTGGATCGCTGTCTTGCGGATATTGCGGGCGATCACGACGTATCCCGCTTTATCCTGTAAACAACGGGGACAGCAAAGAACGGTTTGGAAATTTTTCCAAGCCGTTCTTTGCTATTGCCTTAGTCTCTTTTTTATGCGATAATCCATTGTGAGAGAATATGCGTATAGGAGGTGAACGCAGCGATGGACGAACAGGGGGGGCTCTTTGAACGAGCCTCATATCAGCCGCTCGCGGAGCGCGTTCGTCCACGTTCGCTCGAGGAATTTGTCGGACAGGAGCACCTCCTCGGCAAAGGAAAGATCTTGCGCCGCCTCATTGAGAGCGACCATATCACCTCCATGATCTTCTGGGGACCGCCCGGTGTCGGCAAGACCACGCTTGCTCAGATCATCGCAGCGCGCACACAGGCGAAGTTCATCAATTTCTCTGCGGTGACGAGCGGGATCAAGGATATCCGTACGGTCATGCAGGAGGCGGATCGCCGCCGTATATACGGCGAGCGCATCATTGTCTTTGTCGATGAGATTCATCGCTTCAACAAAGCACAGCAGGATGCCTTTCTGCCGTTTGTCGAAAAGGGAAGCATTGTCCTGATCGGAGCCACGACGGAGAATCCATCGTTCGAGATCAACAGTGCTCTTCTCTCGCGCTGCCGTGTCTTTGTCCTGCAGGGACTGAGTACCGAGGACATCGGTCGATTGCTGCGCTCTGCTGTCTCGTCTGCGCGCGGACTGGGGGATCAGCACATCCACATCTCGGATGATGGGTTAGCGGCGGTTGCCGCCTTTGCGAACGGCGATGCACGGACTGCGCTATCCACACTCGAGATGCTGATCCTGAACGCAGAGGAGCGCGATGGAGAGATCTATGTGACAGAGGAGAATCTGGCACAGTGCATCTCGCGCAAATCACTCCTCTACGATAAGAATGGGGAGGAGCATTACAATCTCATCTCTGCCCTCCATAAGTCGATGCGCAATTCCGACCCGGATGCGGCGGTCTACTGGCTCGCACGTATGCTTGAAGCAGGGGAGGATCCGCTCTACATCGCACGCAGAGTGACGCGGTTTGCGGCGGAGGATGTCGGACTTGCCGACCCAAGAGCCCTCCCGCTTGCAGTAGCCGCCTATCAGGCGTGTCACTACATCGGGGTGCCGGAGTGCAATGTCCATCTGACCGAAGCGGTTGTTTATCTGGCACTCGCACCGAAGTCCAATGCGATGGAAACGACATATCTTGCCGCAGCGGCTGATGCACGAAATATGCTCGCCGAGCCCGTTCCACTCGTGATTCGGAATGCACCGACCAAGCTCATGAAGGACCTCGACTACGGCAAGGGATATCAGTATGCCCACGATGTGGAGGAACACATTACCAGTATGCAGTGCATGCCGAACAGCCTGATCGGAAAAACATACTATCATCCGACGGAACAGGGGATGGAAGTACATTTTCGAGAGCGTTTGGAATGGATCAAAGACTGGAAGAAACAACATGCCAAAAACAATCGAAACAAATAAAATAAAATAACTAAA
>CAJPQT010000017.1 GCA_905372865.1 uncultured Centipeda sp.
ATATATTTATCATTATTGATTGTTTCCATGCAAAAGGGCTGTTGGACGAAGCTAGAAAACTTCGTCCAACAGCCCTTATCTTATGTCAGCGACAGCACTGCAAGTGTACCTTCCGTCACGTGCGCCCCCCGTGCCGCACAGGGAAGACCGCGCATATCAGAATTCATACGTCATCCCGAGCCAATAGCTGCGGCGCGACATATAGGAACCGCCCGCGATGCCGTCGGCATCGAGATCATCATAGTAGACACTGTACTTCGTGCCATCCGCTGCCGTCGCCGCACGGTCAAAGTCGCGGTTCAGCAGATTGTTCACAGCGAACTGCACGGAGAGCCCGTCCCTCAGCTTGTGCGTCACGCCCATGTTGAGGACGGTGAACGGGTGATAGGTCGAGGAAAGCCCCGCCGCCTGTTTTGACCGATACATCCCGCTGCGGTACTGAGCGCTCATCCATACATCCGTCGCATCCGTCGGCATCCAGTCGAGCTTCAGATTGACCGCCTGCTTCGGCGTGGAGCGCAGCGGCTGCCCCTTGTTCGCGCCGCTCTTGATACTGCTCGTGAGGAACGTCCAGTTCAGCCCCGCCCGCAGCTTCGGTGCGAGCGCGAAATCCGTTCCAAGCTCTACGCCGTGGATGCGTGCCTTGCCGACATTCTCATAGACACGCACCCTCTCGCCGCCGATGACCGTCGGGTCGCTGAGATCGATCTTGTCCCTAAAGTTCGTGTGAAAGAACGTCAGATGTGCGTCCGTCGCATGATCGTTGTGGTAGTAGAAGCCGATCTCCTCGGTCGTCGATCGCTCGGGCTTCAGCCCCGTATTGCCGCGGTAGACCTCCCCCGTGATATTGAGATGAACGTCCACGGGCGAGGACTGGAGCATCGTCGGTGCCTTGTAGCCCGTCGCGATACCGCCCTTCACCGTAAAGTTGCGGTTCGGCATATAGATGAGGTAGCCGCGCGGACTGAGATTGTCGTCGTAGTCCTCGGGATGATCGTAGCGCAGACCATAGGTAAAGACGAGCTTCTTCGTGACCGCCCATGTATCCTCACCGTAGAGTGCCCAGTGCGTGCGCGAGACGCTGCCGTTGTCGTTGGAGCTGCGCTGCTGCATCAGATTGCGGAACATCATCTGCATCGGAGGCGGCAGCATCGAAAGATTGGTCGGCTGCAGCCGGCGCATCAGATGATAGTCCACGCTCTCCCGCTGCCAGCGTCCGCCCACAGTCAGTGTATGCGCATCGCTGAGATCCGCGACGTACTTCGTATCGTAGGTAACGAAATCATTTTTGACGCGGTTGCGGATCGTCGATTTGATTGGAATAAAGAGGTGCGGGATCGGGGAGGGATTTGCCGTGCCTGCCAGATTCGCATCGAAGTGCATCTCGTTGCGCAGGAAGGAGAGCGTATTCGTCCACGTCCCATGCGTTCCGACCTTGTTTTCCGCACCGAGCACAACCTTGGTACGGTCAAAGCGCTGCGACAGATCGCCGAGGAGATTCGTCCGCACGAACGCATTCGGGATTGGCGCCGGCATTCTCCCTCTCTGTGCAAATTCCCCATCGCGCATATTCTGCGCACGGTCCACATCGATGTAGTAGCTGTGCCCTGCAGCGGGCGTATAGGTCACGCGCGTCCCGAGATTCCAGTTGTCGTAGTCGCGCCGCTCCTTGTCCACGCCGAACGCCGATGCGCCGCGCTTGAGGTAGCTGCCGCGCATCTGCAGCCCCACCTTGTCCTGCGTGATGGGACCTGCGAGGTTGAAGTTGTACTTCATCGTATTCGCCTTGCCGTCCGTCGTCTCAAGGATACTGCCGACGGAGACAGCGCCGTGGAATTCATTCGTCACCTTCTTCGTGATGATGTTGATCACACCGCCCATCGCATCCGACCCGTAGAGGGTCGACATGGGGCCGCGCACCACCTCGATGCGCTCAATCTGGGCCGGAGAGGGCAGGCTCGTATTCGCGAGCTGGTTAAAGCTGCGCATCATGCCGCCCGCGATGCCGGGTCCCACCTGCGCCACCCCGTCCACGAGGATCAGCGTATAGCCGTCCCCCATGCCGCGAATCGAGATCGCAGGCGTATCGAATCGCCCCGTCGCACCGAAGGTATCGACGCCCTCCACCGTGTCGAGCACCTGACGCAGATCAGTGTAGCCGCGCTTTGCGATCTCCTCCGCATGGATCACGGAGATACTCGCCGGCGCATAGCGCACATCCTCCTCAAAGCCCGATGCCGTCACCACAACAGGAGCCGTCTCATAGCCTTCCTTCTGTGTCTGCACATCCCCTGCATAGACCGCGTGCCCTGCGCTCGAAAGAGTGAGCGCGACCGCCGCCGCAAGAGCGCTCTGCTTTGTCATCCGCATACGATTCCTCCTCATACATGAACCAAAACGCATGCCTTCGCCCGCTCTCCCAACAAGGCAGACTGCGCCGTTACTTTCGGCTCACAACCGCGATGTACGAGAACTCCTTGTTGTGGTCAAAGAAGAAGTTGAACATCTTGCGGAACCGCTCGAGGTTCTCCGTCCGCAGGCCGTTGCGGATGATCTTCATCGCCCCGTCAAAGCCCTCGTCACGCACCAGACCCGCAGGATCGAGCAGGGTCATATCGCCCGTCTGCACCTCGATCGTAAAGCCCGCATCGCGGAAGAGCTTCTCCCAGAGCGCGTGCGGGAGCGGATCGACGTTCACATTGATCGCACGGGAGATGCCCGCACGCAGCTCCACCGCCTCTGCCTCATCCGTCACGCGCAGCGCGACATCGTGTGTGAGGAGGATGCCGCCCGGCTTCAGCACGCGGAAGTACTCGCCAATCGCCTTCGCCTTGTTCTCGCGCGGCAGCATCGTGAGCATCGCCTCATTGATGACCACATCGAACGACGCATCGGGGAACGGCAGCGCGAGGGCATTCCCCTCCACCACATCGATCACATCGCCGAGGCCGTGCTTCTCGATGTTCGCACGCGCCTTCTCGAGTGCCTTCGGATTCATGTCGAGCCCCGTGATGCGGCAGCCGTGCGCCTCTGCGAGGGCGACCATCGTCGTGCCCATGTTGCACGCGACCTCCAGGACGCGCGTATCCGCCGTAAAGTCGACATGGCCGAGCAGCCACTCCGTCGCCTCGCGTCCGCCCGGACGCAGCCGTGTCTTGCCCAGACGCGCAAGGAATTCGTGCCCCGGTTCGTTCTTCTTCTCTTCTGCCATTGGTATCACTCCGATCTATATGGTTGAAAACATCTATCATCAATAAGACCAGTATAGATGAGAATGCTTCGCGATTCCGTTGCAGAAGTCACAATGACCCTAAAAAAGCAAAAAAAATAAGGGGCGAATGCCCCTTGTGTGTGCCGCCCCCTTGCGGGGATGTGGTTTTGAAATCTCTAAGCACACAAGCGCATTTTTCGGCTTTTTTGGATTGTTTCCGTCCCCTTGCGGGGATGTGGTTTTGAAATTATGAAAGGTTGATAATTATGTCAAACTCGATCAAAGTTTCCGTCCCCTTGCGGGGATGTGATTTTGAAATCCTTGCGTCTGGGAGCCTTGTGCGGCGCGGCTCAAAACAGCATTTTGCGGCGCGGATCGGATTCACCTCCGTTTCGCTGCGACAGTGCGTTCTAAAAGCGGCGGTGTCACACACAGCTCTAGGTGCGGCGCGGATTCCGCTTTTATTATAGCATAATTGGATGCCGTGCACAAGACATAGATCCATATAAAAATATCCGACGCGCGGTGATGCGGTCGGATGTACAAATGTGCTCAGCTCTCCTCGTCGCTCCATGTGGTATCGGTGAACAGTGCGAGGGCCTCGCCCGGCAGGGCTCGCTGCGCGGAGATCTCGAACGGGACGCGCTGCTCGCGCACGCACGCGATGGCGAACATATTGATCGCCGTGGACATGTTCATGCCGACTGCGCCGCAGAAGTTCTCAAAGTTCTTTTTGAGTTCAGCGTCCATGCGAATGCTAATGCTGGTCTGTGCCATGTAGGACATCTCCTTTACAAATCCATTGCTTTACCAAGCATAGCATATTTCACGCGGAGTTGCAACCCCCGCCGCCGCACGCAGCTTCTTCAGCAGGTTCGCCTTGCTCTTGGAGACGGCGCTCGCCGAGGTCCCGAGGAGCACGGCGATGCGGCGCAGTGTGAGGTCACGGTAGTAGTGCAGGTTGAGGATCTCCTTCTCGCGCTCGGTCAGACGGTGCATGACGCTGTGCAGTATCCCGCGCACGAGGAGGCGCAGGTCGACCGCCGCCATGTCCTCTGTGCCGCTGCAGCGCTCCCATGCATCGCGGCCCTCCGCACTCTGCTCGGGATGGCAGGTCCGCTCCCAGAGCCGCCGCTCGCGGCGAAACGCGGTATAGAGCGCATGGTGTACGCGTGCCCGCACGAATCCTGCGAACGGTGCGCCGTGCCTCGGGTCGTAGTCGTGCAGTCCCTCGATGAATGCGAGCACGGCGATGTTCTCCGCATCCGCCGCAAGCGCAGCGTTTCGGAGATACGAGGCATGCGCCTCGCTGACGATCAGCCCGCGGTACCGCGCGTGCATCTCCGCCATTGCGGCCGCCTCTCCGCGTACCGCACGCGCGATCACGGCATCCTCCTCCGCCTTGGTGAGCGGTGCATACTGTTTTTGTTCGTACATATTGCTTCCTCCTTCAAACGAATGTTTTATCAAGAAGAAGTATAGCAAAAGAGTACATACGATGCAAAAAGCGCATCAGCGTGATGGACACAAAAAAGGAGCACCTTGTCGGCCAAGGTGCCCCTCTCAAAAACATCGCTCCCCTACTCCTCGTCCTCCTCCGCGAGTGCCGCCGTCACCGCGCCGATGATCTGCTCGTTGATGGTCTGCACGCACGAGATGACGTAGTCGTGCTGCTCAAGCCGGAACGGCACGAGATGGTGCAGCCGCAGGACACACGTCCCGTCCGCCATGTGCTTGTGGAACAGCACGGCGACATTCTCACGCCCGGCCTTGTCCTCAAGGACGGCGTGGAGGTGCTTCTCGCTGTAGAATTTCTTGAACAGTTTCTGCTCGGCGGGGATGATTTTCTCCGCGGCATAGAGGTCGACGATCTCCTCGAAGTGCCCGTACTCCTGTGTGTAGTTCATCTCGTAGACATCGCAGTAGAGCTGCATCACCTTGCGTGCGCCGAGGTCGAAGAGATCCACGCGGTCGTACAGGGCGACGATCTGATTCAGCGCCTCCTGCATCGAGCCCGCCTCGGGGCTGAACCGCGAGATGTTCACGGTCGCCATCAGAAACACCGCACGGGTGTCCTCCGCGTCGCGCGTCACGAGGCGCAGGCGCACCGAGTTGAACGAGTTGCGCGTGATGAAGTCCGTATAGACCTCGCGCCCCGTGCGGTCCGCCTCCTCCATCATCCGCGCGAGCATGCGCTCATTCTGCCGCTTGCGCCGTTCGTAGTGGGGGGTATTGGCACTGTCCTCGTCCAGCTCGATGCTCCGCAGGAACATCTTGAACATCTTGCTCTGGTAGAGGTAGCGGATCTCGCCGCCGCACGCCTCGATGACGGCGAGCGAGAGGGCATCCCCGATCTCGGGCGAGCCGCGTCGCTCCAGCGCCTCGCTCGAGAGCACGTTGATCGCGCCGATCTCCGTGTAGTAGTCGCTGAGGTGCGGCGGCTCCACCTTGAGCTGTGCCGTGGGGCCATGACAGTAGGCAACCGCCTGGTCGAACGGCAGCGGCGGACTAAAGAGGTACCCCTGCACCTTCTCGCAGCCGATCTCGCGCAGGAATGCGAACTGCTCCTCCGTCTCCACGCCCTCCGCGAGGGTGTGGAGGCCGAGTTCCTTGGCCATGTTGACGATGGAGCGAATGACGACCGCAGATTTCGGATTCGTCTCGAACGAGCGCAGAAAGTTCATGTCGATCTTCAGCACATCAAAGACGTAGTCCTTGACGTTGTTCAGCGAGGAGTACCCGCTGCCGAAGTCGTCCATCCAGACCTCATAGCCCGCCGCGCGGAACCGCGCGATCTCCCCCTGCAGGAATGCCTCATCGTCGCTCTGTACGCCCTCGGTCACCTCGATGTTGAGCATGGTGCGCTCGATGTGATAGCGCAGGCGGACATCCTCCACCGCCTGTACCATGTCCATCAGACGGAAGTCCGCACGCGACAGGTTCACCGACACGCGCAGCAGCTCCCAGTCGGGGATGTCGCGGCGGATCTGCACCATGTCCTGACAGACGCGCTCGATGATGTAGAGGTCGAGCTGCGGCGAGAGGTGCGCATCCTCCAGTACGGGGACAAAGATCCCCGGCGAGATCATCCCGTGTACGGGGTCGCGCCACCGCGCGAGCGCCTCGAACCCGCAGATCTCACGCGTCATCGCACGGACCTCCGGCTGATAGTAGACCTCGATGCAGCCCTCGGTCATCGCGTCCTGGAACGAACGGATGATGTGGCTGCGGAAGTTGATCTCCTCCTCCATCGCGGGGTTGAACTCCGCCCACGTCAGATCATATGTGTTCTTGATGCTGTTGCACGCGATCTTCGCGCGGTCCATGATGAGCGCGACATCCGTCACCTCGGGCGGCGGGTGATAGATCCCCGCCTTGACCTCCATCGGCAGCCCCATATCGTAGACGCGGATCCGCTCGTGGACGAACTGGATGCAGTCGCCCGGATTCTCGTTCTGCGTCGCCACGGCGAAGTGGTCGTCGTTGAGCCGCGCGACGAGGTCCCCCTCAAAGATCTCGCGCAGGAGATCCGCCATGTAGCGCAGCAGCCGATTCCCATGCCGGAACCCGTAGCGCTGATTAAAGCTCTTGAAGTTCTCGAGATCAAAGTACATGAACGTCAGCGGCCCTGTCGCTGCATCCTGCAGGTGCGCGGATGCGTGGCGCATGAACTGCATCATATTCAGCAGTCCCGTCACCTGGCAGAGATCGCGCTCACCGTATTCTTCCATCAAAATGAACCCTCCCTTTCCACTTGCCGAGTCCATTTCAGAAGGAAATACGGGCATACTCCTCCACCATGTCACGCACGCTCATGCCGCCTGTCTTCGCGCCGGGCGCACCGCTCATCCGCGCGGTCACCGCCGTATAGATCTCATCCTCGATCGAGCCGGGCACCAGCTGCTCCCAGTTCTTCGGATCGTAGGCGCGTTCCTTCACCGCGTTCTCGGGCCGCCCCGTAACCTCCAGCTCCGAGATGAACATGATCTCATGGCGCTGCGGGCTGATGTAGTAGTGCTCAAGGAAATACTTCGCGGGGCGGATTTTCCCGTCCTCCGCGACCGCCTCTCCGGTCGTGTTCTCGACCAGACGCACCCATGTGTCGATGATGTACTCCGCGCTGTTGTAAGGACGCGGTATCCAGCGCGTATCCTTCGCGTCCAGATAGTAGGTGAAACCATTGTCCACAAAGAGGGTCTTGTAGCGCGAGCCGCGGTCATGCTTCTTCGCCGCGACCTTGTCCGCACGCGCCGCCTTCTTCTCCGCACGCTCGGCTGCCGCAGCGGCACGCTTCTCCGCCTTTGCCGCCGCGAGTGCCGCCTTGCGCTGCTCCTTCACGGACTGTCGCTCGGCCTTGCGCTCGGCGAGCAGCTTCTGCCGTTCGCGCTTCGCCGCCTCCTGCGCCGAGAACTGTGCGGCAGGAGCCACGGCATCCGCGGACGGCGCAGTCGTATCCGCTGCCGCAGCCGTATCCGCCGTCGCTGCGGCAGGAGTTGCAGCTGCAGGGGCATCCGCCTTTGCCGCGCGTGCCGCCTTTGCGTCCGCGATTGCACGCTGCCGCTCTGCCTTCGCCGCCGCACGCTCTGCCTGCCGCTCCGCACGCGCAGCAGCCTTCGCTGCACGCGCCGCGTCGCGCGCCGCATTCTCATCCACCGCCGCCGTCGCAGCGGCGGATGCAGCCTCCGCCATCGGTGCGGACAGCAGGAGCGCTGCCAGCGTCCCGAGCATCAGACCTCTCCATCGTTTCATCACGTCATCCCCTTATCGTCTCTGATCCGCTTCATAGCTGCGCTGAAAATCTGCGCAGCAAATACACGTATACTCGTTTTATATGTTCGACACAAAGCAGATAAATCCTTTACTAAGGAAATTATTTCACCTGCCGCCGCGGATATTCCTTCGGTGTCGGCTTCTCCTTGCGCACCGAGAGGATCGCACGCACATCGTCGAGCCCCGGCAGGTGCACGGGGCGTGCCGCAACCGCACCGCCGCCGAGCCGCCGCGCAGCGCCCGCGCCCTCTGCCGCCTCCGCCGCGTACGCGCGTCCCTTCAGCGCGAGAAATGTGCCGCCCACGCGCACGAAGGGCAGGGCGTACTCGAGCAGTACCGGCATACGCGCCACCGCACGGCTCACCGCAATATCGTAGTGCTCACGATGTTCTGCCTGCCGCGCCGCCTCCTCTGCGCGCGCGTGGATGCAGCGTGTGTTCGTGAGCTCCATCGCCGCCGTCACCTCCATGAGAAACCGCACGCGCTTTTGGAGCGCATCCATCAGCGTCACGCGGATGTGCGGCGCATAGACCGCGAGGGGGATCCCGGGCAGCCCCGCACCCGTACCCACATCGATCAGCGTCGCCGCTCCATCAAAGAGCGCGGCATCGTACGCCGCGAGGCTGTCGATGATATGCTTCACCGCCACATCTGCGGGCGCGGTCAGCGCCGTCAGATTCATCCGCGTATTCCAGTCGATCAGCATCTCGTTGTAGACGGCGAACTGCGCCGTCTGCGCTGCCGTCAGCACGATCCCCGCCTCCGCCGCACGCGTCGTCAGGATCTCCTCGAAAACAGTCATAGGTGCCTCCTTTGCCGCTTTCATTATAGATTCTCCCACGCGTGCGGTCAAAAAAATTTTCGTCTAATAAATCTCGTTTCCCCTTGAGAATTCCTTTATGTCCGCCGGTAGGGTAGTCGCCGAGCTGGATGCAAACGTCAACCTGCAGGCAAATGAGAATGTTGCCAACGTAAGGACCAGCGGGGAGGAGATCTACGGCGGCACGGCGGTAGCGTGGCAGTTTGAGCACACCTCCCCCACGCTCGGGACGGTAGAGGCGCACCGGAACAAGGTCTGGATCGCGGCAGGCTCCGGCACGTTCGATCGCAAGAGTGCAGCCGGCTACAGTGAACTCAAGGCATCCGACACGACCACGCTGCGCGCTGCGGCAAACGAGAACGAGTTCTCCATCGAGGGCGGCAACTTCGATAATATTTGGGGCGGCGGCGCGCTCGGCGGCGGCAGTTCTATCAAGAGCGAGCGCACAGGTGCAGACACCTTCGCGGCGGCGACGGCAAACAAGAACAAGCTCTGGGTCGGCACGCATGCGGGCTGGTTCAACGCGGATCTGATCGGCGGCTCTGCGAAGGTACAGGCGACTGCGGGCCGGGCAGAGGCGGCAGCGCACGAGAACGAGCTGTATGTGAAGGGAGGCACCTATCAGCAGAACGTCTACAGCGGCAGTGCCGAAGCAGTGTCCGAGAACGGCAGCGCTGTGGCACAGGCGACGAAGAACTACCTCTCCACCGAGACGAACGTCACGCCGGACCTCATGGGAGGTCATGCATCTGCTGAGGCAAAGGGTACCTTTGACGTACTGGCAAGCGAGAACTTGCTCAGTCTGAGGGGCGGCGCGCGCAGCTTCATCGGCGGCTATGCCGAGGGCACGCAGCAAGACAGCGGCACCTACGTCCTCCAGAGCACGGGCACGGCGAACGAGAACAGTATGGAGATCCGCTCCACCGGTACATTCACCGACAAGAGCGCGGGCGGTTACGTCCATATCACAGCGAACAATACGAAGCTGCTGTCTGCTGCCGCAGCAAGGAACGATGTTCTCCTGCAGGACGGCACGTTCAACGAGGATGTAGCGGGCGGCAGGAGCTTTGCCCGGAATACGACGACGGCGGCGGACAGCGTCACGAATGCCGCAGCGAACGAGAACACCGTCCACGCCTTGGGAGGCACGTACGGCGCGGGACTCTACGGCGGCTCGGCGTATGCCGAGGCAAAGAGGGAGTTCAATGCGAGTGCCAACAAGAACAAGCTGGCCGTCTCCGCGGGGGCAAAGAACTTCATCGGCGGCTACGCCGAGGGCAAGCAGCTCGCGCCCGGTGAGTGGGTGACCCACAGCACCGCAAAGGCGAACGAGAACAAGGTCTGGGTGGGTGCAGGTGCAGGGACATTCACCGACAAGAGCGCGGCGGGCTACAGTACGATCGAGACGAACAATGTCGCAGAACCAAAAGCCGAGGCAAACAGCAACCAGCTCACCATCCGTGCCGGCACGTTCCGTGAGGACGTGACGAGCGGCAGAAGCTTTGCGCGGAACACGTCTGCAGGCAGCGCGGCAAATGCCGTTGACAACCGCCTCTGGGTGTACGGCGGCACCACGCGGTTCCAAGGGGATCTCTTCGGCGGCTCTGCCGAGGCAAGAGCGGCGGGCAATCACAGCGCAGAGGCAGAGGCATCGGGGAACATTACCCACCTGATGGAGGGCACGACGTATGACGGGGATGTCTACGGCGGCATGGCGCAGGGTGGCTCCGACACGGGCAATGTCTACCTCAAGTCCAATTACAACGAGCTCTACATCCACGGCGGCACCTATCGCGGCAACATCTACGCAGGCGCGGCTCTGGGCGATCCCGCAGCGGATCCAAACGATGTCCATGAGGAGGTGCATCACAACAAGATCGTGATCTCGGGCGCAAACGATCTCTCCTTCGCAAGTCTCTACGGCTATCGGCACCGCGTCGGCGGCGGGAATGCCTATGCAGCCGACAATGAGCTCATCCTAAAAAACACGAAGAATATCACGGTGAAGAGCGTGGAGGGATTCAACCGATTCGCGTTCTATGTGCCGAGCGACATCACCGAAGATGATACGATGCTCTACGTCAGGGACGATACGAGAAACATCGACCTCAGCGGCAAGACGGTCGATGCCTATCTGCAGGGCAGCACCTCGCTCCCGAACCGCATCCGCCTTCTCCATACGGTAAATGCGGAGATTGACAACGACGGCACAGCCACGATGACTGTGCATGAGGGCATCTCCGGTACGGAGCGCATCAGCGTGACGACGAACCGCAAGGAGCTGATCGTGCGGCGTGACGGCCTCACCGATGCGGGCGGTCCGGTGCCGGAACCGTCGGCGCCGACACCTGACGCTACGCCGCTGCCACCGTCGGCGACCCCGCCGACACCCCCCGGCTCACCGCCCGTAGTTACACCGCCGAGCGGGATCGTCACACCTCCGCCGACACCGCCCGCACTGCCGCCGGAGACACCCTACGACGGCGGCTTCCGACTGATCGGTGATCATGCGAAGTCGCTTGCCGAGACGATGGCAGGCTCGGTCGCCTTTATCGGCTCGGGCATGAATCTCTTTACGAATCTGGGGATGTCGAGTGCGTCCATCGAGGCGGCGGCAGCCGAGGGCTTTGCCCCATTTGCGGCGATGAGCGGCTCCTCCATGCGCATCAAGACGGGCTCGCACGTTGACCTCAAGGGCATGAATCTCGCGGTCGGCTTCTCGCGTGAGGTGCGGCGCGGGGATGAGCGCCTGATCTTTGGCCCCATCGTCGAATACGGGCGCGGCAGCTACGACAGCTATGTGAACGCGGCACACGGCGACGGCTCCGTCCGCTATGTCGGCGGCGGCGGTTTCCTCCGCTGGGAGCAGCCAAGCGGCGTGTTCGCCGAGGCAAGTCTGCGCGCGGGGCGCTCGAACATGGACTACAGTGCAATGCTCAATGTGGGCGGCACCCCGCGGCATACGTCCTATGACACGAGCGCGAACTATGTCGGCGCACATCTGGGCATCGGCAACCGCGTGACGATGAACGACAAGAGTACGCGCGAGATCTATGCACGCTACTTCTTCACGCGGCAGGGCGGCACGGATGCAACGCTCTCCACGGGCGACCGCTACAGCTTCTCCGCCGTCAACAGCCACATCCTGCGTGCGGGCGAGCGCTTCCTGTTCACGCAGAAGGGCGGCGGCTCACTCATCCTCGGCGCATCGATGCAGTACGAGTTCGGCGGCGATGCGAGCGCGACCTACCATCGCGCGGGCGGCATGAGCTACACCTCGCCGTCTCCGTCGCTGAAGGGCTTCTCCGGCAGCCTCGAACTCGGCTGGAAAGCGCCGATGAGCGCGAACTCCACCGCCGACCTCTCCGTCGAGGGCTGGATCGGCAAGCTGCGCGGCGTCACCTTCCGCGCAGGATTCGCTTGGCAGTTCTAAGAGAGGCTAAAGTACCGTTATCCAAAGCCGCCCCTGCCGCAGCGGGGGAGGGGGACCATGCGCAGCATGGTGGAAGGGGTTGCGCGTCTAACGAAAAATATCCCCAGACACAAAGAATCCGTCGGCACCACGCCGACGGATTCTTTTCATAAGCAGTCTTTTCTATTTCATGCCGAGCGCCCGATCAGTCCTGATCGGAATACCAGAATGGACGCAGAAGGCTCACAGCGCAGTTCTCGCCCTCATCCGGTCCGGGTGCACGCCGGCCCTTCTGAACGCGGAGGAACTGTTCCCCAATCTGAATCTGATAGTCGATGATCTCGCCGAGGTACGACTTGCGTGTCACAACGCCACGCAGGACACCCGTTTCCTCTGTTGATGCGAAGTCGATCTCGGAGGGCCGGCTGGCAAGCGCAATCGCCGGTACATCGCGCAGCTCCTCCGGCGGGCGGAACGATGCGTCGAGCACCATCCCCTCCAGCACAGGACGGCCATCCTGCCACCCTGCCTTGAGAAAGTTCGACAGCCCGATAAAGCTGAATACGAACTTATTTACAGGATGGTTGTAGATGTTCAGCGGCGTATCAATCTGCTGCATGACACCGTTCTTCATGACGAGAATGTAGTCCGAGAGTGCCATCGCCTCCGACTGGTCATGTGTGACATAGATGATCGAGAAGCCGTACTTCATCTGCAGCTCCTTGATCTCAAAGCGCATCTCCTCGCGCAGATGCGGATCAAGGCTTGAGAGCGGCTCATCGAGCAGCATCACATCCGGGTTGATCGCAAGTGCACGCGCGAGTGCAACGCGCTGCTTGCCGCCGCCCGAGAGGAAATCCGGGCTCTGATCCGCCGCCGACAGGAGATTGGTCGCCTTGAGGGCCTCCGTTGAGCGCTGCTTGATCTCCGCCTCCGGCAGTTTCCGAATGCGCAGCGGGAAGGCAACATTCTCATAGACGGAGAGATGCGGCCAGACGGCAAACGCCTGGAACACCATGCCGAAGTTGCGCTTCTCCGGCGGGAGGTAGTGGTTCTTCTTCGGCGAGGAGAGCAGACGGTCGCCCACCCAGACCTCGCCGTCGGAGAGATCCTCGAACCCCGCAACCATGCGCAGGGTTGTCGTCTTTCCGCAGCCCGAAGGGCCGAGCATGGAGAAGCAGCTCCCCTTTTCGATCTCAAAGTTCAAATGGTCGACGGCGGTCACGTCGCCGAACCGCTTTGTAACATCTACTAAACGTACGTACGACATAACTCACATCCCCGCCTTCTTTGTAAAGTGATTGATGATGCTCTGCCCGACGATGATGATGATGAGCGCGATGCCCGCAAGCGCCGCGGACATAACGGTCTCGCCGTCCTCGTTGAGCGTGTAGATTGCAACACCGATGGTTCGCGTCGTTGGCGCGTAGAGCATGATGGAGACCGTCAGCTCACGCAGCGACGGCAGGAAGATCAGGAAGAATGCCGCGAACATGCCCGGACGCACCAGCGGCAGAACAACGTCACGCAGCGACTGCCACATCGTCGCACCGCAGGCGCGCGATGCCTCGACGAGCGAGTCATGCACCTGCTCGAGTGCGGCGGAGTTCGCCTTCAACGAGAAGGCCATATAGCGTGCAATGTAGGCGACGAGGATGATCCATACCGTATTGTAGAGATTGATGCCGAACTGTCCGCTCCACGCAAGAATCACGCCGAGCGCGATGACCGAGCCGGGGACGGAGAACGGCAGCATGCCGAGGAACTCGAGGATGCCCTTGCCGCGCACCTTCATCTTGACGATGACGTAGGAGATCATGACACCGGCGAACATCGTGATGATCGCTGCGGTAAAACCAAGCGTCACACTGTTGAAGATCGCATCGCGCGTGACCTTGTAGTCAAAGAGGATGAACTTATAGTTATCCAGCGACAGATTGCTGAGGGCAAACGAGAGGCCATAGGTCTTGAGGCTGCCGACGAGGAAGATGACCGCCGTCGGAAGCAAAATCGTGAATGCAATGTACGCAAGACAGAAGATTAGGAGCGGATAGCGCAGGCCGCGCAGTTTCAGCTCCATCGGGCGGAAGCTCTTGCCGCCGATGATCTGATAGTGCCCCGAGCCGAGAATCTTCCGCTGCAGCCAGATGATGAACGCCGCCGTGATGACGAGCACCGTCGCAAGCACCGTGCCCGTGCGGATCGCATCAAAGCTGCCGCCGCTCTGGTGGATGCGCTCGTAAATGAGCGTCGGGATATTGTAGATGCCGTTCTCGATGCCGAGCACCGCCACCGTTCCGAAATGCGCCATCGAGTAGAGCATGATAAGGAGTGCGCCCGAGAGAATACTCGGCAGCACCAGCGGGATCGTGATCTTGCGCGTGATCGTAAAGAGCCCTGCCCCCGAGATGCGCGCTGACTCCTCCAGTGTCGGGTCCATGCGCTCGAGCGCTCCGCACACCTGAATAAATACGAACGGGAACAGATACATGATCTCCACAATGCTGATGCCGTAATAGCTGTAAATGTTGAAAACCGACCCCGTAAAGCCAAAGTGGTCGATGAAGAACTGATTGATGAAGCCCGCATTCGGCGAGAGCAGCATCTTCCACGCGAGTGCCCCGATGAACGAGGGCAGCATGAACGGTACGAGGAACATACTCTTCATAAAGGTCTTGTGTGGCAGATCCGTGCGCGTTACCAGCCACGCGAAGAACGTCCCCACAATCGTGCTGCCGACCGTCGTGCAGGATGCAATGATGAGCGAGTTCAAAAGCGCCTGGAACGTCTCCGGCTCTTTGAGGATGTCAATGACACTCGCTGCGTTGAACTCTCCATCCACCCAGAATGCATTGAATAAAATCAGCAGTACAGGGAAGGCAACGACAATGACTAGAATTGCAATCGCAAGGAATAAAATCAGCTGTGCCATCCCGAAGCTCTTGGTTTTGCCTGCGGCATTCATGCGACCACCTCTTTTCTCAGTTGAGTCTCCTCGAACCAGAGCAGGTTGAGGAACTGCACCTTGCAGACATCACCGGCCTGAAACATCAGCTGCTCGCTGATGGCGCGGTGTGTCTCGACACTCGTGCGCAGATGCGCACCGTCAACCTCGATCAGATAGTCCATCATCGCCCCAAGGAAGTTCGCCCGTCGGACAATACCGCTGAGCCCTTCTCCCGTGCGGGAGAGCACCACGTCCGAGGGACGGAATCCCGCTGCCCAGCGCTCGCCGTCTCCCTCCGGCGCAGTCCATCCGATGGGCTGTGTGCCGGTTCCGACCAGATATGCGCCACCCTCGCGCCGCACATGGAGAAAGTTCGCAATCCCCATGAAGTTGAATACGAATGGATTCGCCGGCTGCTCAAAGATTTCCCACGGTGTCCCAATCTGCTGGATGGCACCGCTTTCATCCATGATGGCAACGCGGTCGGAAATGGCAAGCCCGATCTCCTGATCGTGGGTCACATAGAGCACCGTGACATTCAGCTTGCGCTGCAGTTCCTTGATCTCGAAGCGCATCTCCTCGCGCAGATTCGCGTCGAGGTTCGAGAGCGGCTCATCGAGCAGCAGGAGTGCTGGTTTTCCAACGAGCGCACGCGCCAGTGCGACCCGCTGCTGCTGACCGCCCGAGAGTTCCGATGGCAGCCGATTCTCAAGGCCCTTCATGCCGACAATCGCAACCATCTCCATCACGCGCGTGCGGATTTCGTCCTTTGGACGCTTCGCAATCTTGAGCGGATAGGCAACGTTGTCAAAGACCGTCATGTGCGGCCACACGGCATAGTCCTGAAAGACCAGCCCAATGCCGCGGTTCTCCGGCGGCACCTCCACCTGTGCGGCAGGGTCCGTGACGAGCGTATTGTCCAGATAGATCTTGCCCGCATCCGGCGACTCGAATCCCGCAATCAGGCGGAGCAGCACGGTCTTGCCGCAGCCGGACGGGCCAAGCAGCGTAAAGCACTCGCCTCTTTTGATGGTCAGCGACATCCCGCTCAGAATGCTGCGGCTGCCGTAACTCTTGCTCACATCCTCCACACGGATAATATCCATAGAGACCTCCTTCATCCAATGGGACGGTGTCCAATCCGATGTTCCCTCTCCTGCAGCATCGCAGGAGATTCCCTTTCTACCAAAAAAGCGGCGGAATGAACCGACTCATTCCGCCGCCTCTGCATCTGAAGCTATTGCCGCGATTACTTCTTGCCGATGATTTCCGTGAACTTCTTGATGGTCTCTTCCTTCTGCGGAAGAATCTCTGTATAGTTCACCTTGATCGCGCGTTTCAGCGCCTCCTCAGGCTTCGGCAGTCCGAATTTTGCAGGAATCTCTACATCGTTGCGCACCGGAAGCGTGCCCTCGTTCGCAATCATCGTCTGCGCCTCCTGGCTCAGGAGATAGTCGACGAACTTCTTTGCGGCATCAAGGTTGTTCGACTCCTTGAAGATCGCGACCGGGCTCGGCACGACGAGCAGTTCGGGCGGATAGGCAAGCGCCACATGCGCGCCCTTCTTCACCTTGTTGTTCGTGATGTAGTCTACCGCGAGGCAGGCGGAGAGCTCGCCCGAGGACGTGTCGTCAATGACCTGACCTGCCCCCTTGCCGATGCGCGTCTGGTTGGCGCTCAGCTTCTCAAAGAACTCCCAGCCGAACTGCTTCTGCAGGAGTGCGATACTCATGTACGAGGTACCAGAGAGTGCAGGGTCGGCAATGCCGAATGCATTCGTGAAATCCGCCTTCGTCAGGTCAGCCCACTGCGCAGGCGCTGCAGTAATCTTGTCCGTGTTGTAAGCGATTCCAAGCGTACCAAGGCGCGCCGCCGTGAATGTGCCGTCGTAATCATCGAACGGGTTGACAAGCTCACTAAAGACTGTGGGCTTGTAGTTCTCGAGCACCCCATCCGACTTCATCTTGTAGAAGTCGGGGACCTCACTCGTCCAGATGACATCGGCGAGGATATGACCGCTCTGCTTCTCCGCAGCGATCTTAGCCATCAGCTTGCCTGCGCCCGCCGACTGATAGTCTACCTCAATGTCGGGATATTTCTTCTTAAATCCCTCAACAATACCGCCGATTAACGATTCTTTCATGGATGTGTAGATGACCAGCTTGTTCTGCCCGCCGCTTGCTCCGCTCTGCTGCGGACCGCCGCCGCACCCCACCAGCAGAACGGCACATAGGACTGCAGCAAAAAGTGCGAGAATGCCTTGTTTTCTCATACATTCACCTCATTAAAAAACTGCCTACCGTCTCCTCTGACCCTCTCAATGCTGTCCGTCGGCAACAACATTTTCAAAAAAATCAGACTTGACAACAACATTTATAATCGCATTATACCAATCTGCATTTATCTCGTCAATCGTTATTATTAATGGTCTAATATCAAAAAAATATCATCTCTGTATGATGGTGCCCTCCCTGTCTCACAGCAGCGATTCGCCCGAGCAAAGCAGCGCCTGCAGCAACTCTTCTCAAGGATCTGCTCCGTATTCAGTGATTCGCCATCTCGTAGATGGCAATGACATCTGCGCTCGTGAGCGGGTGGAAGTCGCCGAGCTTTATGGTGTCGTTTGCCGTTGCGGCGCTCGCGATCTCCGCAATCGTTCCCTTTGAGAGCGTGCCGATGCCCAGCCCCGCGAGGCTCGTCGGCATATCGATCTCCGTGAAGAACTCCTCCATCCGACGGATGCCCGCACGCGCACGCTCCTCATCCGTGCCCGCGTCAACGCCAAAGATGGCGCTCGCGAACTGTGCGAAGCGCGCCGCGTCATATTTGTAGACATGGCGTGCCCACGCACCCCAGAGTGCGGTGAGCGTCATCGCATGTGTCGCGTCGTAGCGTGCAGAGAGCTCGTGCCCGAGCTTGTGCACGGAGAAGTCCTTCCTGCGGCCGAGCTCCGTGAAGCCGCTGTGTGAGACGCTGCCGCACCACATGAGCTCGCTCATCGCATCGTAGTCCTTGCGGCTGACGAGGAGGCGGCGCACCGACTCCATCACGGTCAGCAGCAGCTGCTCGGATACGCGGTCGGTGAAGAGATTCGTCTCCCTCACACTCGTGAAGTAGCGCTCCATCGTGTGCATCATGATGTCCGATGCGCCCGCCGCGATCTGCGCGCGCGGCAGGCTGAATGCGAGCTCGGGATTCATAAAGGCGAGGACGGGACGGTTAAGCTGCGTATTCAGCCCGACCTTGCGCCCCGTGTCCTCGTTCGTGAGCACCGCCGAGTCGCTCGTCTCGCTGCCCGCTGCGGGGATGGTGAGGACGGAGCCGAACGGCATGGTCTTCGTGAGCTCTGCCTTGTGCGTCCAGATGTCCCAGATGTCCGTGGTCGGATTCGCAATGCCATGTGCGACCGCCTTTGCCGAGTCGATGACGCTGCCGCCGCCGACCGCGAGGATGAAATTCACATCCGCCGCAAGCCCCTCGCGGATCGCCTCGCGCACGAAGGACACGCGCGGATTCGGCCGCACGCCGCCCATGACGAGGAACGCAAGCCCCGCCGACGTGAGGTTTTTCTCGATGCGCGAGAGCAGGCCCGAGCGCTCCGCACTGCCGCCGCCATAGAGGATGAGCACGCGGCTCGCCCCGAACGCGCGCAGCTTCTCGGCGACCGCATTCTCCGCGCCCCGCCCGAAGATGATCTCGGTGGGACAGTGATAGGTAAAGCTTTGCATGAAGATCCTCCTCTATATTCTGCGAAAATTTATGTCTTTATTATAGCAGAAATCGCAGAAAAAAAAAGTTAATCTGTACGAAAGAAAATAGTTGCCAAAAGGGTTGAAAATTTCGTATAATAATAACAGGGTAAAGAAATTATTACTTTAAGGAATAAGGAGGCTGAAACAATGAGTGCAGATCAAAGCAAAGAAGCTCAAAAGATCCATGAGGCGGAGCAAAAGTTTGATCGTACACGGCGGCTTGTCGGACTGTTCGGTGCACCAATCCTTGCCCTGTTGGTGTTCCTGACCCCCATCGAAGGGCTGACGGTCGCGTCACACAAGCTGCTCGCTATCATGGTTCTCGTCGCTCTCTGGTGGATTACCGAACCGGTTCCCATCCCCGTTACCTCTCTGATCGGTCCGACGCTCGCCGTTGTCACCGGTGTCGTCACGGCAAAGGATGCGTACGCTGCCTTTGCAAATCCGATGATCTTCCTCTTCATGGGCGGGTTCATCCTCGCGAAGGCGATGATGGATCACGGCCTCGACAAACGGTTTGCCTACTGGCTGCTTGCGCGCTCGTGGGTCGGCTCGAATCCGCGCCGCATCTTCCTCGCGATCGGTCTCGCCGCTGCGCTCTGCTCCGGCTGGGTCAGCAACACGGCAACCGCTGCAATGATGTTCCCGATCGCCCTCGGTCTCCTCGGCGCGATCAAGGAGATGATGGCCGCCAACGGCAAGGAGATCGATCTCCACGACTATAAGTACGCAACGGGTCTGATGCTCATGACGGCGTATGCCTGCTCGATCGGCGGCGTTCTCACCCCGATCGGCACCCCGCCGAACATCATCATGCTCGGCTTCCTCGACCAGATGGCGAACATCCACATCTCCTTCTTTGAATGGATGACGTGGGGCGTGATCGCGATGGTCGTCTACTTCATCATCACGTACGTTATCCTCATCCGTATGTTCCCGCCCGATGTGGACCGCATCGACGGTGCGGAGGAGTTCATCCGCGCCCGCGTCGCGGAGCTCGGCGGCTGGACACGCGCACAGAAGAACACGCTCGTCTGCTTCCTCGTCGCGGTCTTCCTCTGGGTCTTCCCGGGCATCCTCTCGATGTCGCTCGGCAGCACCTCCCCGCTCCTCAAGATGTATAACCACCTCTTCCCCGAGGCGGTCGCGGCGATGACGGGTGCGCTGCTCCTCTTCCTCATGCCGATCAATTTCAAGGAGCGCCAGTTCACGCTCGAGTGGAAGTCGGCGGTACAGGGCGTTGAGTGGGGCACGCTCATCCTCTTCGGCGGCGGCCTCGCGATGGGCGGCATGATGTACAAGACGGGGCTCTCGCAGTGGGTCGGCGACAAGATCGTCGGCATGCTCGGCGGCGACCCGTCCGAGTTCGCCCTCGTTGCGATCTTCTGCGTGATGGCGCTGCTGCTCTCCGAGCTCACAAGCCACACGGCGGCGACGAACATGATCGGGCCTCTCGGCATCACGGCGGCGGTTGCTGCGGGCTTCAGCCCCGTGCACGTCGCGGTCGGTATCGCGCTGTCGTCCTCACTGGGCTTTATGCTGCCCGTGTCGACGCCGCCGAACGCCATTGTCTATGCGTCCGGCTACATCCCGATCACGAAGATGATCAAGACCGGTGTCTACATCGACTTCATCGGTATCTTCTGCGTCACCATCCCGCTCGTCCTCTACTTCGTCATGTGGATCGTGGGATAACAGACACAGCGGCAAACCGATCATTTGCGCACAGACAAAGCCCCCGACAGCGATTTGCTGTTGGGGGCTTTCGCATGGAGCCGCTCATCTATCCCCGAATGAGCAGCACCGCAACGTCGTTCACGTTCGTGCCCGTGGGGCCTGTCATGATGAGCCCGCCGACGGCGTTGAGCGCAGGGTAGGCATCGTTCTCCGCGAGTGCCGCCGCCGCGCTCCGCCCCGCGCGTGCGAGTGCCGCCTGTGTGCCGCCGTCGACATAGCCGCCCGCCGCATCTGTGGGGCCGTCGGTGCCGTCGCTCCCGACGCTGAATACGGCGACGTTATCGAGCCCTGCAATGCCGTCCGCTGCCGCGAGGGCGACCTCCTGATTGCGCCCGCCGCGCCCCTTCCCTTTGAGCTGGACCACGGTCTCGCCGCCCGCGATGTATGCGCATGAGCGATCGCCCGCGTGTGTGCGTGCGATCGCGGCGAGGAAGCGCCCCGCCTCGCATGCCTCAGCGTTCAGCTGATCGGTGAGGAGGACGGGCGTGTAGCCGCGCTGCTCTGCTGCCCGTGCTGCCGCCGTGCAGAGCTCACGCACGCTGCCCGTGATCTGTGTCGTGACATTCGGCAACGCCGTCGGCAGGGGCTGATCGAGGAGCCTCTTTGCCTCTGCCGAGAGGCGCAGATGATATTTCTCCGCGATGCGGTGCGCGTCCTCTGCGGTCGAGGCATCGGGGTGCGCGGGGCCTGAGGCGATCATGTCGAGCGGGTCGCCGAGGATGTCGCTGAGGACGATCGAGAATACGTGTGCGGGCGCGCCGTGCTCTGCGAACCGTCCGCCCTTGACCGCGCTCATGCGCTTGCGGAGGGTATTGATCTCGACGATGTCCGCACCCGACGCGAGGAGCGCGTGCGTCAGCTCCGCCAGCTCTGCGGCGGGGATCAGCGGCTGCTCAAAGAGTGCGCTCCCGCCGCCCGAGAGGAGAAAGAGCACGGTATCGTCCGCCGTGAGGTCCTCCGTGAGCCGCAGCGCCTCGCGCGTCGCCGCAAACGAGTTCTCATCCGGCACGGGATGCCCCGCCTCCATGCACGAAACGCGTGGGATCTCGCCCATGACATGATCGTATTTCGTGATCACAACCCCCTTGTCGATGCGCTCCCCGAGCACATCCGCCGCTGCGCGCGCCATCTGCCACGCCGCCTTGCCAACCGCAACGAGCACAATGCGCCCCGCCGCGAATGTGTGCCCCACAAGTGCCTTTTTCACCGCCGCGTCGGGCAGAACCGCCGCGAGACACTCCTTGATGATCGCGTCTGCATCGCTCCGCAGATTCATGATGATCGCTCCTTTTCCGTATTTTCCTTATAATCGCATAGCATCCGCCATCGAAAATCCACTTGTCAATCTGACATGCTGCTGTTATAATGTGAATAGGAAGAACGCCCCAGGCGGCATCTTTCCAAAACAGAAGATTATTTATAAGAAATAACCGCACATTTGGTCGATGGGGCGGTTATTTCTTTGGGGTTATTGCAAGTAAATACCCGGTTGCCACGACAAGCAATACAATCGCGTCAAATTCGGTCATACTCACGCACCCCCTTTCGGGGGAAAGAAGCCGCCACAAGTCTGGGGACGTTCCACGCTTATTATATGGTACATCCTGCCTAAAAGTCAAACATAGTTTCCGAAAAAAGCCTATTTGGAGCGCATTCCTCCAAATAGGCTTTTATGATATCGGAACGTCCTCAGTTCACAACATTCTCGGGCTTCCCGGCAATGAACGACTTTACATTGTCCGCCGTGGTCTGCATGATGCGCTCGCGCGCCTCCTTCGTCGCCCACGAGATATGCGGCGTGATGATGCAGTTCGGTGCGTGCAGGAGTGGGTTCTCTGCCGCAATCGGCTCGGTCGACGCGACATCGACCGCCGCACAGGCGACCTTGCCGCGCGTGAGTGCCGCCGCGAGAGCCTCCTCCACGATCAGCTGTCCGCGTCCGTTGTTGACGATGATGACACCGTCCTTCATCTTTGCGATGTTCGCCGCATTGATGATGCCGTCGGTCTCGGGTGTAAGCGGACAGTGCAGGAAGATGAAGTCCGCCTCCTGAAACAATGTGTCGAGCGGCACATAGTCCGCGAGTGCCCGCCCCTCCGCGCGTTCGGAACGACTATAGGCGAGGACGCGGACATTCATCGCACGCAGGATGCGGGCGACCGCCTGACCGATGCGTCCAAATCCAATGATGCCCGCCGTCTTACCGCTGACCTCGATGAGGGGTTTCTGCCAATAGCAGAAGTCAATGCTCCGCGTCCATTCGCCCGCGTGTACGGAGCGATCATGATGCCCGACGTGTGAGCACGCCTCGAGGAGCAGGGCGATGGCATACTGCGCGACGTTGTCCGTTCCGTAGACAGGCACGTTCATAACGGGGATGTCCTTCGTCCGCGCATACGCCGTATCGACAATGTTGTAGCCCGTTGCGAGGACGGCGATGGCACGGAGGTGTGGGCATGCGTCAATCACGGTGCGCGTGATCGGGGTCTTGTTCGTGACGGCAATCTCCGCATCGCCGATGCGCTCGGCGATCAGCGGCGACTCCGTGAGCGCGGTGCGGTCATAGACCGTCAGCTCTCCGAGCGCCTCAAGGGGCGCCCAGCTGATGTCCCCCGGATTCTCCGCATAGCCGTCAAGTACCACTATTTTCATTGTATTTCCTCCTGTCGGCGATTCCTATGATTATTTTCAGATATGATGCGGTATGCCTTGCATTGCTCCAAAGCGAACCCTAGTGGAGCAAGTGAGTAAAGAATGCGTTCTGCCCCCGGCGTACTTCTTTCGTTCAAGCGAAGCGCGTTTAAGAAGTGCGCCGGTATTTAGGCAGATAAGCATACGATCACTTGCGCAACTAAGCGTTCGCGTGGAGGATGCAAGGCACAGCCCCCCTACTCAATATGCAGCGGCTCTTTGCGCGTCGGCGGTGGAAATGCGCGGTCAATCGCTGCGCAGTCCTCCGCCGTGAGGTCGAGGGCATCCGCACCCGCGTTGCTGATCGCGTGCTCCCGCCGTCCCGTGCGCGGAATGGCGATCGTATTCCCATCGCGGATGGCCCACGCGAGCGCGATCTGCGCGGGTGTCGCGCCATACTTCGCCGCAAGCGTACCGAGCACACTGCTCCCGAGGAGGTCGCAGCCGAGCCGCCCCACCTGCGCGAGCGGGCAGTACGCCATCAGCGCAACATGATGCGCCCGCATCCACGGGAGGAGGCTGTAGTCGATGCCGCGCGAGCCCATGTGATAGAGCACTTGATTCGCCGCGCAGTTCCTGCCGCCATCGATCCTCCACAGCTCCTCCATATCTGCCGTGTCGAGGTTGGACACGCCCCACGCGCGGATCTTGCCCGCCGCACGCGCCCCCTCCATCGCCGCGACCATGTCCGCGAGAGGGTGACTGCCGCGCCAATGGTAGAGGTAGAGATCGAGATAGTCTGTCCCGAGATGAGAGAGACTGCGGTCGAGCGACTGCATGAGGCGCGTGCCGTACGCGTTCGACGGCATGACCTTCGACACGAGAAAGAGGGAGCTGCGTTCGTACGGACGAATCGCCTCGCCGACGAGGGTCTCCGAGCGCCCGTCGCCGTAGTTCTCCGCCGTGTCGATGAGGGTCATGCCCGCCTCGATCCCTGCACGCAGTGCATCCACCTCACGCGCATAGGTTTCGGGTGCATCGCCGAGATACCACGTCCCCTGCCCGAGCGCGGGGGCGGTCGCCCCGTTTGACAATGTTACCGTATGTTTCATCGTGTCATCCTCCTTGCCTTTCCGGAAACAAGTTCGCTCCACTCTTCTTTTCCTACATTTTATACGAATTCGCTGCACAATGGAAGCCTCAGCAAGGTTTTCCTGTGCGAAGCAAACAGTCCGCCTCGTCCGCTGCACAAGTGCAGCAGCGAAGGCGGACTGTCTTCTGTCAGAATTACGGTTCAATCATATCAAAACTCTCGGCGATCCAATCGGCGTGGGAGAGATCCTGATTGCCGGAGTTCGGGTTGTGATAGGCGATGCAGGTCATGCCGGCGGCCTTTGCCGCCGCGATGCCGGCGGCCGCGTCCTCGATCACGGTACAGTGCGCAGGCACGATGCCGAGGGAATCCGCTGCTTTGCGGTAGATCGCAGGGTCCGGCTTGCTCCGCGGGAGCTCCGCTCCGCTGATGACGGCTGTGAAGTATGGACGCACACCGAAGCGCCGCAGCACCATCTCGATAATGTTCCGCCCCGTGGAGGAGGCAACGGCGAGCAGATTGCCTTTCGCGTGGAGGCGCGCAATGAGCTGTACGACGCCGGGGATCGGCACGATGTCGGCAGCATGTGTCAATCGGTCGATGTAGAGCCGATGCTTGTAGTCTGCGAGATCCTTCCACGTCAACGCTGTCGGGCAGTCCGCAAGCGCATCGGAGAACAGCTCCTTGCTCGTGCGCCCCGCGTACTGTTCGAGGCGGCGCTCCTCAAACGGGATGCCAAAATGGTGAAAGGTCTCCATCTTCGTCGCCGTGTGAAGCGGTTCGCTGTCGACGATGACGCCGTCCATATCGAAGATAAACGCACGCTTCATGCCTCTTCCTCCTCCTTCGGGTCCTCAAAGCCGATCACGAGCGCTGCCGCAAAGGTGACGACGGACGAGATGAGCAGGGTGATGAGTGCATATACGATGTAGTTCTCATCCTCGCTGACCCACATTGCCATGCTGAGCAGGCCCGGCGTGACGTAGATGAACGCCTTGAGCTTTACGATCCCCGCAAAGAGCGCCGCCGCACCACTGCCAAGCATACAGGCGTACATGGGACGCTTCAGCTTCAGGTTGACACCATACATGGCAGGCTCCGTGATGCCGCCGAGGTAGGCGGTCATACCGGACGAGAGGGCGAGCGAGCGGAGCTTCTGATTCTTCGTTTTCCATGCGACCGCCATCGCCGCAGCAGCCTGCGCCATGTTCGAGCAGAGTGCCACCACGCGGATGACAGGGTCAAAGCCCTGCTGCGCGACGAGCATGATGCTGATCGGGCTCAGCGCCTTGTGCATGCCAATGGATACGAGCCACGGATAGAGTGCCGCGAGTACCGCGAGTGCAAAGCTGCCAAGTACGCCGTAGACAAACATGCTGCCGTCCGCGATCCCCTGTGAGATAACGTTGCCGACCGGACCGATGCAGATGAGTGCGAGCGGCACGCTGATGAGCGCGACGAGCATCGGCTCGACAAAGATCTTTACCATTGCAGGTGTAATGCGTTTCACCACACGCTCAATGTAGGACATAATCCAGACGGAGAGCAGCACCGGAACAATCGTCGATGAGTACTTCGCCAGCATGATGGGGATACCGAAGAAGTCCACGGGGTTCCCCTTCGACACCATCGCCACCCACGTCGGATGGACCATGGCGAGACCGATGAATGCGCCCATATACTGATTGCAGCCGAACATCTTTGCCGAGGAGAAGCCGATAAAGACGGGCATGAAGTAGAAGCCCGTATCAAAGATCATGTTGAGAAACGCGTAGGAAGAGGACGATTTGTCGAGCAAGCCTGTCATCACTAGAACAAGCAGCAACACCTTGCCCATACCACAGCCGGCAAGGAGCGGTACAACAGGCGCGATAGAACCCGTGATCGTCCCGAGAATCCTGTTGATGAGCGTTTTCTCCTCGACGGCCTTCGTCTCCGCCTTGGGTGCCTTCTCCTGCTGCAGCGCAGGTGCAGCGGCGATCAGTGCGGCATAGACACGATCCACATCGTTGCCGATGACGAGCTGGTACTGTCCGCCCTTCTTCACGAGGCTGAGCACCTCCGGAATCGCCTGTGCCTTCGCATCATCCGCCTTCGCCTCATCTTTCAGCGAAAACCGCAGCCGCGTCGCGCAGTGTACAAGCGATGCGACATTTTCCGGTCCGCCGACGGCAGCCAGAATCTCCGCAGTCAAATTTTCCCGCATATGATTACCTCCTATGAATGAATCAAATTGACCAGATGCAGCAGGAGATAGCCCTGCTCACCGTTTGTGATCTTCTTGCCCGTCTCCTCCTCGAGATAGGCGGCAATCTGCTGCACGCATGCGTAGGCATCCTTATGCTCGCTCTTGCCCCATGTGTAGAAGTAGCTCTCCTCCTGCACCACCGTCTTGGCCGTCACCAGCGTCCAGAGGAAGAGCTGCAGGTGCCGCAAAAGCCGATCGTAGGGAAGGCCCTTCTTCCGATAGGCCTCCGGGAAAGCTGCCTCAATAATCGCGAGGATGTCCCGTATCATGCGCGTCACTTTCATTGTGTCGACCATGCGGTGATTCATATATGCATTGACGATATGAAGTGTAATAAATCCAATCTCATCCTCCGAGATCGTGACATCAAGGAAGCGCCGAATGATCGGCACCGCAAGCTGCGCAAGACGAAATTCCTCGGGATAGAGCAGACGAATCTCGGGCAGCAGCGGATTGACACAGCGCACGCCCGCTTTCTCGCGTGCAAGCGATACGCTGATATGGTCCGTCAGTGTGAGGTAGATCGCCTCGTCGAGCGGCCGCTCCGCCTCATCCTGAATCGCCTTCAGAATGTCCCCTGCAATCTCCAGATAGACACTGGGCAGATCGCCGATGATCTCACCGAGCCTGTTCTGCACCTGCTTGTCTTTCAGCACGAAGAGTTTCTCCACGGCCGTTTCCGCGACCGTGTCACCGACATGCGCCCCGAAGCCGAGGCCCTTGCCGATGGCCACAACCTCTGCGCCGCCCTCGTCGCTGGCCAAGACCACATTGTTGCTGTATACACGCAAAATCTTCAAAGGAAGCCTCCTTCCTTCGCGCATTCAAAAAGAAAACGCTTCCGCCATCGCCGCGACCGTTCGCGGCGGCCGCATCTGAAACGGCGGAAAATCCTTACCGTTTCCTGCAACCATGATGACGGTCGAATCGTATCCCGCCTCGCGTATCTTCGCGCGGTCGAACGTCAGAAGCGGATCCCCCGCCTGCACCGTCTGTCCGGCAGATACGAGCGCATGGAAGCCTGCCCCGTTCATCTCGACCGTATTGAGCCCCACGTGGATGAGCAGTTCCATCCCCGCAGTACTGACAATACCGACGGCATGTCCCGTGGGAAACACCATCTTCACCGTTCCGCTCACGGGTGCATAGACTGTGCCGTCCGTAGGGCGAATGGCACAGCCGTCCCCGAGGCTGCCCGATGCAAACGCTTCATCATCCACCTGTCCCAGGGGGATCAGCTCTCCCTCCACAGGAGCATAGACCACATTTTCCCGCACCTCTTTGGGGCGCTTCGCCTGCGGTCCCCTTTTGAACATCTGAAGAAAAGACATCCGAAACACGACCTTTCTGTGCAACAAAAAACAGACATCACCGTACGCCTGCGCTCTGCGCAGAGATCGCGGTAATGCCTGCCGAACAGTAACACCTTTGAATCTTACATTTATTATAACGACTTTCTGTGTTTTGTCAATATAAAACTACCGCATTGGCAGAGATTCGTGCTGATGCTTTGACATCCGATGTACACCGCCCTATAATCGGACATGACAGAAGGGAGCAGAATATGACACGCGAAACACCACGGCACGGCGAGATCTGGCGGCACTTCAAGGGCAACCTCTACCGCATCGAAACCGTCGCGCAGCACACGGAGACGGGCGAACGGCTCGTCATCTATCAGGCACTCTACGGGACATACGGCACCTATGCACGCCCGCTCGCGATGTTCCTGAGCGAGGTCGACCGTGCGAAATACCCCGATGCACCGCAGCAATATCGCTTTGAAAGACTGCATCCGTAACACACGAAGGGGCCGTTGCACGAAGCTAAAAACTTTGTACAACAGCCCCTTGTTCTCTTAGAAATTTGATCACATACTGAGCGAGGCCGAGAACATGAGTGTACGCGGCATCGACAGGCCAAATGTGGTTGAGCCGCCCCTCCCCATCCAGTAGCTGCGGTTCGTCGCGTTGTAGCACATAAAGCTCAGCTCAAGCGGCATGCCGTCCACCTTTGTGAGGTACTTCATACCGAAATCAACCGTCGTATATCCCGGAATCTCCGTGCGGTTATTCGGCCCTCTGCTGTCGATGTAGGACTTGCCCATCCAGTTCAGCCGTCCGATCAGGCGGAGCTGCTCACTGACGGCATAGTCCAACCCAAGTACCGTGCTCCACTTGGCAGCACCGTTGACAAAATAGCCGTCCTTCCTGCCGCCTTGTGTCTTATCGCGTGAAGCATCAAGGTAGAGCACGCCGCCCGTCATGGTGAGCCGCGGTGCAATCCGACCGTTGAGCGTAAGCTCTGCCCCGCGGTAGATATTCCTCCCGTCATCTACATAGCGGAACTTTCCTGCGCCGGCATCCTGATCGTAACGATTCGCCTCATCGATCTCAAAGAGTGCAAAGGTCGTCAAAAGCCCCTTGTTCTCATACTTCGCGCCGATCTCGTTCTGCTTGCTCCGCACAGGGGCCATGACTGCACCTTTGTTCACATACTTGTTGTCCGTCACAACATAGCCGCGGGAGAAGCTCTCCGTGTGCCCATAGTAGATCGCTGTGTTCGCCGTTGGATGATAGGTCAGCCCCCATGTCGGCAGGATGTTGTTGTTGCGAATCTCCGTGTTGTTCGTATGATTTTTCAGATACTCATGCTTGTGCGTCGCAGCGAGCAAGACATTCCACTTGCCGAAGGACATTGTGTCCATAAGTGAGATGCCGACGTTCGTCTCGCTCCACTGCGCCTTCTGCACAGGCATCGCCGGCAACGGATAGAAGCCCGGACGGAAAATGATGCCATCGTAGAGGCTGCCGCCATAAAGGCTCCCGGCACCATTGCGCGTCGCATTCCAGTACTGTGCACGCGAACGATCAACCGAAAGAGCAAGATTGTGCTTCACGCTGCCTGTTCTGACCTCGCCCGCCACACCGAGCTGCAGGTACATATTCTTCCCCGACTCGTTCTGCGCATTCGCCTTATTGCTGTTTGTGAAATTCCCGTTCGTATCGAACTGCAGGTTTGCTCCTGAGTTCATCTTATCTCCATCGCGATAGGAGTACCCCATATTGAAGAACGCCTTCCACGTGTCGCTGAGTTTCTGCTCGTGATTGAGCGTCATCACCTTCACATACATGCGCTTCCACGTCTCGGGGAAGTCATAGCTCGTCTTCGCGTTCGGTGCAGTCGGCAGTTCACGCCCATTTCCGCTGTAGGTAAACCAGCGCTGCGCACCATCGATATTGTGATCCCAGTAACCGAAGAAGAGGTTCGTCATACTCCGCTTGCCGCGGTGATCGATATTGACGAAGATGTCTTTGCTGTCGATCTTCGCCCCCGGCAGGGCAAGCCCGCCCTGGAGCATCTCGCCATTGACGCGTACGCCCCATGCGTTATCCTTGCCGAAACGGCGGCCGATGTCGATGTACTCACCCGCAGTCGAGCGTCCCGAGATGACCTGCGTATACTTCGTGATCGGTACATCGCTCGCACGCTTCGTCACGACATTGATCGTGCCCGGTGCTGGCGTTGCTCCGCTGTTCGTGCCGTTGTTCGACATGCTCACACCGTTGACCGCCGCATTCGGTCCCGAGGTGATGTCCATGCGCTCGATGAGGTGCGCGGGCGGTGTCGTAAACTGGTAGAAGAGGCTCGGAACGCCGTTCAGCATGAAGTGGTTGCCGTTCATATTGATGCCGCGCATCGAAAAGTCCGTATACATCGGCGAGCTCGTGCTCGGACGAATCGACGGGTTGTTTGCCAGCACATTTGCAAGCGGCTGACTTGGATCGCCGTACGTATCGATTGTCTTCTTTGTCATGCTCTGCATAGAGTAGGGAATGTCCATCACACTGACATCTCCGAGAATCCCCATACGTGCGTCCTTGCTGAGCATGCCGCCCGCCGTCTCTGCCGCGGTACGCACCCCCTCCACCTCGACGGGCGCGAGTTCGTAGGTGTCCATGCTCTCCGACTTCTCTGCGGCGCAGACAGCGGTACCCATCGCCATCAATGCCGTCAGAATGGCTGCGGTCAGCTGTTTCTTCTTCATCTGTTTCATTTCCTTCCTTGATTTCCTGGCGGCTTGATGCATTTTACCGCACCTTTCCCGCCTCCAAAACATGAATGTCATCGGCAAAATATGTGAGCAGCGGGCGATCGTGCGAGATGAGCAGCATGCCGAGCTGATGATCTGTGCGCAGCCGCATGAGCAGCTCCATGATCTGTGCCTGTATGGAAACGTCGAGCATCGTCGTCGGCTCATCGAGCAGCAGGATACGCGGCTCCGTAAGGAGTGCCCGCGCAATCGCCGCACGCTGGAGTTCCCCGCCCGAGAGCTCATGCGGCTGCCGCGTGAGGACACGCTCCGAGAGCTCCACCGCCGCAAGCCCCGCCGCAATGCGTTCCCGCACCGTGCGCCCCTCCGTACACAGCATGGGATGAATGGCAAAGACCTCCGAGAGGCTTGCGTCGATGGTCAGGCGCGGATCAAATGCCTGCTCGGGGTTCTGCGCGACGAGCTGCACGCTGCGCCGAAACGCATGCATCTCAGCCCGCGAGAGAGTCCCGAGAGCACGCTTATTCCAGCGGACGCTGCCGCCGTCGGGGCGAAGAAGCCCAAGCAGAATGCGTACGAGGGTACTCTTGCCCGCTCCGCTCTTTCCTTCAAGCCCGACGGCACGCCCGGCAGTGACGGTGAGACTGCACCCATTGAGCACGCGGAGCGGACGCTCCGTCGTGCAGTCGCGCATGATCTTCACCACGCCCTCCGCAGTGAGCACGGCAGGTTCATGCTGTGCGGCGGCAGACGGTTCTCCCGCATGCACAGGCACAATGTCCGCACTCTTTTTCGCGGCGAGAACCTCCGGCTGCGCTGCAAAATACGTGCACGTATAGGGATGTGTGGGATGTTCCCATACATCCGTCCCCTGCTCCACAATCCGCCCTGCCTGCATGACGACGACATATTCTGCGAGCTGCTGCGCAAGCGGAATGTCGTGGGTAATGAGGAGGAGCGAGGCATCCGCGCGCGCCGCAAGACACTTCAGATTGTCCGCAACCATCTGCCAGACGGCGGGATCGAGCCCCTTCGTCGGCTCATCCGCGAGGATCCACTGCGGCTCGCCCGCATCCGCCATCGCGCACAGGACGCGCTGCAGCATTCCGCCCGACAGCTCGTGCGGATACGAAGCGAGGACGCGCGCAGGATCGTCAAAGCCGAACCGCGCGAGGAGCGCCTCATACTGCGCTGTCGTCCATGCGCTGCGCCCCGCGCCGCGCCGCACATCCGCGATCTGACGGACGATCCGATGCACGGGGCTGAGCGCCGCGCGCGGCAGCTGGGGAACAATGCCCCACCGTTTCCCCCAGTATTGGCTGCACAGCTCCTTCCTGCCGAGGGTCGTCACATCCGTCCCATCAAACAGCACCTGCCCCTCGACCGCAGCGTCCGGAGGCAGTGCACCGAAGAGCGCCTGACCGAGTGTAGATTTTCCGCTGCCGCTCTCGCCGATAATCGCCGTCACGCCCCCGACGGGAAGGTCAACGCTGACATGATCGATCGCCGCCATGTGTGCATGCCCGTCGGCATAGCGCACGGTCAGATCGCGCACGGCAAATCCTTTTTCCTGCATCATCCACGCACCTCCTGCCGCACATCAAAGCGGCTGCGCAGCAGCTGTCCGACCATGTTGAGGGAGCTGACGAGGAGAACGATCGCCATGCCCGGCACAATGATGAGATGCGGTGCCTGCCGATAGTAAAGCATGGCATCGCTGATCATCGTGCTCCAGTCCGGTGTCGGCGGCTGTACGCCAAGCCCGAGGAAACTCAAGCCTGCAATCGCGAGTACACCGCGCCCGAGACGCAGGGTGCCGAGCACGATCAGCGTCCCGCCGAGCGCGGGCAGGATGTGGCGGAAAAGGATACGGCCGTCACTGCAGCCGAGGACGCGCAGGTGCTCCACATACGGCTCTGCTGCAAGGCGCATGACCTCTGCACGCACGATGCGCGAGAACCCCGCCCACGAGCCGACGACAAGCGCGAGGAGAAGGCCCGCAACACCGGGCCCTACAAAGCCCGCCACCGCCACCATAAAGCTGATGCCGGGGATGCCCTGAAAGACGTTGCTGATCGTCGTCAGCACATCATCCATCCGCCCGCCGAAATATCCCGCAAGGATTCCCACGAGTGTCCCGATGCCGAGCGCGAGCACGGTCGAGATGAGAGAGAGCAGGAGTGCACTGCGCCCACCGTAGAGCATACGGCTGAGGAGATCACGTCCGAGCGCATCCGTGCCGAGCAGATGCGCCGCAGAGGGGGCCTGCAGACGGATCGCCATGTTCGGCTCGAATGGATTCATCGGCGCGAGCTGCGGGGCAAAAACACCCGACAGTACGATCCCCACAAGCATGATAAGCGCCCCATAGCCCATCCAGCGTTCCATCATCGTCCACCTCCGAGCATAACGCGCGGGTCGAGCCGCAGGAGTACAAGATCGACCACGATGGTCACGAGCACGTAAATCCCCCCGAGGAAGAGGACATACCCCTGCAGCAGCGGGTAATCGCGGTAGTGGATCGCCTCAAGTGCGAGCGATCCGATCCCCGGGAGCGCAAAGACCGTCTCCACGATGATCGCGCCGCCGAGCACCGCCGCAAAGAAGTTCCCGAGCATCGCCGCCACGGGAACGAGGGCATTCGGCAGCGCATAGGTGAGCAGCACGCGCTCCGTTGAGAGCCCCCGCAGGCGTGCCGTCTGCGCATAGTTCGACGCGAGTGCATCGCGCAGCTGGCTGTCGAGGAGCTGCGCCGTCATCGCAAGCGTCACAAGTGCGAGTGCAAGCGACGGCAGGATGTAGCCCGCCGCCATCTCCGCGCCGTTCGTCGGCAGAACACGCAGCCACACACCAAAGACGAGGATGAGCAGGATTGCTATGAGAAAGGAGGGTGCTGCGAGCATGAGCTGTGTCACACCGCGGACAAGAGCCTCGACAATCGTCCCGCGCATACGCGCCATCAAAAGTCCCATCCCGATGCCGCCCACCACGGCCCAGCCGAGCGCTGCGGCGGCCAGAGCCACAGTCACGGGCAAGCGTTCCAACAGGGCATCAAAGACCGGCATCCCCAGATGGAAGGACATGCCGCCATCTCCATGCAGGAGCCGCCACAACCAGAGCCCATACTGCACATAGGCGGGTTTGTCCAGCCCGAGATAGGAGCGCAGGGCTTCTACATCCGCCTCCTTCGGCACCCCGCCGGCACTCTCGAGGATGATCTGCGCAGGATCGCCCGGCGAGAGCTGTGCGAGAGCGAACGAAAGCAGACTGATCCCGAACAGCACGGGTACAATCCCGAGCAGACGGCGGCAGATATATCGCTGAAGCATTGTCATCGCCATCCCACCTCCGCAAGAGACACCCCGTAGCGCAGCGCACGGTAACCCGTAAGCCGTGCCGCGTTGTAAACCACAATATTTTCATCGAAATAGAGCGGCGCAACCGGCTGATCCTCCACACCGATCTCCTGCAGACGATCGAATGCCGCACGGCGCGCAGCCGGATCCGTCTCGGTCGTGAGATCCTTCAGCAGCTGCTGCACCTCGGCGTTCTCGTAGCCGAGCGACATCGCCTTGTTGCGGGCACCCTTCGGCGTAAAGAATGCCTCGAAGATGTAGATCGGATCCCCGTTCGGCAGCCCCTGCTGCGCACGTGCGATGTGATAGTCTCCGCGCCGCAGGGCGGCGAGCTGCATCGCCTGCTCCAGCGCCTCGATGCGGACATCCAGGCCGAGCTCCGCGAGCCAGTAGGCAACCAGTTCCGCCTCTCCCTTTTGGATGGGATCGGCACCGTTCACCATGTAGACGATCTCCATGCGCCGATCTCCGAGTACCTCACGTGCAAGCCGCTTTGCCTCCGCCACATCCTGCACAACGGGGAAGTCGCGGTAAAACGGGCTGGATACGCTGAGGATGTTCACCGTCGGCTGTGCATAGCCGAGGTAGAGTGCAGTCACGAGCTGACGGCGATCGAGCAGGAGGCTCACGGCGCGGCGCATGCGCACATCGTCGAACGGCGGCTTCTTTCCGTTGAACGCGAGATAGCGCACCATGATCGAGGGGCTGACCGAAACGGCAAAGCGCTCGTCCTGCGCCAGTTCGTCCGCGAGCACAGGCGGCATGGCGCTGATATCCATGACCCCCATGATCTCCTCCGCCTTGAGCGCGGCGAAGCGCACGTCCGCACTCGGGATGCTGCGCACGATGATGCGCTGTGCACGCGCCTTCTCCCCATAGTAGTCCTCATTGCGCTCGAGCACGACATAGCGATCCTTCACATTCTCCGCGATGCGGAACGGCCCCGTGCCGAGCGCCGTCCCCGTAAATCCGCCGTCGTCCGCGAGGCAGGAGGGCGCATAGATCGCACTGCCGAAGTTCATCATATTGTAGATCTGATTGATGTTCGGCTGCGAAAATGTCAGGCGCAGGGTATGCACATCGAGCGCCTCCGCGCGTTCGAGATGGGGATAGTAGAGATTGATGTTGTGCAGGTAGAAGATGGACGTGCGCACCGCCTTGCCGAGCCATGTAAGGTTGTCCACAACCGCCTGCGCGGTAAAGTCCGTGCCGTCGTGGAACCGCACGCCCTCGCGCAGCCGAAACACCCACACGCGCCCCTCATCCTGCATCTCCCATGAGGTCGCGAGGCACGGTGCGGGTTCGCCCGTCTCCTCATTCACGGTGATGAGCGGTTCCCAGACGTTCAGAATGCGGCTGCAGTAGAAGCCGTCCTTCTCGCCCGGCGCGAGATGGCGATAGGCCGCAAGGACGATCGTATCATCTGCGGCTTTTCCTGTCTCACTCCCCCGTTGCTCGCCGGTCTGCCCACAGCCCGCAAGAGCGAGGAGGAGGACGAACAGGAGGAGGACACGCAGGTATCGCATCGGTTTCCCTCCCTTCCATTCTGTGACAAAAAGGGCAGAAGCCCCTTCTGCCCTTTCTTCTTTATCTGTAATTCCTTAGAGATCCATCGCAACAGACAGCGCAATCGTGCGCGGAGTCGAGAGATAGATGTTGTTGTCGCCGCGCGAGACCATCCAGTACTCCTTGTTCAGGGCATTGTAGATGGTCAGCCCGATCGTGGCTGGTACGCTGCCGAAGTTCGTCCGATAGGTCATGCCGAGGTCGAGCACCGTGGTCGACGGGGATTTGAACTTCTCATAGAGGATGTAGGCGCCGCCCGTATACGTCATGCGTGCGAATGCGCTGAACTTGTTGTCCGCCGCATAGCTCGCCATAAGGGTCCCATTCCAGCGCGGCTGTCCATCCTCCGTCACGCCGTCGCGCGTCCCGCCGGCGGTCTTGTCGTAGAACGCATCCATGTAGGCTGCACCGAATGCCAGAGACCACTTCGGTGCGATCTTGCCGGCAATGCCCAGCTCGATGCCCCGGTGGCGCAGCTTGCCGTTCTGCTCAAGATAGGCAAATCCGCCGCGGTCGACGCGGATGTTGTTCGCCTGCTCGATATCGAAGAACGCGAGTGTGTAGAGCATGTCCCTGTTCGCATACTTTACGCCGATCTCGTTCTGCTTCGTCTTTGCCGGCGGCAGAATCGCGTTGTTGTTGTGATATGCGCTGCCGACAATCGTCCCCGACTCAAAGTACTCCGCATGGCTGCCGTAGACCGAAATCTTGTCCGTGGGACGGTACGTAAGCGCATACGTCGGTGTCGTGGCGCTCGCAATGACACGCGAGGTCGTTCTTCCTGCCGTGTTATACGTGGTTGCGTCCGAGGAGTGGTAGTGGATGCCGAGGAGCGCATTCCACTTGTTCACCGTAATGGAATCAACGAACGAAAGCCCCTTTGTCTTCGTCTTGTTGGCGAGATACGGCTCATAGTCCGTATGCGGCGCTCGAATTTGGTTGATGAGCCCCGAGTAGATATTGCCCGTACCAAGGTTGGAGATCCTGCCCGCTGCCTTTGCCGCCGAGCGCTCACGCCATGCGCGATCCACGGCAAGCGTCAAATCATGCTCCGTGATACCCGCACGCAGCTTACCGCTGACCCCGAGCTGGAGGTAGTGCGCCTTCTGCGGGGTCGTCGTCTGCTGCTGCTCGAGGATGAAATCACCAGCATCGTTCAGCAGGGTAATCGCACTGAAGCGATACATGACGTTCTGATTCAGCTTGTTCTCCATCGTGCCCGCGTTGATGAAATACTTCCAGTCCTTCGCGAATTTCTGTTCATGGTTGAGTGTCATCAGCCAGCCGTAGGAGGACTTGTCCATCCCCTTGAAGGCGTAGTCGCGCGATGTCTTCGGCACGGAGGGGAAACGCGTGACCCCTGAGCCGAGCTTGAACCAGCGCTGCCCACCGACCACCTCGTTCTGACGGTAGCCCGTAAAGAAGTTCGTCTTGCTCTTTTCATCCGCGTGGTCGATGTTGATATAGACGCTCGCGGACTTCACCTTCTGCCCGTCGACCGCCGTCTCGCCGTCCACCTTCTCTGCCATGAGGCGTGCGCCCCAGTTTTTGTTCCCGCCGAAACGGCGTGCGAGGTCAAAGTACGCCCCCGCCATGCCCTGCCCCGAATGGGTCAGCGTCAGGCGCGTAAGCGGCGTGCTCCCTGCACGCTTCGTCACGAAGTTCACCATGCCGCCCGCCGCGTTGGACTCGTAGTGCGTGCCGTTCCCCGAGAGCCCGCTGTTGGGCCCCGAGACAATGTCCACACTGTCAACGACGTACGTCGGTGCATTGAACTGCGTGAACATATCGGGGATGCCGTTGACGTAGCTGCTGCTGCCGTTCGAGCGGAAACCGCGCAGCTGGAAGTCGTTGTGCAGAACGCTGCCCGTCGCGCGCACGGACGGCGAGATCGCGAGCACGCTATCGAGTGGCTGCGAGGGATCGCCGAAGGATTTGATCGTCTCCTGCGTAACATTCGTCGTCGTGAACGGCGTCTCCATCGTGTCTTTGTCCCCGAGGATGCCGACCGAGCCGCCGCGCGCAACAAAATCGCCCTCGCTCGTCGTCTCTGCAGCACGCTGCCCCTCCACCTCGACGGGTGCGAGCTCGTAGGTGTTCATGCTCTCCGACTTCTCCGCAGCGCTTGCTGCGCCCGCCCATACCGAGCCGACGGCCGCAAGAGCAACCGCAAGCGCCAGCTTTCGTTTTGTCATGTCCATTTCCTCCTTGATGCGCACGAATCTATTCCGTGCTCCCCCAAATACATGATCTCCCAACCTCGCACAGCATCGTTACATACAAAAGCCCCGTCGCAGCAGGCGGGACTTTCTCACACGAAAAAAGTCTGCCGTCCTGTCCATCGCAGGATGCAGAGGAGTACGGCCCCCCCATGGGGCACAGCACTCCGGCGCACGAGATTCGGTAGGTCTTCCGGCTCTGCATCTTCGTCCGCTCCGCCTTCCCGGTTTCCCAGTGACATATTGGAGCATCCTCAGCATTACGGCGGCGGGACCGCATCGGCTTGTGGAGCCGCAGCGTAGACTGCGCTCCCCGATTTCCCTGTTACACCCCGAGGGGTACCGAATCTGCTTATGAAGTTCGAATAAGATCGTATGACAGTATAATTAAACCCTATCAGTGTTGTCAAGATTTTTTACATTTTATCCGCCAACAGCAGTATGTTTCTCCTCCGAAAAATAGGAACTGCGATATATGAATATACTCAAAGCATAACCGTTATTTATGTTTTCAATGTCAAAGTTTCATGGGAAATTCGTGCAAAATCTAGCAGGAATCCAAAGGAAGAGAGAGAATTATAAGAATTTGTCGAAAGAAAGTTTCCGTGTATTTTTATGGAAACTATTGAGAAGCGCTCGTCTGCGCATCGGGCGGGCATTCTTGAGAACTATTATATGAATAGGAGATGTATTCATGGATGCAGCAATGCTCACACTGGGCGTTCTCGGCGTAGCGGCGTTCCTCTTCGCCACCGAGATCATCCCACTCGCCGTCACCGCAATGGGTGCGGCGATCGCGCTCGGGCTCTTGGGGGTGCTCACCCCCGCACAGGTTTTCTCGGGGCTCTCGAACTCCACCGTTGTCCTCTTCGCCGGTATGTTCATCATCGGTGCTGCGATGTTCCAGACGGGGCTCGCACAAAAAATCGGCATCGCGGTCGTCAAAAAATCGGGCAATGACGAACGTGCATTGATGGCGGCACTAATGCTCATAACGATTATCCTCTCGTCCGTGTCCTCGAACACGGCGACGGTCGCCTGCCTCATGCCCGTTGTCATCCAGATCTGCGCTGCGGCAAAACTGCCGGTCTCACCGCAGCTGATGGCGCTCGCCGTCGCGGCAAACGTCGGCGGCACGATCACGATGATCGGCACGCCGCCGAACATCCTCATGAGTGCAACCCTCGGCGCGAGCGGCCTCACGCCGTTCGGCTTCTTCGAGTTCGCATGGATCGGCATTCCGCTCTCGATCGTCGGCATGATCTACATGCTGACCATTGGGCGCAAGCTGTGCCCGCACAAGCTCGTGCACAGCACTGCCGTCGCCGGCGAAGAGGAGGAGGCAAAGGATCCGCGCAAGATGGTGATCTGCGCAGCAATCCTCATCGGCGTCGTCATTGCCATGGTCCTCGAAAAGCAGATCAACGTCCCCATGCAGACCTCCGCCATCATCGGCGGCCTCCTCTGCGTCCTCACGGGCTGTCTCACGGAGAAGCAGGCATACCAGGGCGTGGACTGGACGACCATCTTCCTCTTTGCGGGAATGCTCCCGCTCGCCAGTGCCATGGATCACAGCGGCGCGGGCAAGCTCATCGCTGACTTCGTCGTCGGGCTCATCGGCGACAACCCTGCCCCCATGGTCATTGTCGCGGCAATGTTCGTCCTCTCCTGCGGTCTCACGCAGTTCATGTCGAACACGGCGGCGGCGGCGCTCCTCGCGCCGATTGCGATCTCCATCGCCCAGACCATCGGTGTCTCGCCGTATCCTGTCGTTATGGCCATCGGCATCGCAGCATCCTGCGCGTTCACAACGCCGGTCGCAACCCCGCCGAACACCCTCGTCCTCGGGCCTGGCCAGTTCAAATTCATGGACTATGTCAAGGTCGGCGTTCCGCTCGTCGTTGTCTCGCTGATCGTCTGCCTTGTCGTCATCCCGCTCGTCTGGCCGTTCTAAGCTGATATACTACATATAAACGGCGGCAGGAGCATCGGCTCCTCATCATGCACGACCGTGAACCATGCGAACTGAAAAGCAGAGCTGTTCATAAATGACAGGTGTATTCATCCAATATGCCTGTCATTGTGCATCTATGAGGAGAGAACTACCATGAAAAAAGAAGATCTGCTCAGCCATCTGAAGGCATTCGATCCGACGCTTTATGGCTTCCTGCAGGATGAGAGCCACCGTCAGCGCTATACGCTCTCGCTCATCCCGACCGACAGCGCCATGTCGCCCCTCGCCGCCTTCCTCGAGGGCAGTCCCCTCGCCAACAGCGGCGCAGAGGTCTGCACGGCACATCACGAACACTTCATCGAGGAACTGGTGCGCACACGTGCACAGGAACTCTTTCACGGCGCGCACGCCATCGTGCGCCTCGGGAGCATCGCTGCAGCCTCACGCGTGGCACTGCTCGGTCTGCTGCAGCCGGGGGATACCGTTCTCTCGTTCAACATGCGCAAGCAGGAGCACTGTGCGGGGCTGAATTTCCACTTTGAAAACTACGGCATCGATCCAGGTCTTCAACGGGTGGACTGGGATGAGGTTGCACAGATCGCAGAGCGTATCAAGCCGCGTCTCATCGTCTTCTCCCCCGTCAGCTATCCGTGCATTCCGAACTACGAACGCCTCGCCGCCATTGCACGCGCCGTAGGTGCCTATCTCTGGGTGGACATCGGGCAGTGCGTCGGTCTCGTGGCGGCAGGTCTCATACCCTCGCCCGTTGCGCTTGCCGACGTAGTGACCTTCCCGACCAATGACTCGCTCCGAGGCCCCGACGGTGCCATCCTCCTCTGCAGAGAGGACCTCGCACCGCAGCTGGATGCCGCCGTCGCGAACACGGGACACACGGCACTGCATACGAGCCGTCTCGCAGCGCTCGCCTTTGCCCTGCACGCCGCCGCACAGCCGAAGTTCCGCGCCTACGGCGAGCAGGTGCTCGCAAACAGCAAGTCACTCGCCGCAGCACTCGAAAAGAGGGGGACGGCGCTCCTGTGCGGCGGTACCGAGACGCATCTCGTACTGGCGGCCCCCGCACCTGGGGTCGATCTCATGGATGCCGTGCATACACTCGCGCAGATCGGGCTCTATGTAAAGCCCGATCGGATCCCGACCATGCGTCCACAGCTCATCCTTTCGGCACTGCGCCTCTCGACACTGAACCCGACAACACGCGGCCTCACAGAGGGGGACATGGAGATCGTCGCCGATGCACTCGCCGGCGTACTCTCAGGTCCGCTCAGTGAGATGCAGCAGGATGCACTTCGTATGAGCATCGGCAAGCTCATCATGGATAAGCCGCTCTTCTCCGACCGATGGATGAACCTCGATGCGATGGCGCAAACGGACTGCCCCGCCTCGGGGGAGGGTATCGCCGTCCATGCGCATGCGGCAAGCGAACGCCGAAACATTCTCAAGAACCTGTTCCAATAAAAATATCACCCATCCATCGGTGCGGACAAAGGCATCCGCACGCTCTACCGCTCCCGCATGTGTGCCTGCGGCCCATGCGGGAGTTTTGATTGCCCATAAAAATATTCAGAAGCGTCCACAAATGCGTGACCAAAGCGGCAGATTTGTGTTATACTAGACAAATAAGAACGAGAACCTTGTGGGGCCGAGCCCCCATGTATCGAAGAGGAGAATTGCCCATGAAACGTGAAGAAGTCGTCAGTCACCTCAAGACGTTCGACCCCGAGATCTACGCACTGCTCGAGGAGGAACGTCAGCGTCAGCGCTACACCCTCTCGCTCATGCCGAACATGAACGCCATGTCACCGTTCGCGAAGTACCTCGAGGGCAGCATACTCACGAACAGCTTCTTCGATCGGAGTGACGAGACCACAGGCGGCGGCCTGCATCTCGATGCCATCGTCCGCCAGCGCGCGATGGACCTCTTCCACAGCGATCACGCCATCGTCCGTCTCGGCAACATCGTCGCTGCCTCGCGCGTCGTCTTTCAGGCACTCCTCGAGCCCGGCGACACCGTCCTCTCCTTCAACCTGCGGAAAAAGGACCACGTCACGGGCCTCTCGTACAAATTCGAGAACTACGGCATCGAGCCCGGCTCGCAGGAGATCGACTGGGGTGCCGTGCGGGCACAGGCAGAGCGCGTACGGCCGCGCCTTATCATCTTCTCCCCCGTCAGCTACCCACGCACGATCGACTACCAGATCCTCTATGAGATCGCACAGACCGTCGACGCATACTTCTGGGTCGACATCAGCCAGAGCGTCGGCCTCGTCGCCGCCAAGCTCGTGCCTTCACCCGTGCCGCTCGCCGACATCGTCACCTTCTCCACGCGCGACTCCCTCCGCGGCCCCGACGGTGCCGTCGTCCTCACAAAGAGGGATCTCGCCGCACGCATGGATGCCACCGTCATCAACACGGGGCACGAGGCGCTGCACATGAACCATCTCGCCGCGCTCGGCGTTGTCCTGCGTGAGGCGGGCAGCGACCGCTACCGCAGCTATGCCACGCAGGTCGTCAAGAACGCGCAGGTGCTCGCACGCACCCTCGCCGACCACGGCGCATCCGTCCTCTGCGGCGGTACGGACAGCCATCTCGCCCTTGTCTCCGCCGCTGCCGGCATCGACATCGTCCCAGCCGTCAAAGCCATCGGACAGATGGGCATCCGCGTCAAGCTCGAAAACGTGCCCACCATGAATTCCGGCCTCTTCCTCCACGCGCTGCGCCTGTCGACCTCGAATCCGACCACGCGTGGCATGCACGAGGAGGACATCGCCTACATCGGCTCTCTGCTCGCAAAGCCGCTCACCACAGTCCTCTCCCCCGAGGAGATCGAAAAGATCCGCCAGGAGATCGTCGCCCTCGTCAAGAACGCGCCCATCTTTGACGACGAGTGGATGGGCGAGGCCGAGGACTGAGCACGCGGATATCGACATTTGCATACGACATAGAACCGCGCCCCTCCGAATCGTTCGGAGGGGCGCGGTTTCGTGTGTGCTCATGCTTTTTTATTGAGGAATTCCTGCATCTCTTCAAGCGACTTCATCTGATCGGCATAGAGTGTGTAGCCCATCATAGAAGCTGTGGCAAATTTGATCGCAAATGGATACGCCCTTTCGCGCGCAAGCTCCGCAATCCGGTCGACGACCGTCCCCAGCTTCGTCTTATCCGGGTCGTGATTCGCGATAAGAAAGATGAGCTCCATATCCCCTTTCGAAATAAGAATATCATGCTTTTTCTCTGCCATATCCGGAATCAATCCAAGCTCACATTTCTGTCGAAACACCTTTGCCATATCCACACAAAACGCATCCATCTCTGCGCCGCGCACAAAGGCATCAAAGTCACTCAGATGTTTTTCGAGTCCCGCGCCCCCATCATAGGCATCATCCCCGTACTTCATCTCTATCACAGAGAGTGTCGGCGCGCTCTCGTTCTTACGCGCAGACGCAGTCGACAGCCATTTGACTGCAACCATATCAAACCGTGCATTCTTCGCGCTCTTCTCGTCAGAGACATACTCCACGTCGGTGATATAGTAATCCGAGGCGTGTGAGATCTCCCCATGGCGGTTGTTCTCACGCACAACCACCTGCTGGAACTCACGCTCATATTTTCGATTCTTCGCGAACCAGACATCCATCGCATGCTTATAAAGCGGTATAAGCCCGACTGCCGCACGAACCAAAGGGGTTTTTTCCATCCCCTCATCACACGCAGTACAGTACTTTGTATCAAACGTGAGCGTATAGCCATCGCCGCTCCGCTCAATACGAAAGAGACTGCCGCCGCGATAGTAAATATTCGCCCGTCCCTCGCCACGAAATTCCAAATCGAGTGTGTCGTCACTCTGCACATAGTCGAGCAGATCGTGAAGCACGCCTCCCTCTTGGAAATCCTTGACTATCTTTTCGTCCAATGCTCGTTGATACATTGTACTCCCACCTTTCAAAAGTTGTTGAAAGCCATGTCTGATTAAAGATATAATAACGAAACAGCAGTCCTCTTTCAAGCACTAAAAAAATTTTCTTTCACCGCTTGACATTGTCAATCAGACGATATATAATCCTAATATGTTCACAGATAACTGCATACATCATCGAACAACGGACTATTTTAGGAGGAGTATCATGAAGAATAGCAACGTTATGAAGAATATCCAGGTACTCTTGAACGAGGACGAGTACACCGTCATCGAGACAAAGGCAAAGGAGGCGGGGCAGCCCATCCCCGTGTACGTCCGCAGCCGTCTCCTCGGCGATGAGAATGAACTTTCTGCCGCCTACGCCGAAGCGCTGCGTCGCGTAGAGTCACTCGCGCCTGGAACAGCATTCGACCTCAAGACACTCTTTGGTACAGACTGGACAATGAGCCGCGGCACGAAGCTGACGCTGGGCAAGACATTCTACGAGATGGTGAAGGATGGAGGCATTCGGACTGCCAGACCCGAGAAAAAAAACAGCTCAAACATCATGCAGTATACGCGAATTTAATCGAGTGAAAAGAACCCAAAGGAGGACCGCATGAATCTCAAAGAAGCATTCCAGATGCAGAAGGCACTCAGCCGCCTGATGGAGGAAGCCGCCTCGTATCTGGACGACACGGACAACATCATGACGGTGACGGAGAAGCACCTCCGCAGCAAGGTTGTCCCCGAGCAGGCGGATGAATCTGTGGACTGCAGCGAGAAGTCGCGCATGGCGTACACCCCCATGACGGTGCTGCGTGCGTGGCACGCGCTCATGGAGGAAAAGGAGCGGCTCGGACGCGCCATCACGGCGGCAAAGGCGGCGATCCCGCTGAACTTCGACACCGCCGCCGAGGAGAACAAGGCACGCCGCCGCTTCCTGCGTACGCTCGCGCACATGGCGGAGCAGCGTTCCGAGAGCAGGATGAGGCGCGGCGCGGGCAGGGGATACGTCTTTAACAAGGACGGCAATCAGACGCCCTACTGCTACGACATCGAGGTGGTCAAGACGATCGACTACGATCGGAACGCCGCCCGCCGCATGCAGGACGCGCTTGCCAAAACGGCAGCCGACACCTCCCGCGCCCTCGACGAGGCACTTGTGCGCACCGAAGTTGACTTCGCGCTGCAGCTCCCGATCCCGGCGAGCACCATCAGCGAAGATCCCGCAGAACGCCTTATCTACGAGCGCATCTGCGGCAACGCAGGCAGTGCCCTCGCAGAGATCATCGAGTTGCTGGAGGGGAAGTAAATCGTTTTAGCCTGAGCCGCAGAACACAGGAAAGCAGCGTTACAGAGATTGGCGATGCCCCAACAGCGAACCCTAGTGGAGCAAGTGAGTAAAGGGGGCGTTTCGCCCCCGGCGTACTTCTTTCGTCCAAGCAAAGCGCGTTTAAGAAGTGCGCCGGTATTTAGGCGAATAAGCACACGATCACTTGCGTAACGAGGTGTTCGCGCGGGGCATCCCAATCACAATAAAATCATTACTCGGCTGCTCCGGCAGGGGCAGGGATATACTCCCGGTTCAGGTGCAGATGAACAAAGAGGCTGCACGCCCCTCTGTGTGTACGCACACAGAACCCAAAACCTTGGTATGGATTCCCCAGGAGCGGAGATCCAAATATCACCCCCGCGCCGTCAACCGACATCTGCGGACAGTGTCACAGCACGGACAAACGCGGGGCAGGCGGGAGAGACCGCCATCGCGCTTCGCCGCGCACAACGCGAACGCGAAAACACCGAACGGCATCCCCTAACGCAGGGTGCGGATGCAGACAGCACCGTATACCATCCTGCCGCAGACATATGCCGCGTCAATTCCCCGTCCGCACGCACACACCCAAAATCCAAAACACGCTTCGCCCTTACAAATGATATATATTCGTCCGCAGCCCCCAATGGGGGTGCTGCGCGGAAAGCTCTGATCTCAGTGCTTTCCAAAATTGGGAGCCCCCTGCCTCTGCCGGAGCAGCCGAAAATGCCCGCCCACGAATGTTTGCACGTTCGCGGGCGGGCATTTTTCATAGCATTTCACAGAGACCGATGCATTTGCGTCAAAAGCATTTCTCCACTCCGATGATCTCCTTCCATATATATCCCTCGCGCACGCCCGAGTCGCTGTAGAGGATATCCTCTGCGGCGAAGGTGTCGGCAAGGGTATGGGCGGCGATCATGCCGGGGATGATGGTGTGCAGGCGATCGGGGGCAGAGCGCAGGAGGACGGCGGTACGTTCCTCGCTGAGGGATGCACCGCTGCCGAACATCTCGATCATCGCGGGAAAATGTGCGACGCGCAGGAGGCGCGGCGTTTCGTCGGGATAAAGCAGCCCGTGCATACGGCTCGCACTGCTGAGGACACCGCCCAATCCGACCATGTGCGCCGCACGCAGGGTACGCACGTCGGGGACACCCGCGAGGATGTCCTCCACCCCCTGTCGGATTGCCGCGCACTCGTCGGGGGTCGGGAGCAGGCCCGCAACGTGCACCTTGCTCAGAGCAAGCGAGCCGAGAGGCAGGCTCCACCGCCCCCGCATTTCATGGTTTTCATACGCGATGATCTCGGTACTGCCGCCGCCAATGTCCACCATGATGCCATCCGCATGTGCTATGCTTGCGGTGGCTCCGACAAAGTCGTACGCCGCCTCCTCCGCACCGCTGATGATGCGGATGTGAACGCCTGTGCGTCGCATGATCTCCTCGGTCGCTGCGCGGCTGTTCGTCGCGGAGCGCAGCGCCGCCGTCGCAAATGCGTGAACACGCGTGATGCCGAAGGTCTCGATAAACTCCATAAATCCGCACAGGATCTTGACGGTCTTTTCAATCCCCTCGCGCACGAGCCGCCCGTGATCGAGATAGCCTGCGAGGCCGACGGTATGCTTGCGCTTTAGGAGGAGCGTGAACGCCCTGCCCTCGATTTGATAGACCGCCATGCGGATGGTGTTCGAGCCAATGTCAATGATGGCGTGCAGCATAGACTACCGCTTCAGCCCGCTGCCGGGCACAGGGATGATGACACGGTAGTTGTCGGGCATACCGTCCGCGAAAAATGTCCGTGCCCCCGCGAGTGCCGCCGCCGCCGTAAGCTCAGCGTAGATGCCGCGGCGGTTGAGGGTCTTTGCCGCCTTGAGGATCTCGCTGTCCTCGATGGCGACCGCATCGCCGCCGCTGTGTCGGAGTACCTCCAGAATATCGTCCATCCGCGGCGGTGCGCCCACACGGATGGTCTCAGCGATGGTGTTCTTGCGCGGTGTCTCGGGCAGGTCATGGAATGCCTCGACCACGGGCGCACATTTCGTGCTCTGCACGCCGACAAAATGCGGCAGGCGGCCGAGCTCCGCAAAGCCCTGATAGATCCCGAGAAGGAGGGATCCGTTCCCAATGGGGACGATGATGTAGTCGGGCACACTGTCACCCAGCTGGTGATAGATCTCATGCGCCATGCTCTTGATGCCGTCGGCAAAGAGCGGATTGTAGACATGGGAGGCATAGTAGTCGCTGCCGAGCTCCGCACGCGCCACACTGCTCGCGTTCATGCGCCCGTTCGGCACGCGCACGACCTCCGCTCCGTACGCGGTGATCTGCTTGGCACGCTCGGCAGAAATATCGTCCGGCACGTAGACCTTGCATGCGATCCCCGCCGCCGCTGCGTACGCCGCGACCGCTGCGCCCGCGTTGCCCGCCGAGTCGACAGCGACGCGGTCAATGCCGAGGTGCGCGAGCTCGCCGATGAGACGCTTCGCCCCGCGATCCTTGAACGAGCCCGTGGGCTGGCGATCCTCCATCTTGAAATAGAAGCGGCACCCGTCGATGACGAGCGGCAGGAGCGGTGTCTCCACCTCACCGAGCGTCACCGCCTCGTGGCGATCCTCCGCATCCATTGCGCTCTGATACAGACGAAAAAGCCCACCGCATTCGCACGCATAGGCGCGCGTTGCGACGGGGTATTCCTTTTTGCAGCGCTCACAGTAGAAGTGCATGATGGATCCTCCTTTGGAACGTATGAAGTTTCAATCGATCGGATGTGCTGCACGATGCGAGAAAACTTCGTGCAGCAGCCCTTGTTTACGGCGCTTTCGTCGTCCCCTCCGTGCCAATCTCCTCATCCGTCGTGTCCTCGGTCAGTGCGTGGTTGCCGAACATCGTCGTCAGCGTCTCACGCGTAAAGCCATAGGCGGGGCTCGAAAAGTCCTGCCGCGGATCGTAGCGGTTCGACGGCGCACCGAGCAGCCCGCAGACGGTATCGTACATCATATCGTTCGTAAAGTACGCCTCGCGCCGCGCGGCAAGCGTCGCTGTACGGTTCGGGAGGGCGGCGCGGTACTCCGGCGAGAGGTAGATGAAGAACGGGATGCGCACCATATCGAAGCTGAACACGTCGGGATTGTGTGAGATCTTGAGATTTTCGCCGTGGTCAGAGAAATAGACCATCGCGCGGAGGTTCAGATTCTTCTCGGCGTAACTGAAGATCTGCGAGAGAATGTAGTCCGTGTAGAGGATGCTGTTCGCATACGACGGCGCGCTTGTCATCGCGGACTCGCCGTCCTCGGCGGCGAACTTCGCCCATTCATCAGGATAGCGGTTGTTGTAGTAGATATGACTGCCCATCAGATGCAGGACGATGAAGTTATTCACGTTCGGGTCAATGCGCGTGAGATACGGGAGCAGGCTCTCGTCATACTTTGTCGTAAAGGTGTACGAATCATCCGTCCACTCCGCCACGTCTGCCGTCTTCGCGACCATCGTGATTGCACTGTCGAACTGCCCGTAGCGCCCCTGATTGCTGAACCAGTAGGTATGGTAGCCGATTTTTTTCGCCACATCGAGGAGCGATGCCGACTCGAAGAACTCCTTGTCGTTGTACTGGCTCTTCTCCGTCAGCGCGCGCTCGAGAACAGGCACCGTCTGCGTCCACGAGGAGTAGGTATTCCGATAGACGAGGAAGCCCTCACGCTCAGCCGCCATCTGCTCCATCCACGGTGTATTCTCATACGGGAAGGACGGCGTGTAGTAGTGCATATAGTTGCGCGAAGCAGACTCGCCGATGACGAAGATCACCGTCCCCGGCGCACGTGTCGCAAGGGTATTCTCCATATCGATGATGAGCGACGCATATCTCTCGTCTTGATGCAGGCTATACGACTGCGTCTCCTCAACATAGCTCGTCACATCTTTGTAGAGGCCCGCAATCGAACTCTCGGGGATGAGTGCGACGTGTATCCCTGCCGCAGCGATCATGACGAGAACAAGGCTGCCCATGCGCGATCCTTCCGCACTCGGATAGATGCATCGTGCGAACACGAGATAGCTGCGGTAGGAGAGATAGACGAGCAACAGCAGGAGGAGTACAACGAGCGCAGCGGGCAGGATCCCCACCGTCGACTGGATATAGTCCCCCGCCTCATGCCAGTTCGTCAGATAGAGCGCCATGAGCGACGCCGGGCTGAGCGCATGCCAGACCGTCATATAGTAGGCAATCTGCGTCAGCGGGATGAGCGACATGAGGAAGCCGAGCACGGAGAGGAGCGCCGCCGTCAGCCGCCGATGCCCAAGGTGGAAAAGGACACCGCCCAGTGCCGCGAGCACGAGCATATACGCCGTCCCGATGAGAAAGTCATAGAAGATCAGCGAGCGATACCAGTCCTGCTGATACGTCCACGCATAGAGAAGCGGAAAGGTAAGGCACCAGAGCAGCCCGGGCACCATCGCCCCGAGCATGCCGCGCGAGAAGAGCGGAACGCCCGTCCCATACTGCATGAGCATAAGCGCCGCGAGGACAGGAAGGAGCGCGGGGAGAAAATACTCCGCGCCCATATCCTGCCCCATATTGATGTAACATGCGATGAGCGTCAGAAAATACGCTCCTGCCGCCGCCGCTGCGCGAATCCACTCATTCGCCCGCTCTGTCGAGAGATTCATAATAACGTCAAACTACTCCATGATAAAGATTTCGAGATCCTGCCGTCCAAACATCAGCGCCTCTGCGTGCGTATCAAAGGCAACATCAATGCGGTATCCGTGGATGGCACCGCCGATGTCCTCGGCAACAGCCTCGCCGTAGCCGGGGATAAAGACGTGCGTGCCGAGCGGGATGACCGATGGGTCGACCGCAATCACGCCGCGCCGCACCAAGGTTCCCGTCGCCGTGCGGTTGCCGTTGCCGGGATCGTACGCGCTGTACGCCGTCGCGGACACGTAGACCGAGCGCCCGCCGCCGCGGCTCACCTGCGGCGCGTGTTCCTCCACGATGCCGAGCGCCGCGGGATCATACTCCGCGCCGCCGGAGAGCACGCGGTAGGTCGCAGCGCCGCAGATGCCGTCCACCACGAGGCCGTGGGCCGTCTGACAGCGCTCAATCGCCGCGCGCGTCAGCGGTCCCGCAACGCCGTCCGCAGCTCCCTCCAGATAGCCCGCCTTGATCAGCAGCTCCTGCACGTGCTGCACCGCAGGGCCGCGCATCCCCTCCTCCACACGCAGGTACGCCGCCTCGGCAGGCGCATGGAGGGCGAGCGGAGCCGCTGCGGCGACTGCCGTCGCCACCGCGAGTGCACCGTGGAAGCGCCGCAGCTCCCTATACCGCCGCGCCCCGCGCATGAACTTTTGTACTGTCCACAGGAGTTTTCGTATCGTCATTCCGTCATGCTCCCTTCATTTCTCTCCTATCGATAAAAAGGCTCTCATAAATGGATAAGAATATTTTACTATAAAGCAAGAGGTACGTCAAACGCGTGCCAGCTCAATCGTTGGCGCACGCGCGATCAGCCCGTCCTCCGCGGCGTATCGGTAGAAAAGACGCAGCCCCGCGAGCGTCGTCTCATCGAGCTGCCACACCACCGCGCGGCCGAGGTACTCCGTGAGCTGCGCCCGTGTAAACCTGCCATCCGCAAGCACCGCACCGATCGCCGCATCCTTTACTGCGGCCCAGTCACGGAACGCCGCCGCAATCCGCCCGTGCACCATGCTGAGCTCCGCCGGATGCTCCGCCGCAAACGACCGCGCCGCCGCCCAGATGCCGAACACCATGCGCGTGCCCGTCAGCCGCTTCCACTCCCGCGCGAGGTCGTAGATATAGAGGCCCTCGGGCGGGTGATGGTAGAGTTCGAGCGCATCATCCCCGATGAAGAGCGCACCCGCAGCCCCCTCGGGCACGGGATTGGCCGGCACGAGTGCCCGCGTCTCGTACTGCGGTGCGGCATCGTACGTACGTCGCAGGATGATCTTGAGGAGGGCGTGCGAGGATGCGGACTTGTCCGAGAGCAGAACGCGTGCATTTCCGATCTGCTCCGCAGGGACGCGGCTGACGAGCAGTACACTCCGCACATCGCCGTCCGAGGCAATGCACACATCCGGCAGGATGAGCAGATCATCCGCGTGCCGCGCGTACGTGATCGAGGACACCCCCGACACATCCAGATTCCGCGCCTCCAGCCGTCCGTTCAGCTGTGCGGGCGTCGCACGCAGGATATCCAGCCCCTCCGCAGCCCCGTGCGCAAGCGCATACGTCAGCGGCAATACATTCAAAAAAGCAATATGACCCAGACGCGGCACCATGCGCATCCCCCTCTCTTTCTCTCCTCCTATTATAATCCTTCTGCACAGAAAAATACAGTATTTTGAAAATACACTTTTCTATCCGCTTCACTGTTTCCTTCGAGGTAGTCAATGCCGTGAGGGCACGGCTCCATTTTTACCATACGTTCCATGTGATAGCACCTCTTTTCTGTCAAGCAAAAAGCACTCTGCATTTCTGCAAAGTGCTCTGATATCCTATACTGCGACAGGCTTCTGAGCCCCCGAATGGGAATCCTCACGCTGTCTTGGTACCTCCAACGTCCCCCAGATGCTCTCACCGCGCAAGAGTTTTCTGCACTCCGTGGGCGTAAGAGGTCTGTCATCTATAAGACTTCTCGGCTTATTTACTTCTTCCATACCACACACCCGCCTTTCTGCAAGATTTCAAAAACTCATGAGCAGCGGCCTCTTGATTAGATTCCGTCCCATCCTCATGTAAACGGTACTTCTTAATCAAATAATCCAACAACTCTTTTGTACTATTATACGCGAAAAACTCTCCCTTTTGCAATACATGAACGTCACCTTGATTTGTTACTACGGTCATCAGCCCGATATGAGGGTCAAAAACAAAAGCAGCAATATCCGCGATAGAAAAAGTGGAGGTTGAAGGGTGATTGTGCGCGAGAATCAACTCATTTGCATAGATGCTCTTTTTCAGAGACGCAAGTTCCGTATTCAACCGGAGCGAGACCCGATCTTCTTTTCCGTAGGTTACGACCCTTCTTGAAAAATCTATCGGGACAGCATAAGCAACTTCATTGCTGTTGTTATGGAGCTGCGCATCGCGAAGCAGTTCTTTATGCAAAGTCCTTAGAGATTCATTCTGAGCTGGGGAAAATCCGGGAATCTCAACAAGGGAAACCTTGCTGACGGCAATATCTGTGATCATAATTTTGTGATCGCGTTTCTTTGCCTGCTCCAAATTATCCCCTCCTGTACTCATTATATCAGATTCTTTCTGCTCACTCAACGGATCGATATATGCTATAATATCCTCAACGCTGCCGTACGATTGGCGGTCGATCGAAGTGCAAAAGGCAGCGATGGACGAGGAACGAAACGACTGTGATCCTGTCGCTTTTATCGTTCTCGCATCGCTTCTGCGTAAAGCGCAAGGAACCCCTGCCGCCGTCACGCCCCCCTATACATGCCCGAGGAGCTTCCCGCAGAGGCGCTATCTGCCTGCTGACATGCACGTCCTTTCCATAGATAACAAGGAGAATCTCATCATGAACCAACAACCAACGAAGTACACCGTCATCACAGGCGCCAGTGCGGGCATCGGTGCTGCCGCCGCAAGGGCATTCGCCGCACGCGGGCAGAACCTCGTCCTGATCGCACGCCGTACAGAGCGGCTGAACGCGCTGCGCGCAGAGATCCTTGCCGCACACCCGGCGCTTGATGTCATCGTCAAGACCGCTGACCTCTCCATCACCGAACATGTCATACCGCTTTACGAGGAGGTAAAGGCCCTCCCCATTGGAACATGGATTAACAACGCCGGCTTCGGCAGCTACGGCATCGTCGGCGCACAGGAGCTCGGCAAAATCACGCAGATGATCCACCTGAACATCGAGGCACTGACCGTCCTGTCCACGCTCTTTGTGCGCGACTTTGCCGATGTTGCGGGTGCGCAGCTCATCAACATCTCCTCTGTCGGCGGCTACCAGATCGTTCCGACCGTTGTCACCTACTGCGCGACAAAATTCTACGTCAGCGCCTTTACCGAGGGGCTTGCCCACGAGCTGAGCGCACGCGGCGCGAAACTCCGTGCAAAGCTCCTCGCCCCCGCCGCAACACAGACCGAGTTCGGCGCCGTCGCCAACGACAACCCCGCCTACGACTACGACAAGGCGTTCGGCACCTACCACACGAGCGCCGAGATGGCAGACTTCCTGCTCGCCCTCTACGACAGCGACGAAACGCTCGGCATCGTCGACCGCGAGACCTATACCTTCCGCCTGTGCGCACCACAGCTCGCCTATGCCGGCAATTCCGCGCGCAATCAAAAGGTATGATGGGGCGCGTCTTCCCCGGTTGAAAATCTCCCCGTGCGCCGTTATAATGGAAGCAAAGCATACACTGCGAAAAAGGAGCGCTTACAATGAACGAAATCGCACTGAAATACGGCTGCAACCCGAACCAGACCCCCGCACGCGTCTATGCGGACGGAGGACTGCCCTTCACCGTGCTGAACGGCCGCCCCGGCTACATCAATCTGCTCGACGCACTGAACAGCTGGCAGCTCGTCCGCGAGCTGAAGGAAATGTCTGGACTGCCCGCCGCCGCATCGTTCAAGCACGTCAGCCCCGCAGGTGCGGCGCTCGGCCTCCCGCTCTCCGATACGCTCGCGCGGGCGACCCATGCGCCGCAAGGCGAGCTCTCGCCCGTGGCGCGTGCCTATGTGCGTGCACGCGGCGCGGACCGCATGAGCTCCTACGGCGACTTTGCCGCCGTCTCGGACATCTGTGACGAGAGCCTCGCGGAGTTCCTGCGCGGCGAGGTCTCCGACGGCATCATCGCGCCGGGGTATACGGAGAAAGCACTTGAAATCCTAAAGAGCAAGCGCAAGGGCAGCTATCTCATCCTCCAGATGGACAAGAGCTACGCGCCGCCCGCGCTGGAGCGCAAGGACGTGTACGGCGTGACCTTCGAGCAGCAGCGCAACGAAGTGGCGATCACAGAGGACTGTCTGAGCGACCGCCCGACGGCGAACAAGGACATCCCCGCCGAGGCCCGCCGCGACCTCCTGCTCGCGCTCATCACCCTGAAATACACCCAGTCCAACTCGGTCTGCTACGCCGTCGACGGACAGGCGATCGGGGTCGGCGCGGGACAGCAGTCGCGCGTCCACTGCACGCGTCTGGCGGGAAACAAGGCGGATATCTGGCAGCTGCGCCAGAGCCCGCAGGTGCTCGCCCTCCCGTTCAAGGACGATGTGCGCCGCCCCGACCGTGACAACGCCATCGACGTATACACGGCGGGTGACGAGGACGACTACGCCCTGCTCACGGCGGACTGGCAGCGGCTCTTTACCGAGAAGCCCGCTCCCTTTACGCGTGCGGAAAAGCGTGCCTACCTCCGCACCGTCAAGGGGGTCGCGCTCGGCTCGGACGCATTCTTCCCGTTCGGCGACAACGTGGAGCGTGCCCACCAGAGCGGTGTCTCCTACATCGCACAGAGCGGCGGCTCCATCCGCGACGACAACGTCATTGAGACGTGTGACAAGTACGGCATCGCGATGGCGATGACCCACATCCGCCTCTTCCATCACTGAGATACATCACCTCCGTTTTCCGGCCTCCCCCGCACGATATGGGGGAGGCTGTTTCATTTCACTGAATTTTTTTCGCATCCTATTCTCATATATCGTTCTACTATTAAATATTTCTATTTGATTTACCTATCAGAATTGTGCTATCATTCTGCTATCTATTGTATAATAAGTCTCATTTTCTGCTGTACAGGAGGTATACGGAATGAACCGATCACCCCGCCGCCTTGCTCTGCTCGGCATGGCGCTCAGCACGGCATGTTTTGGTGCGCACGCATACGCAGCCCAAACAATGCCGATGGATATGCACAGCACGATGAACAGCACGCCCGCTGCCGCTGATGACGGAATGTACGAGTTCACCCTCGATGAGGTCATCATCACGGGCTACCGCACGGCATCGCCGCTCACCCTCTCCACCGATCCGCAGCGCCCGCGCCAGCCCATCCCCGCCGCCGACGGCGCAGGCTACCTCAAGACCATCCCCGGCTTCTCCGTCGTCCGCAAGGGAGGGCTCGGCGGCGATCCGATGATGCGCGGCATGGGCGGCTCGCGCATGGTGATGGACATGAACGGCGGCATGATGTCGGGCGGCTGTCCGAACCGCATGGACCCCACATCGACCTATGCGTTCCCCGAGACGTTCAGCCGCATCATCGTGAACAAGGGGCCGCAGACCGTCCGCTACGGCGCGAATGTCGCGGGCAGCGTCATCTTTGAACGCGAGACGGAGCGCTTCGAAAAGCCCGGCGTACGCGGCAACATCTCCGTCCTCGGCGCATCGAACCACCGCTTTGACGAGCTGACCGATGTCACAGCGGGCGGTGCGGAGGGCTACGCACGCATCATCCAGACGCGCAGCTATTCGCGCGACTATGCGGACGGCGACGGGCGGCGCATCCACTCCGGCTACGGCCGCCACAGCCTCACGGGCATCCTCGGTCTCACCCCCGACCCCAACACTCTCTTTGAGGTCTCCTACGACCGCAGCCGCGGCTGGGCGAAGTACGCGCACGGCATGATGGACGGCAGCCAGTTCGACCGCGACAGCTACGCTGTGAAGTTCGAGCGTGCGCATCTCTCGCCCGTCGTGGAGAAACTTACGCTGAATTTCAACAACGATACCATCGACCACATCATGGACAACTACACATTCCGTCCGGGCGGAATGATGGGCACGGACGTCAAGCGCGTGCAGTACGGTATGCGCGCCGTCACCGACCTGCGCTTCTCCCCGCAGACAACGGCCGCCGTCGGCATCGATCTGCGCCGCGACGCACACTATTTCGCCGAGGCGCACAGACGGCTGAAGGGTTCGCCGAACAACGACATGGACATCAAGAATTTCGGCATCTTCCTCGAGTACAGCCGCGACCTTGCCGCACGCAGCCGCCTGCACACGGGACTGCGCTATGATCGGACGGAGACGGACTACCACAACGCCCGCTTCCGCAACGGTACGGGGATGCTCATGCGCAATCTCGTTCCCGGCAGTGCGAGCGATCACGCCGTCAGCGGCTTCGTCCGCTGGGAAAACACCGCAAAGAAGCAGCCGCTGACGTTCTACGTCGGCCTCGGCCACGCGGAGCGCCCCGCCGACTACTGGGAGGCGTACCACACATGGGCAGCATACAGCAACCGCGTAAATGGACAGACCGCCTCACCCTCCGCGACACGTCCCGCCAAGGAGAAGAATACACAGCTCGACCTCGGCTGGGTCTATACAGGCGAAAAGACGAATGCAAGTCTCTCCCTCTACTACGCGCACATTGACGACTTTATCCTGCGCAAACCGCAGATCGGCATGGGTCCCACGGCACGCACCCCCTATGCCAATGTGGACGCGCGGCTCTACGGCTTCGAGGCGGAGGTCACGCGCACGGTCTCCCCGCGCTGGACGCTCGGCGCATCACTCGCCTACACGCGCGGCGACGATCGCACGAACGATGCCCCGCTCCCGCAGATTGCCCCGCTCGAGGCGAATCTCACGGCGAAGTACAGCCACAAGAAGGCGGAGGCAAATGCGGTCTGGCGGCTCGTCAGCAAGCAGAACCGCTATCATAGGGGCTACGGCAGCGTCACGGGCACGGACTACGGCCCCACGGGCGGCTTCGGCATCCTCTCGCTCAGCCTCGCCTACCGTCCCGACGAGAACCTGACGTTCTCCCTCGGCGTGGACAACCTCCTCAACAAGACCTACGCCGAGTTCGTCAACTACAGCGAGGCCGCCATCCCCGCGCTCGGCATCTCTGCCGGCGGACACATCACGGAGCCGGGGCGCACCCTCTGGCTGAAGGGCAGCTACAAGTTCTAAGGAATCGCTGATAAAATGAAGTCCGTCAGATTGACGTAGATTTTTTCGTCCGAACAAGGAGGCAAACCGGACGCATAGCAGGGCTATGTGGAGGATCGCGGGCACAGTGCGGGCAAAAAAGATGCGTCAAGATGGCGTGGCTGAATTTATCAGTGCTTCCCTAACAAGCCATGCCCGAAAGAGCCGCTTACAGCGGATGTCAAACATGACAGCAGGGGCTGCTGCACGAAGTTTTTCGGCTCCGTGCAGCAGCCCCTCTCTTTTTTCTTCCCCTTTTCGCTCCTCTATGCTATAATAAATCATTATTAAAATGAGGGAGATGAGTGAATGAACACATTTCGCAGCCTCATCACCGCGCTGGCACTCGCGCTCTTCCTTGCATCATCCGTGTCTGCAGCGCCGCCGCCACCGCCGAGCACACCGCCCCTCGTGACCCCCATAAAAACGGAGGGGAACAACAAGGACGTGCGCCGCGCCTACTACCGCATCGGCAAGACCGAGGTCAAGGCCACCATCGCGCAGATGGGCGGGCAGCAGCATTTCACCCTCTGGGAGGGCAAAACGAACGTCTTTCACTTCAGCGCTCCGACAAGCAAACTGTTCTACGGCGACATGGGCGCCTTTACGAGCGGCGGGCAGACGTTCTTTTACTACTACGCCAACACGCGCATCGGGTGGCGTGCGCCGGGTGCGCCGCCTGCCTCCGGGCGCGGCATCGTCGTCGGCAAGTCGCCGGTCGACGGCACGTATCGCATCTATGTGGACAGTGCCGACTACTACCACCCGAACACCGATGATTTTCAGCTCGCCATCGGCCTTGTGCAGCAGCGCGAACACGAGCGGTTCATTGCACTCTATTTCGGCCCCGAACTCTTTTCCGATTTCGGCGGCGTGACGGCACAGTATGCGCTGAGCTACAACCCGAGCACCGACAGCTTTGTCTACGAAGAACGATAAATGATTTTAATGAGCAAAACGGGGAGGTGATTGGTCGTGATCGAAGCGGCCAAGACATTCGAGGAGTACATCAAAAAGGAAAATATCACGGGCTTTCAGATCCGTGAGGCGGGCGACGACCGCAATACCGTGATCTTTGAGAGTGAGATCGAGGCGGAGGAGCGGCGGCTGCCCATCGCCCTGATCATCGACTCCACGGCGTACGCCACCATCCGCATCCGCCTCGCGCAGAACGCCGTCGACGACACGAACGCCATGCTCCTCACGGGCTGGCTCATGCGGCAGAATCAGGACAGCCGCCTCGTCAAGTTCTACCTCACCTCCGACACCGCCATCCTCGCCGATGTCGTCGTCCCGCACAATCCCGATGCGTTCGACCCCGAGGTCATGGTCAGCGTCCTGCGCGTCTTCATCCGCGACATCACGAAGCTCATGCCGGATCTCGCCATGCTCCTGCCCGAGGAGTAAGCGCACGCGTTTGACAAAGCGCGGCAAATCTGCTATCATAGCAACCATCGCGGGCGTAGTTCATCGGTAGAATGAAAGCTTCCCAAGCTTTAGAGGTGGGTTCGACTCCCAT